>NZ_JBHVJX010000029.1:0-99371 GCF_042798755.1 Streptomyces sp. NPDC057743
CAGCGGCAACAAGCCCGCGCCGCCAGGCGCAAACAACAGCAACCCGCGCGGCGGGAAAGCCAACAACGTGGGGCACAGCCGGCCGCAGGCAACGGCGGGAAAGCCAACAACGTGGGAGGCACGCCAAGCGCAGCGGAAAGGCAGCGGAAACGCGGACAACTCAGCCCGCGCCGCAGGCGCAAACAACAGCACCTCGCACGGCGGGAAAGCCAACAACGTGGGAACCAACCGGCGTCAGCCGACAACGTGGGAACCAACCGGCGTCAGCCGACAACGTGGGAGGGCCCCACCTCCGTTGCACACGGAGACGGGGCCCTCAACGGCCTTTCGGCCAACGACATTCAGGTGATCAGAAGCGCCGCGTAATCAGCGCACGCTTCACTTCCTGGATCGCCTTGGTGACCTCGATGCCACGCGGGCAGGCGTCCGTGCAGTTGAAGGTCGTGCGGCAACGCCACACGCCGTCCTTGTCGTTGAGGACCTCCAGCCGCTGCTCGCCGCCCTCGTCGCGCGAGTCGAAGATGAAGCGGTGGGCGTTGACGATCGCCGCCGGGCCGAAGTACTGGCCGTCGTTCCAGAACACGGGGCACGAGGTGGTGCAGGCCGCGCACAGGATGCACTTGGTGGTGTCGTCGAAGCGTTCGCGGTCCTCGGCGGACTGGAGGCGCTCGCGGGTCGGCTCGTTGCCGGTCGTGATCAGGAAGGGCATCACGTCCCGGTACGCCTGGAAGAAGGGCTCCATGTCGACGACAAGGTCCTTCAGCACCGTCAGGCCCTTGATGGCCTCGACGGTGATCGGCTTCTCCGGGTTGATGTCCTTGATCAGGGTCTTGCAGGCCAGGCGGTTGCGGCCGTTGATGCGCATGGCGTCGGAGCCGCAGATGCCGTGGGCGCAGGAACGACGGAAGGTCAGCGAACCGTCCAGATCCCACTTGATCTTGTGGAGGGCGTCCAGGACGCGCTCCTTGGGATCGATCTCCAGCTGGAAGTCCTCCCAGCGGGCCTCCTCGGAGACCTCCGGGTTGAACCGGCGGATCCGGAAGGTGACCGTGATCAGGTGCGCGGCGGTGTTCTCGGCCGCGTCCAGCGCCGCGGAGTGCTTGTCGAGAGTGGGGGTGCTCATCAGTACTTACGCTCCATCGGCTGGTAGCGGGTCTGCACGACCGGCTTGTAGTCGAGCCGGATCGACTCGGAACCGTCGGCGCCCACCTCGCGGTACGCCATGGTGTGCCGCATGAAGTTGACGTCGTCGCGGTTGGGGTAGTCCTCGCGGTAGTGACCGCCGCGGGACTCCTTGCGGGCGAGGGCGGAGACCGCCATGACCTCGGCCAGGTCGAGCAGGTTGCCCAGCTCGATGGCCTCCAGCAGGTCGGTGTTGAAGCGCTTGCCCTTGTCCTGGATGGCGACGTTGCGGTAGCGCTCGCGCAGCTCGCCGATCTTCTCGACCGCGGTCTTGATGGTCTGCTCGGTGCGGAAGACCATGACGTTGGCGTCCATGGTCTCCTGGAGCTCCTTGCGGATCTCGGTGACCCGCTCGTTGCCGGTGGCGTCCCGCAGCCGCTCGACCTGCTCGACGACCAGCGACGCCGGGTCCTCGGGCAGCTCGACGAAGTCGGCGGTGGCCGCGTACTCCGCCGCGGCGATGCCGGCCCGGCGGCCGAAGACGTTGATGTCCAGCAGCGAGTTGGTGCCCAGGCGGTTGGCGCCGTGCACCGAGACGCAGGCGACCTCGCCGGCGGCGTACAGGCCCGGGACGACGGTGGTGTTGTCGGCCAGCACCTCGCCCTCGACGTTGGTCGGGATGCCGCCCATCGCGTAGTGCGCGGTCGGCTGGATCGGGATCGGGTCCGTGTAGGGCTCGATGCCGAGGTAGGTCCGCGCGAACTCGGTGATGTCCGGCAGCTTGGCGTCCAGCTGCTCCGGCGGCAGGTGGGTCAGGTCGAGGTAGACGTGGTCGCCCTCGGGACCGCAGCCGCGACCCTCGCGGATCTCGGTGTAGATCGAGCGGGAGACGACGTCACGCGAGGCGAGGTCCTTCATGACGGGCGCGTACTTCTCCATGAAGCGCTCGCCGTCCTTGTTGCGGAGGATGCCGCCCTCACCGCGGGCGCCCTCCGTCAGCAGGATGCCCATCCGCCAGATGCCGGTCGGGTGGAACTGGAAGAACTCCATGTCCTCCAGCGGCAGTCCGCGGCGGTAGACCGCGGCCTGGCCGTCACCGGTCAGGGTGTGCGCGTTCGACGTCACCTTGAAGAACTTGCCGGTGCCGCCGGACGCGTAGATGACCGACTTCGCCTGGAAGACGTGGATCTCACCGGTGGCCAGCTCGTAGGCGACCACACCGGCGGACTTCTTGACGCCGTCGACCTCGGTGATCAACTGGTCCAGGACGTAGAACTCGTTGAAGAACTCCACGCCCTCCTTGACGCAGTTCTGGTACAGCGTCTGGAGGATCATGTGGCCGGTGCGGTCCGCGGCGTAGCAGGACCGGCGGACCGGGGCCTCACCGTGGTTGCGGGAGTGACCGCCGAACCGGCGCTGGTCGATCCGGCCCTCGGGCGTGCGGTTGAACGGCAGGCCCATCTTCTCCAGGTCGAGGACGGAGTCGATGGCCTCCTTCGCCAGGATCTCGGCGGCGTCCTGGTCGACCAGGTAGTCACCGCCCTTGACGGTGTCGAAGGTGTGCCACTCCCAGTTGTCCTCCTCGACGTTGGCGAGGGCCGCGGCCATGCCGCCCTGGGCGGCGCCGGTGTGGGAGCGGGTCGGGTAGAGCTTGGTCAGCACGGCGGTGCGGCTGCGCTTCGTCGCCTCGATGGCGGCGCGCATGCCGGCGCCGCCGGCGCCGACGATGACGGTGTCGTACTTGTGGATCTGCATGGGTCGTTACCTCAGTCCCTCAGCCCGGGGCCTAGCGGATGTTCGGGTCGAAGGTGAAGATCACCAGCGTGCCCAGAAGGACGGTGAACACCGTGGCGGTGTAGAGCAGCATCTTCAGCCAGAAGCGGGTGTTGTCCCGCTGCGCGTAGTCGTTGATGACGGTGCGCAGGCCGTTGGCCCCGTGCAGCATGGCCAGCCACAGCATCAGCAGGTCCCAGACCTGCCAGAACGGCGAGGCCCAACGGCCGGCCACGAAGGCGAAGCCGATCTTGGAGACGCCGCCGTCGAGCACCAGCTGGATCAGCAGGTGGCCGAGGACCAGGACGACCAGGACGATGCCGGACAGCCGCATGAACAGCCAGCCGTACAGCTCGAAGTTGGTGCGGGTCGCCTTGGGCGACTTCGCGGTGCGCTTGCGGGGCGCCTCGATGACCGGGGCAGGGTTGTCCGCGTCGAAGAGCGCGACGTTCTCCGCGGCGGTGGCACCCGCGGTGGTGGATTCAGCAGACATCTCTCGCCTCAGCTCCCGAACAGCGTGCGCAGCGTGTGCTGGAGCACGGGGTAGAAGGCACCGGCCATCAGCACGACCCAGACACCGACAACGGTCCACAGCATCTGCTTCTGGTACTTCGGGCCCTTGGACCAGAAGTCCACCGCGATGACCCGCAGGCCGTTGAGCGCGTGGAAGAGGATGGCGGCCACCAGGCCGTACTCCATCACGTTGACGATTGGCGTCTTGTAGGTCGCAACGACGTTGTCGTACGCGTCAGGAGAGACGCGAACGAGAGCGGTGTCGAGGACGTGTACGAACAGGAAGAAGAAGATGAGGACTCCGGTGACTCGATGAGCCACCCAGGACCACATGCCTTCCCGGCCGCGGTACAGCGTTCCAGCCGGCACGGAAGAACCCTCCGGGAGCGGGGACTAGGGCCGCGCCGGCTTCGTTGGTCGGTCGGGCCCGGCCGGGTACGGTCCACCGGCCGCTCGTCATCGTATCGACGCCCTGTCGGTTCCTCGCGCGGGGGGCCTTAGGTGTGATCAAACAGGCACCAACGGGCTATCACACAAGAAGAAACCGGGCTATTGCCGGCAAAACGCCGCAAGTTGGGCCAGCCTGGCGCGTGCCAGCCGCCGTAAGGCGTCCGCGGCGACCGGTCGTTCCTCGTCCGGTTCGTGGGCGAGTCGGGTGCGGATGGCGTGCAGGGTCTGGTCCAGCATCTCGTCGTCGCGGTGGCCGTCGAGGCAGATGACGAAGGCGTACCGGAAGCGGCGCTCGTAGGCGGCGTGCGCGGCGCGCAGTGCGGTGTGCGCGGCGAGGGTGCCGGGGCCGGGGCGGGCCGGCGGGAGCGGGGCGGGCGGTTCCTGGGCCAGCGCGCGGATCTGCTCGGTCGCGGTGAGGTCGTAGCCGGCCTCGTCGGCGGCGGCGAGCAGCGACTCGGCGTCGGGGTAGGGGCGGTGGGCGGCGATCCGCTCGGCCCAGCGGAGGCAGCCGCAGCAGGTCAACAGGGTTGCCACGGCGCGGGGGTGGGGGAGGGCGTTGAAGCGGGCGAGGCCGGCGGCCGGGGGCCGGGTGGGGTGGCTCTGCCGCGGTATGCCGCGCCGCGGCGCGGGCGCGGGCGGCCGGGGCAGCGGACGGGCGGCCGGAGTGTCACCGGACAGCGGAGGCTCCTCGGAGGGAGGGGAGGGAGAGGTGTGGCTGACGGAAACTCAGTGGTGGGTGAGGCGAAACGGATGAAAAGTCTGATACGTACGGAGCTGACGGCAGGTGTGGTGAATACGTCACATGAAGTGGCACCCGGCGATCGTCCGGCGGTCCACGCGCCCCGGAAGGGAGTGAGCGACGGCGAGGCCACGCTAACGACGCCCGCCGAACACTGTCCGACGGATGCGCGATTTTCACCCGGATGAGAGAGCTTTCGCGCGCCCGGTAGACGCTCCGCTCTGCGCACCAGGCAATACCTTCGCCCCGAAAAGTGAGGATTGCACGATGTCGAACCCGATGCGGCCGCCGCGTTCCCCGTGGCCCTCGGCCTCCCCACAGCCCCCGCTCCCGGCCCGGCCGCCCGTCGGACCGGGGGCCCGCCGCATGCTGTTGACCGCCCCGGTGTTGGCCGGCGCGCTGGTGCTCGGCGGCTGTTCCCAAGGGGCCAGCTCCCAGGCTCCGGGCGCCGCCCCCAGCTCCTCCAGCCCCGCCGCACCCATCCCCAGTTGGGCCAAGGTGACCGGCCCGCCGCGCATCGTCCCGGCCGTACGGGAGTTCCGCCCGGCCAACGGAAACGGCTGGCGGCCGACCAAGGGCGCCCGGATCGTGGTACCGGCCGGGGAGAAGAGCACCGTCGCCGACGAGGCGCAACTCATGGCCAAGGATCTCGGCGGGCTGGCCGTGGTGTGGGGCAAACAGGACGTCCGCCCCGGTGACATCGAGGTGAAGCTCAGCGGTGGGGCCCGCGGCAAGCGCGCCAACAACGCCCCGGTCGGCAGCGCCGCCGATGAGTCCTACACCCTCACCGCCCGGGACGCCCGGCTCACCCTCACCGCCCCCACCGACACCGGCGTCTTCAACGGCACCCGCACCGTCAAGCAGGCCGTCCGCACCGCCGGCGGCCTCCCCGAGGGCACCATCGAGGACCGCCCGGACCGGCCGCAGCGCGGCCTGATGATCGACAACGCCCGCAAGCCGTTCACCGCGGAATGGATCGAGGCCCGCATCCGGCAGCTCGCCGACCTCAAGCTCAACCAGCTCCAGCTGCACTTCTCCGACGACCAGGGCTTCCGCATCCAGAGCGACAGTCACCCCCAGATCGTCTCCGCCGACCACCTGACCAAGGATCAGGTCCGGCACCTGATCAAGGTCGGGCAGAGCCTGCACGTGGCGCTCATCCCGGAGATCGACTCGCCCGGCCACCTCGGCGCCGTGCTCGACCACTACCCCGACCTCCAACTGCGCAACGCCTCCGGCAAGGTGCTCCGCGGCGCCATCGACATCTCCAAGCCCCAGGCCGGCGAGCTCGTCGACTCGCTGCTGAAGGAGTTCGGGCAGCTCTTCACCGGCCCCTACTGGCACCTGGGCGGCGACGAGTACCAGGCGCTGATGGCCTCGAACCCGGAGGCGTCCTACCCGCAGCTCGCCAAGGCGGCCCGGGACAAGTACGGCTCCGGCGCCACCATCAAGGACCTGGCCACCGGCTGGCTCAACGACCGGCAGAAGACCGTCGAGGCCGCCGGCAAGAACCGGATCGAGGCGTGGAACGACGGCTTCTTCGCGGGCGGCAAGGTGGCCGCCGACAAGAACCGCACGGTCGCCTACTGGACCGGCAAGGAGATCGGCGCCCGCGAACCGGAGGGCTACCTCCGCGAGGGCCGCACGGTGCTCAACCTCAACGACGAGTTCCTCTATTACGTGCTCGGCGAGCCCAACGGCTTCACCTACCCGACCGGCGAGCGGATCTACAAGAGCTGGACCCCGCGCGTACTGCGGCACACCTCGCCGGTCTCCGTACCGGAGTCCCAGACCGGGGCCGACCGGATCCCCGGCGGGCGGTTCGCGATCTGGTGCGACCACGCGCAGGCACAGACCGCACAGCAGATCGCGGCCGGAATCAAGCTGCCGCTCGCGGCGCTGGCGCAGAAGACCTGGGACCCGCGCACCCCCGCGCAGCCCTGGACGGACTTCAAGGCGCTGGCGAACCGGCTCTGAACGGCCGGGCGGAGAGGGACTGACGAAGACGGCCGGGGCCGCCACCCCCCACAGGAGAGGCCCCGGCCGTCGCTCGTGCGGGGCCCGCGACGGGCCCCTAATCGATACAGCGCCACCGGGCCGAAAAGCGTCACACGCGGTACGGGTCGGGGCACGGCCAGTGGTCTGGACGCGGGGCGGGCGGGGCCCGTAACGTGCCCGAACGCGCCGGCGGGTGCGCAGGCCACCGCCGGTCCGGGGGCCGAAGAGCCGCTTGTTACCCGGGAGTTCGGGGAAAGCGGGCGCGCGCCGCGGCGGTGTGTCGTCCACCCCAAAAAGCGGCCCGGGTGCCGTGCACCGGGTCTGACCCGTTACGGTCAGCAGGAACGGCCCGACGGGGGGCGGCCGCGGCCGGACCGACCGGGCGCGCGAGAAGCCCCGGCGGACCGGGCGCGAAGACTCATAGCAAACGCATAGCGGCAAGGACCGGGCGGCGGACATTCAGCGTGCGACAGGATGGACCCGTGCGAGGGGACGACATTCAGCCGGACGACGGACGGCTGACGGTTGCCGTGCAGGCGGCGCAGGACGGCGACGAGACCGGGTTCCGGCTCGTCTACCGCGCGATACACCCCCGGCTTCTCGGCTACGTCCGGACCCTGGTGGGCGAGGGGGACGCCGAGGACGTGGCGTCCGAGGCGTGGCTCCAGATCACTCGGGACCTGGCCCGCTTCGAGGGCGACGCGGACCGCTTCCGGGGCTGGACCGCGCGAATCGCCCGTAACCGGGCACTGGACCACATACGGATGCGCGGCCGACGCCCGGCCGTTGGCGGCGACGAGAGCGAACTCGCCGACACCCCGGCCGCGTCCGACACCGCCGGCGAGGCGCTGGAGGCGCTGGGCACCGGCCGCACCTTCCGACTCATAGGCCGGCTGCCGCAGGACCAGGCCGAGGCCGTGACGCTGCGGGTGGTGGTCGGGCTGGACGCCAAGAGCGCGGCGCAGGTGCTGGGCAAGCGGCCGGGCGCGGTGCGCACCGCCGCCCACCGTGGACTGAAGAAGCTGGCCGAACTGCTCGGGGAGGACGGCGGGGACGACGGCGACGGGGAGCCCAAAGGGGCGTCCGCCGGTTCGGGCAAGGGGAGCGGAACCGTGGGCGAGCTGCCCGTACAGGACCGAAGACACCGCGACGGTGTGCCGGATTCGTACGTACCAGGTGTGACGGAAACGGCCGCGCGAACGCAGAAGGACATGTGATGGCCGACGACCGGTACAGCTGGCTCGACAAGGACGCCGCGGAGCGACTGCTGCGCGGCGAGCCGGTCGGTTCCCAGGTCGGCGACGGCGCACGCGAACTCGAACAACTGCTGAAGGCCGCCGCGGCGGCCGGCTCCGCGCGGCCCGAGAGCGCCGCACTGCCCGGCGAGGAGGCCGCGCTGGCCGCCTTCCGCCGGGCGGGCCACGGCCCCGGCGCCCACCCGAGCGACTCCGTCGGCGGCGCGACGCTGCCCACCGTGCGCGCCACCCGCGGCAACCGCCTCACCGAACGCATCGGCCTCGCCCGCCCGTTCAGACGCGGCTTCGCCGTGGCCCTCGCGGTCTGCGCGATCAGCGGCATCGCGGTCGCCGCCGGCACCGGCGTGCTGCCCACCCCGTTCCACGGCAGCGAACCCGAGCCCGGCGCCAGCGTTTCGGCGGCCGAGACGCCCAGCACGTTCGAGACCCAGGAGCCGGCCACCAGCACCGGCGACACCAACCCGAGCCCGGCCGCCTCACCCGGCGGACGGACCCCCGCACCCGATTCCACCCCCAGCCCCGGCGACAGCCACGGCACCGGCCGGACGCCGGGCGCCCCGTCGCCCGGCGCCAGCACCCCCGGCGGCGACGCCGCACCGCTGCCGGACGACGGCAGCGGGAAGAAGAAGGTGCTGCTCTCCGTCTGCAAGAACTACGAGTCCGGCAAGCGGGGCGACCTGGACCGCGACACGCTGCGGCGCCTCGAAGCCAAGGCCGGCGGCCCGGGCCGGGTGCACGCCTTCTGCCGGCAGTACCTCTCCCAACTCGGCGCTCCCGGCGGCGGCTCGGGTGACAACGATGGCGCGAGCGGCGGCAAGGGCGGCGGCCAGGGCGAGAACGGCGGCAACGGCGGCGGTGGTCACCACGGCGGCGACGGCGACGAGGAGGGCGACTCGCCCCCCGCCGCCTCCCCCTCCGTGAGCCCCGCACCCGGCACCACCACCCCCGCGCCGACCCCTTCCTCGGCCCCCTCTTCCGCCGCCCCGACGCCTACCGGAACCCTTCCCACCGGTCAGGTGTGACGTTTTTTGACGCGGTGACGCAGTAAGAAATAGCCGACTGGTCATCGGCAGCGCCAGCGCCGGGGTTCCCCCCGTACCCACGGCATGGCGCACCCGGCGCGGGCGGGGCACGTTCCCCCGGCCCTGCCCGCGCCGCTCTCTTGCGCCTAAGCCGGCGCCGCTTTCGCGGATGTGGTTGCGGTGGGTGGGGGTTGCTCAATTTTCGCTTCGGTCAGAGCGTTCTTTGTGGTTGGCGAGAGGGGATTCCCTGTCAGCCGAGGGGCTTGGCTGTCCGATTTCTGAGCGTTCCCTGGTAGTGGAGCTCGTCGTGTTCGGGCTTGCGGGTGCGGGAGTTGAGGGCGGTGCGGTCCGTGGTGGTGTAGGTGCCGGTCTGGGGGAGGCCGGCCTGTTTTTGGAACGTGCGGAGCGCGGTGGCCGTTTCGGTGGCGTAGCGGCCCGTGGGGGTGTGGTCGAGCAGGTGTAGTTGGACCAGGCGGGCCTGGAGGTCGCGGACGGCGGGGCCGTGCGCGCCGGGTGCCAGGAGGGGTGTGGCCCGCACCGGGTGACAGGCCGTTGCCAAGGTGAGTGCCGCCAGTGCCAGCAGTGCCGCCGGTCCTTTTCTCCCGCTTCGCCGCATGACGCACCCTCTTCCCAGCGGTGCGCAGGGGCGAACCTCCGGGCATGCTGTCCATACGGTGCAAACCCGTACTGTTCAGCCGTTTGGAGGCGTAGGGGACATGGCGCGGTACAGCGAGAGCGGGCTGCCCATCGAGCCGGTGTACGGGCCGGCGGCGCTGGCGGGCTGGGACCCGGACGCCGCGCTGGGCGAGCCGGGGGAGTACCCGTACACCCGCGGGGTCTACCCGTCGATGTATACGGGGCGGCCCTGGACGATGCGGCAGTACGCCGGGTTCGGGACGGCCCGGGAGTCCAACGCGCGCTACCGGCAGCTGATCGAGCACGGCACGACCGGGCTGTCGGTCGCCTTCGACCTGCCGACGCAGATGGGCCACGACTCCGACACCCCGATCGCGGCGGGCGAGGTCGGCAAGGTCGGGGTGGCGATCGACTCCGTCGAGGACATGGAGGTGCTGTTCGGCGGCATCCCGCTGGGCACGGTCTCGACGTCGATGACCATCAACGCGCCGGCCGCGGTGCTGCTGTTGATGTACCAACTCGTGGGCGAGGAACAGGGGGTGAGGGGGCATCAGCTCAACGGGACGGTGCAGAACGACGTGTTGAAGGAGTACATCGCGCGGGGGACGTACATCTATCCGCCGCAGCCGTCGCTGCGGCTGACCGCGGACATCTTCCGCTACTGCCGGGCCGAGATCCCCCGTTGGAACACCATCTCGATCTCCGGGTACCACATGGCGGAGGCCGGTGCCTCGCCCGCACAGGAGATCGCCTTCACGCTGGCCAACGCTGTCGCGTACGTGCGGACCGCGCTCGCCGCCGGGATGGACGTCGACGACTTCGCGCCCCGGTTGTCGTTCTTCTTCGTCGCCCGGACCACGCTGCTGGAGGAGGTCGCCAAGTTCCGGGCCGCGCGGCGGATCTGGGCGCGGGTGATGCGCCAGGAGTTCGGGGCGCGCAACCCCAAGTCGCAGATGCTGCGGTTCCACACCCAGACCGCGGGGGTGCAACTGACCGCCCAGCAGCCGGAGGTGAACCTCGCGCGGGTCACCGTCCAGGGGCTGGCCGCGGTGCTCGGCGGCACCCAGTCGCTGCACACCAACTCCTTCGACGAGGCGATCGCGCTGCCGAGCGAGAAGGCGGCCCGGCTGGCGCTGCGGACCCAACAGGTGCTCGCGCACGAGACCGACATCACCGCCACCGTCGACCCGTTCGCCGGCTCGTACGCCGTCGAGGCGCTGACCGACGCGGTCCAGGAGGAGGCGCTGGCGCTGATGGCACGGGTCGAGGAGTTCGGCGGGGCGGTCGCCGCCATCGAACGCGGCTTCCAGAAGGACGAGATCGAGCGCAACGCCTACCGGATCGCCCGTGAGACGGAGGCCGGGGAGCGGGTGGTGGTCGGCGTCAACCGCTTCCGGACCGACGAGGAGGAGCCCTACGAGCCGCTGCGGGTGGACCCCGCCATCGAGGCGCAGCAGGCCGAACGGCTGGCGCGGCTGCGCGAGCGCCGCAACCGCACCGCGGTGGCCGCCGCGCTCGGCGCGCTGCGGAAGTCCGCCGAGGGCACGGACAACGTGCTCTACCCGATGCGGGAGGCGCTGCGGGCCCGGGCGACGCTGGGCGAGGTGTGCGATGCGCTGCGGGAGGTCTGGGGGACGTATGTGCCGACGGACGCGTTCTGAGCTCCGTAACGGGTGCCGGGTGCGGGGCGCGGAACGCGTCCGCCAGACTGGTGGCATGTCCGCACCCCGACGCCACTGTCCCATCTGCACCCGAGAGATCGCCGTGGTCGGCGGCCGCTACGCCCGCCACGACCCTCCGGGGCGGCGGACCGGGATCGAGCTGATCTCCTGCCCGGGGTCGCGGCGGACCGCGCCGATGATGGCGCCCGCGGAAAAGCTCTTCGACCCGGAGGAGCCGCCGATGGCGGGGCAGCAGCCGCTGTTCTGACGGCCCCGCGGCCTCCCGCCAAGGGGGCGCCTGCTTCGGCAACTACGGTGCCAGCACGTCCAGTTCGGCCATCGCACCGGTGGTGATCTCCCGGGTGAGGGCCTCCGCGCGCGCCGCGTCCCCGGTGCGGATCGCCTCGGCGACCTGCACATGCAGGGTGACCGCGGCCGGGTCCGGGTCGGTGAACATCACATGGTGGTGGGTGCGACCGGTCAGGACGGCGGCGACCACCTCGGCGAGCCGGGCGAACATCTCGTTGCCGGAGGCGGTCAGCACCACCCGGTGGAAGGCCATGTCGTGGACGAGGTAGGCGTCGAGCTGCTGGCCGCGTGAGGTGGCCACCATCCCCATGGCGTGCTCGGTGAGTTCGGCGCACTGGGCGGGGGTGGCGTGCGTGGCGGCGAGGCCGGCCGCCACCGGCTCGACGGCCGAGCGCAGCACGGTCAGCGAGCGGAGCTGCCGGGGGCGGTCCCGGCCGGCCAGTCGCCAGCCGATCACCCGCGGGTCGTAGACGTTCCACTCCTCGGTCGGGCGGACGGTCACGCCCACCCGGCGCCGCGAGACGACCAGGCGCATCGACTCCAGGACCCTGACGGCCTCGCGGATCACCGTGCGCGAGACGTCGAACCGTTCGGCCAGCTCGTCGGTGCGCAAAACGGTGCCCGGAGGGTAGTCGCCCGCGGTGATCGCGGGCCCCAGGGACTCCAGCACGCGGGCGTGCAGCCCCTTCTCCCCGTTCCCGGTCTCTTCCATGGGCCAAGCCTACGATCTCGCTTCTCGGGCAATTAAGTATGACGTTTGCGTCACAAGGGCTTGAATACGTCGTACCTAATGGGTTTCAGTGGGGAACGCACGAGGTCGAAGAGGACTGCGTCATACCGATAACGCCGGTAACGCCGGTAACGGCGGTCTGGCGTGTGAAGTCCTGCATACGAGGTATCGAGGTATTCGGGATGGGCAGCGCCGACGTCATCGTCGTGATGGGTGTGGCCGGGACCGGCAAGACGACGATCGGTCCGTTGGTGGCCGACGCCCTGGACGTCCCGTACGCCGAGGGCGACGACTTCCACCCGCCGGCCAACATCGCCAAGATGTCGGCCGGCACCCCGCTGGACGACGCCGACCGCGGCCCCTGGCTCGACGCCATCGGCGCCTGGGCGCACGGGCGGGCCGGCCACGGCGGAGTGGTCAGCTGCTCGGCGCTCAAGCGGTCCTACCGCGACCGGCTGCGGGCCGCCGCCCCCGGCGTGGTCTTCCTCCACCTCGCCGGCGACCGCGCGCTGATCGAGGCGCGGATGACCGAACGCAAGGGGCACTTCATGCCCACCGCCCTGCTGGACTCGCAGTTCGCCACGCTCGAACCGCTCGGAGCGGACGAGGCCGGCGTGGCCGTCGACGTCTCCGGCACCCCGGAGGAGATCGCCGCCCGCGCGGTCGCCGCCCTGCGTCACCCCGCGCCGACCGCGTAGCCCAGCGGCCTTCGCACCCCTCGGCCGAGGGGCTCAACGCGCCCCCGAGCGGGCCCCGTTGGGTCCCGACCGAGGATCTGAGACCAACTCCCCGCGGCCGGGCCCCCACCCCCCTCCGGGGCCCGGCCGCCCCCTCTCCCCCTTCCCGCCCTTCCCCTCTCCCCCCAGCCAGGGGAACCGCCGACCAAGGGAACTGCCAACCAGGGAACCGTCCCTCCCCTCCTTCCAACCAAGGGAATCGCCGTGCCACATCTCAGCGTTGAGATGCTCGCAGCGGACGCGACCGCGCCCATCACCTCGGCCGGTCACGCCCAGCTCGGCATCGCCGTCCTGGCGGGTATCGCCGTCATCGTCCTGCTGATCACCAAGTTCAAGCTGCACGCCTTCCTGTCGCTGATCATCGGTTCGCTGGTGCTCGGCGCGGTCGCCGGTGCGCCGCTCGACAAGGCCATCGCCAGCTTCTCCACCGGACTGGGGCAGACGGTCGCCGGTACCGGCGTGCTGATCGCGCTGGGCGCCGTCCTCGGCAAGCTGCTCGCCGACTCCGGCGGCGCGGACCAGATCGTCGACACGATCCTGGCGAAGGCCGGGCGACGGGCGATGCCGTGGGCGATGGTGCTGATCGCCGGGATCGTCGGGCTGCCGATCTTCTTCGAGGTCGGCATCGTGCTGTTGATCCCGGTGGTGCTGCTGGTCGCCAAGCGCGGCAACTTCTCCCTGATGCGGATCGGCATCCCGGCGCTGGCCGGCCTCTCGGTGATGCACGGGCTGATTCCCCCGCACCCCGGCCCGCTCGCCGCGATCGACGCGGTCAAGGCCAACCTCGGCGTCACGCTGGCGCTGGGCGTCGTCATCGCCATCCCCGCGGCGATCATCGCCGGCCCGCTCTTCTCCCGTTACGCGGCCCGGTGGGTGGACATCGCCCCGCCGGAAAAAATGATCCCGCAGCGTACCTCCGACGACCTGGAGAAGCGTCCCGGCTTCGGGGTCACCGTCGCCACCGTGCTCCTGCCGGTCGTGATGATGCTGGCCAAGGCCCTGGTGGACGTCGTCGTCGACGACCCGAAGGACTCCCTCCAGCGGGTCTTCGACGTCGTCGGCTCGCCGCTGATCGCGCTGCTGACCGCCGTGGTCGTCGCGATGTTCACGCTCGGCCGGGCGGCCGGCTTCACCCGCGGCCGGATCGCCACCACCGTCGAGTCCTCGCTCGGCCCGATCGCCGGCGTACTGCTGATCGTCGGCGCCGGCGGCGGCTTCAAGCAGACCCTGGTGGACTCCGGGGTCGGCCAGATGATCCTGGAGATCTCCAAGCACTGGAACATCTCCACGCTGCTGCTGGCCTGGCTGATCGCGGTCATCATCCGCCTGGCCACCGGCTCCGCCACGGTCGCCACCATCTCGGCCGCGGGCCTGGTCGCCCCGCTCGCCGCCGAGATGAGCACCACCCACGCCGCCCTCCTCGTCCTCGCCGTCGGCGCCGGCTCGCTCTTCTTCAGCCACGTCAACGATGCCGGCTTCTGGATGGTCAAGGAGTACTTCGGCATGGACGTCGGCCAGACCCTGAAGACCTGGTCCCTGATGGAGACGTTGATCTCGGTGGTGGGGATCGTGGGAGTGCTGTTGCTCTCGCTGGTTGTCTAGGGGACGCGACAACCGCCGCGGACGCAACCCCGGCGCAGGGACACCAACAAGCCCCTGCCGACTGCCTCAACGGGCGGTCGGTGGGGGCTTGTTCGTGTTGGGGTGGGGTGCCGGGGTGTGCGCTACCCCAGGTACGGAGCCGGGCGGCGTTCCAGGAAGTGCTGGATGCGTAGCCGCTGGGTGTGGTGCATGGGGAGGGCGTCGATCTCGCCGGGAGCTACGAAGCGCAGCTCGGTCGACTCGTCGGAGAGTGCGAGCGAACCGCCGGTGACACGCGCCGTGAAGCACACGTTGAACTGCCGCCGCACCTCCCCGTCGCTGTACGCAATGACGTGCCGCGGGTCCGTGTACGTGCCGACGAGCCCGGTGATTTCCACGTCCAGCCCGGTCTCCTCCTTGACTTCGCGAACGGCCGCGCCCGGGAGGGAATCCGCCAGCTCCATCCCGCCACCGGGAAGCGCCCAGAGGGCGTTGTCAGTCCGGCGTTGGAGCAGTATGCGTCCCGAGCTGTCGGTGACGACGGCTGACGCGGCGACGACCATGCTGTTCGGTTCGGGGGCGTTGGGATCGTCGTAGAACTCGGTTCGGGGCATTTACTTAGCCTTCCGCACAGGGGTTGCCGCGGCCCACACGGCGTGGAAGCTCTCGGTGTAGCTGTCGAACATTCCGCCGTTGCCGTGGCGACGAAGGTGCCACACGGGCGCACGGTAGGCATTGACGCCCCACATGTGGGCATTCACCAGCATCTGGTCATCGGCGCGATAGATGCTGTTGTAGAGGGTTGTGTCATGTGTCCGCAGTTCGATACCTGGTGTGCTGAGCAGTGGCCGGTAGTGCATGACGGCCAGTTGGCAGCGCGACTCGATTCCGTGGCCGAACTTCTCTTCCTGGCCCCGTTGTTGAACATTGGGGCTGTCCGCGTCGCCTACCGCGATCCGGATCGTGCATCCCTCGGCAGCCCGCTCGGACAGTAGGTCGTTGAGGCGTGGGTATGCCTCGTGCAGGAATACGGCCGCGTAAACGAGGATGTCTATGCGCTGACTTGCTTGGGCGAACAGGTCCACGAAGGCGGATACGGGGAGATCTGCTCGTTGACTGTAAAGAGCGACCAACTCGGGGCTGACTGCTCTCGCCGCGCGAGCTTGCGTCAGCTCTGGCCAGAGAGCAAACACGTCTTCCCCCATGGCCTCTGCCGCGCGCACGGCGGTTCCCCTGTGCGGCGTGCGCCCCAAGTTGGCCCACCGTTCAACGGACTTGGGATCGACATCAACCTTTGCTGCCAAGCTGGCATGTGTCCAGCCGCCTGCCGTCATGGCGGCCCGTAACCGCTCGTTCCGCATTCTGTTCCCTCCGGACGTCGGTAGGGACGTTATGCCCACATCGGGACGTCCCTAAGTGTCCAACGTCCGTGGTTTCGATGTCCCTGGTCGTCAGCGATGCTCACGAGCAGCAAGGACCCCGGCGACCGTGCAACCGGCCCCGGGGCGTGGCCACCAACCCCTGCGAGGTTGACGACGTGACCCAAACTATCGTGAAGCCCTGTCTGCTGCTCTTGCAGCTGCTATTCCCCGCGAAGGGGCGCCACCGTGCGGCTGTTCCGCTTCTGCTTCCCCGGAGCTCAGTTGGGAGTGCTTCGACTGTCCCACTACGGCGGTGCATGAGCCCGGTGCGAGAGCGCGAAGAGGTCGTTTCGCTGTTTTGTCCCCATTTCCCCAGGTCTACGGAACGACAGCCGTGCCGCTCGCAACGAGGGCGACGACGAGTGCTGTGGCTGGCGGCGCAGGGTACTGACGCGGGGCCGCGCCTGTTTCACGGGACGGAGGTGCCAGCGCGATGAACACCATGAACACCGCGCGGCTGTTGCCGTGGACCAGTCCGGACGGAAAGCCGTGCTACCTCCTCGGTGGTGACGGGACCGGGTATGTCTCGCGTCTGGCGGACAGGGTGGAGGCAGAGCAGATGGACTCTGCCGCTGAGTTCATGGAGGAAGCCGGCGGGATTCTCTCTGGGCGGGCGTGGACGCCCGGAGAGATCCATTTGCTTGCCGTCGAGTTGAAAGCCCACCTGGCCAACGTCCATAGAGTTTCCGAGAGTCGGGGCGCTCGCCTGTTCCTGTTTGAAAGCGAATGTGAAGTGGGTGAGGTGAGCGGTGGTCCTGCGGCGGGTGATGCGAGTGACGGAGGGAATGACGTCCCGTCCGCGCACGACTTCCCCGACCGGGCAAGTCCTGAGCAAGGGCAGTGCGTGCCCCGGTCGAGCTGACGGGCTCGGCTCACGACACCGGTCCGTCCTGCGGGGAGCGTCCTGGGCGTTCCCTCGAAGGATGCCGCGCAGGGTGCGCCCGCGCGGTGAGGGAACCGGTCCGCTCTCCCCTTGGCCAAGGGTAGGGCGGACCCATCCCGCCTCTAGACCACCGGATTCTGCGATCGCAAGTGCTGTTGCTGCTATGGCGGTTCTCCGCCGCAAGATGATCGCGGGGCGTGACTGACGCGGACCCGCCGTGGTTGATCGGTGAGCCGCATGGCATGGGCGTACGCGGTGCGGGACGAGCGTGGTCGGATTCGCAGGCAGGCAGCGCAGGGGGACACCCGCGACCGCACCACATGACAGTGATATCGGCATGTCGGTGTTCGGACATGCAGCATCTGCACAGAAAAGGAGAGCCATGCACGCTGTCGAGTACGAGGCGAAGGCGTTGGGGATCGCCCCTGATGTCATGGCCGAGCGGATCAGGGCGGCCGGCGGAAGTTTCCAGGGCGAGCGCCTCATGCGCCGCTACGTCTACGACACCGTCCCCCCGGTGCCGGGCCGTTGGGTGCGCCTGCGGGACTCCGGCGGCGCGGTGACCCTGTGCGTGAAGACGATCAACTCGGACGAGATCGACGGCACCCGGGAGACCGAGACGACCGTCGGCTCGTTCGAGGACACGCACGCCCTGCTCGGCCTCATGGGGCTCACCCACCGCGGCTATCAGGAGAACCGGCGCTCGTCCTGGCTGCTGGACGGCGTGCGGCTGGAGATCGACACCTGGCCGCGCATCCCGCCCTACCTGGAGATCGAGGGCGACACCGAAGAACAGGTGTGGGCCACCGCTGATCGCCTGTCCCTCACGCGGGACGAGTTGACCAGCGAGAACACGACCAAGGTGTTCGCCCGCTACGGAATCGACCTCGACTCGATCAGCGAACTCCGCTTCAGCTAACCCTCTCCACCATCCGCCGGCGGGGCCGCCGGGCCCCGCCGGACAGGAGGCGAACATGACCAAGACCGACCCAAACGACTTACCGGTCACGGTAGTTCCGGACCGGACCCTCCGCGTCAAGATCATCGACGCGTGCGGGCTCGCGTGCACCTTCTGCCACAACGAAGGCACCCCCGTCACCACCGAAAACCTCGGCCGCGAGGCAGGGCAGTTCACCGGGACCCCCGGTCGCTCCGGCCGGGTCTCGATCTACCTCACCACCAACGGCGCCAACTTCCTCCCCGAGCGCATCAAGGCGGACGCCGACTTCGCCCTGGCCCTGGCGGCGGTGCGCGGCAGTCTCCCGACCACCGAAGTCCACTTCACCGGCGGGGAACCCACCCTCCACCCCGAACTGCCCGAACTCATCCGCATCGCCCGCCGACTTGGCCTGACGGTCGGGCTCACCAGCAACGGTGAGAACGGGGCCGCCGTGCTGCCCGAGTGCGCCGCGGCCGGGCTCGACCGCATCAACCTGTCCGTGTTCGGCACGACTCCCGAGGAACTCGCCGCCGTCCAGGCACCACGCCTGGCCTCGCCGAAACTGGCGGCGCGGAAACTCGACGCCCTGGCCGCCACGATCGAGGCCGCCACCCGCCACGGGGTGAAGGTCTCGGCGAACATCGTGATCCCGAACCATGACCACGTGGCCCGGGTGCTCCGCGTCATCGAAGAGCACGGGCGGGCCGTCACCGTGCGGATGCTGGTCAACCTGGAGGACGACGGGGCCTCACTCGCCGCCATGCAGGAAGTCGTCGACCACCTCGGAGCGGTGCCCGTCCGCCGCATCGTCACCGCCGGCGCCTCCGACCAGCGCACCCGCTACCGACTCCCCGACGGCCGCACCCTCTACGCCAAGAGCATCCGCCCCGTCCGACTACCGGAGACCTGCGCCGGATGCCGGTTCAACAACGACCGGGACTGCCAGGAGGGGTACTACGGCGTACGCATGTACCGCGCCCAGAACGGCCCCTTCATGGTCGGCGTCTGCCTCCAACGCATGGACCTCTGCCTGACGCTGGGCGAATTCGTGATGAGCCAGCGTTGTGCCGAGGTCCGGGACTTCCGCGAGGAGGAGGCGGCCCGGCTCGCGGCCCTTCACCGGTCGGCCCCCCGTGCCCCGATGACGGGCAGGTATCCGCCGACCGCCTGGGAGCCCTTGCCGGCCGAGCCGGTTGGGCTCCCAGGTGTGGCTGTGGCAGCCGGCGGTGCCGCACGAGAGGGTGGCGCTGAGCCGCATGGGAGCGAGGTGAGAGGGCTCGCTCGGTGTTTGTCGGGCCGGCCTCTCATGCCTCAAGCGGCCCTCAACCGCGGAGGGTTGGGCCTACGGCGGTGGTCGGCCGCCGGGGCGGTGGGTCAGGCGAGGGTGCTGGTGCCGCTGAAGTGGGTTTCGAGGGCCTTGGTGAGGGTTTCTGTTGCGGATTCTGGTGGGGTGGAGAGCGCTATGTAGCCGTCGGGGCGGATGAGGTGGACGGTGGGGGTGGGGCCGTAGGTGGTGTGGAGGTGGCCGTCGGGGTCGAGGAGGTCGGGGGTGGGGCCGCCTATGCGGAGGATGTGGAGGGGAGTTGAGCCGGCGGCCTGGGTGAGGGCGGCGGGGTCCAGGTCCGGGGCGTCGAGGGCGAGCACGGTGAAGTGGGGGCCGCGGAGGATGTCGAAGAGGCGGCGGGGGGTGCCGTCGGGGGTGGTGCAGGGGGCGTCCGGGGCGCGGTCGCCGGCGGTGCGGGCGCCTTCGGGGAGCTCGGTGCGGAGTTCGTGGGTGAGCGGGCTGTCCGGGTAGCCGATGTCGAGTTGGTGCAGGTCGCGGCCGCGGCGGAGGCTGCCGGAGCGGTGCAGGCGGGTGCTGGTGGCGAGGATGCGGGCGGCGATCGGGCGGCGCTCGGTCTCGTAGCTGTCCAGGAGGGCGTCGGGGGCGCCGTGCCGGAGCACCTGGCCCAGCTTCCAGCCGAGGTTGTAGGCGTCCTGGACGCTGGTGTTGAGGCCCTGGCCGCCGGCCGGGGAGTGGATGTGCGCGGCGTCGCCGGCGAGGAAGACCCGGCCCCGGCGGTAGTGGTCGGCCATGCCCGCCTTGGGGCGGTAGACGGAGGTCCACTGCACCTCGCGGACCTGGTCCGCGGTGAGGTGGGTGTGCTCGGCGATCAGGGTGCGGATCGCCTCGGGGGAGGTGTCCGGGTCGTCGCTGGCCGCGGCGGCGAGCATCTGGAAGGCGTCGGTACCGGCCAGCGGGAGCAGGGCGAGGAAGCCGCCGCTGGACAGCGTCCAGCGGTGCCAGTGGTCGCGGTCCAGGCCGTCGAGGCGGACGTCGGCCAGGATGGCGTGGCCGGGGGCGAGTTGGGGGCCCGACATATGGGTGCCGAGTTGCTTGCGGACGGTGCTGGCGCCGCCGTCGCAGGCGACGAGGTAGCGGGCGCGGACGGTGCGGGGGCCGGCCTCGGGGTCGGTCGCGGGGCCGGTCAGGTGGGCGGTGACGCCGTCGGGGTCCTGGGTGAAGTCGACCAGCTCGGTGGCCAGTTGGACCGCGCCGCCCAGCTCGCCAAGGCGGGCGTGGAGCAGTTCGACGTTGCGCCACTGGGGGAGCATCAGGGCGTTGGAGTAGGGCGTGGACGGGGTGGGGGTGACCCGCTCGATCATCTCGTGGGTGCGCACGATCCTGCCGTCCTGCCACAGTGCCACGGGCGGGTAGAGGCCGCCGGCGGCGCGCGCGGCGGGGAGCAACCCGAGGTCGTCGTAGACCTCTTGGGTGCGCGGCTGGATGCCGGTGCCGCGGGCGCCGCGGGAGAGGGTGGGCTGCCGCTCGACGATCAGGGTGGTCACACCCCGGCGGGCGAGGTCGATGCCGAGCGCGAGGCCGGTCGGGCCCGCGCCGGCGATCAGGACGTCGACGAGGGGGACGGTGGCCTCGGGGGCGTCCTGGGCAGGGGTGGTGGCTACGGTTTCCTTAACGTTGTTAAGTGCCATGCTTCCGAGGGTGCGCTTAACGATGTTAAGTTGTCAATATGGCTTCGCGTATTGACCGGGATGCGGTGGTGCGGACCGCCCTGCGGCTGCTGAACGAGGGTGGCCTGGACGGTCTGACCCTCCGGCGGATCGCCAAGGAGCTCAACGTCCAGGCGCCGGCGCTCTATTGGCACTTCAAGAACAAGCAGGAGCTGCTGGACGAGATGGCGACGGAGGTCTTCCGGCGGCTGTTCCGGTCGACGGCGCTGGGCGGACCCGGGCCGGACGGCCGGTGGTCGTCCTGGCAGGAGATGCTGCTGCGCTCCTGCGGCGCGCTCCGCCGGGAGCTGCTCACCTACCGCGACGGCGGCAAGCTGGTCGGCGGCACGCGGATGACGGACGACACCCTCGCGGCCCCGCTGGAGCTCTTCCTCGGTCACTTCACCGCGGTCGGCTTCACCCTGCCGGAAGCGGTCAGCGCCTGGTGGACCGCGTACAACTACACCGTCGCGCTGGTCATCGAGGAGCAGTCGGTGCATCCGGACCCCGCGCGCCCGGAGGTCCGCGACCCGGCCTACGACCTCGACGAGCGCGAGCGCCGGCTGGGTGCGACGTACCCGCTGGCCGCGCACGCCGGGCGGCAGATGTTCGGCGATACCAAGGCGTCGTTCGATGCCGGGCTGCGGATCATCATCGCCGGGGTCGAGGCCAACTTCGTGAAGGGGAGGGAGAGTTGAGGGAGGGCGTCGCCCCAGGAGTTGCCTCGGTGGTCGCGCCGGTGGGCGCCCCGGTGCGGTCGCGCCCGTCAGCGGCGTGGGTCGATGGCGCGGCGGAGGCGGGGGGCCAGCGGGCGTTCGACCCAGCGGTGCAGCGCCCAGGCCAGCAGCAGCATGAGCGCGACGGTGCCGAGCAGGGTGGCGTAGGAGGGCAGGCCGGCGCCGCGGTGCAGGGCGCCTATCACCACCCAGCCCAGGTGCTCGTGGACGAGGTAGAAGGGATAGGTCAGCGCGCCGGCCACGGTCAGCCAGCGCCAGTCGGCCCGGCGGAAGGCGCCCAGCGCGACGGCGGCGACCAGCGCGAAGCCGGCGGTGACGACGGCGATGATGACCGTCGCCGAGCGGTAGGAGAAGGCGTGCACGGACGGCGCGTGCCAGAGCCCGGCGACCGCGTAGTGCTGCCCTATCAGCCAGCTCACCAGCACGATCGTCCAGGCGACCGGGTCCTTGCGGCCGAAGCGGTGGAGCAGGTACAGGCCCACGCCGCCGATGAAGAACGGGGCGTACTGCGGCATCAACACGGTGTTCAGGAACGGCTCGTGGGACGACTGGGCCAGCGCGGCGGCCAGCGTCCAGCCGGCGCAGAAGAGGACCACCCGGCCGCGGGTGGCGCCGGGCAGCACCACGCACAGCGCGAACAGCGCGTAGAACCGCATCTCGGCCCAGAGGGTCCAGCAGACGCCGAGCACCCGGTGCACGCCCAACGGGTACTGGAGCATGGTGAGGTTGGTCAGCACCTCGCTGGGGGAGAGCGCCTTGAAGGCGACCCAGGGGAGCGCGAAAACCGCGGTGACCAGGAGGATCGCCACCCAGTACGCCGGGTAGAGGCGGCTGACGCGGGAGGCGACGAAGGAGCGCAGGGTGCGCCCCCAGCCGCTCAGACAGATGACGAAGCCGCTGATCACGAAGAAGATCTGGACGCCCAGGCAGCCGTACGCGAACGCGCCGGACAGGGCCGGGAATTGGTGGGCGGGGGAGTCGCCCCAGGCCCGGGAGACGTCGCCGCCGCGGCCGCCGTAGTGGTAGGCCGCGACCATCAGGGCGGCGACCAGCCGCAGCCCGTCCAGGGCGCGCAGCCGGGCGGCGCCGCCCCGGCCCCGTATCGCGGTGTCCCCGGCGGCGGCCGGCGCGGCGTCCTGGACGGCCGGCGCGGCGCGGTCCGGTGCCAGGCTCGGCGCGCCGGCCGCCGGTGAGGTGGTGGTCATCAGGCGGCGGCTCGCTTCTTGAGAGGGAGCTGCTTCAGTCGGCGCCGCATGGACCGGGCCCGGCGCGCCACCCGGCGGAGCGCGGCATTGCGCGGCAGGAACCCCAGTTGGGACGGGAGGGCACCGGGCAGCGCCAGCGCGGTCAGTCGGCGCCGCTTGAAGTAGCGGCGGGTGTACGCGTCGAGGCGGGCGGCCAAGTAGCGCTCGGCGGCCGGGCGGAGCTGCGGGTAGATCTGGTGCTGCATCGCGTAGCCGACCGCGGTGACCAGCGGGCCGACGTCCGCCGGGGTGGCGAGGGTGCGCGGCGGTGTGCCGCGGTCGGCGAGGTCCGGGACGAGCGCGTCCACCAGCGTCACCGGAATCCGGTTGCTGTTCTGATACGGCGTCAGGCGATCCAGTAGCAGTCCGGTGCCGGTCCGGGCGACCGGCAGGTCGAAGAGGGTGGCGGCGGTCAACAGCGCGGTGGAGAAGCAGCCGACCACCAGCGCCGGGCGGGCCCGTTGGTAGAGGGCCTCGGCGAGCACCGGTCGGTCCAGCACGGTCAGCGCGACGTCGAGCCGCTCGGCCTCCCGCTCCAGCATCCGCGACCAGCGGGCCGGCGCGGACGGGTGCGGTTTGAAGACGAGGGTGCGGTGGCCCCGCTCGACCGCCCCTTGCACCATCCGGATGTGCAGTTCCTCTTCCTCCTGCGGGGTGAGGATGGACAGCGCCGAGAGGTACTGGCCGAGCAGCAGCGCCGCGCCCTCGGGGACGCCCGCGAGCTCACCCAACGCCTCGCTCTCGTCGGCGAGTTCGGCCAGCACCTTGGTGACCGCGTTGGTCGGCACGATCTGCGGCGCCACCTGGAACTCGGTGAGCAGCAGCGGCGCCAGCCCCGGCACGAGGTCCAGGTGCAGCACCCGGCCGATCCGGGTGCCGATCAGCGGGTCCAGCTTGTCGCGGGTGGGGCCGTAGCTCATCAGGCCGTCGGCGTAGACGTCGATCGGGGCGCCTGGGAAGAGCTGGGCGAGCGCCTGCGCCGGGTTGACCTGGATGGACTCCAGCACCAACGCGACCTCGTCGTCGCCCAGTTCCCACAGCAGCCGCAGATGGCGCTCCCACAGCGGGACGTCGTTGGGGCGCGGAGACCAGCCGCCGGGATGGAACGGGCGGATCGTCTCGTTCCACGACAGCACGCCGTCGAAGCGGTCGCGCAGCCGCGCGAAGCCCGGCATCGCGTCCAGCGCCGGACTGGTCTCCGGGGTCATCGCGTTGTTGGCGATCAGCAGCAGCCGGCGGTCGGCCGGGGCGAACAGGTCGGCGTCCAGGGCGGCGGCCAGCGTCGCCGCGCCGTAGAGGGTGGACGCCAGGAAGATCTGGGTGCGGTGCCGGGCGGGCATCAGGCGGCGACCTCCGCCGGCAGAGGGCGGCGGCGCAGTCGCCGCAGTCGGGAGGCGCGCTGCACATCCATGGAATCCAGGGCTTCCTTCAGTACGTCCTGCGGCATGCGTTTCATGGCGGCGGCGCTCAACGCCCGCAATTTACGGGCGATCGGTGGCTCGAACCGTTCGATCGTGCCGAGGTGATGGGAAATGATCGCGCAATAGGTGCGCACCGCCTTCGGCAACAGCAGATGCGCTTCGGGATCGCCGGCGGTGTCCTCGATCACCTGGTCGAATGCGCGAATGAAGTCCAATTGCCGCACGTCCCCGATCTGCGTCAACGAGGACGCCACCCCACGCCGGTAGAAAACGCCCAACAACCCCGTCACTGCCATGGATTTCGACTCGCGGTGCAGCCGCCAGATCCACGGTCGGTCCTCCGCGGTGCGCAGCCCGTCGGTGAAGTGCAACAGGCCGTCGTCCAGCAGTCGGCGGTGGTAGATCCCGGCCCAGGCGTAGGCGTAGTCGACCGAGGTGGAGCGGTCGGCGGGCAGGATCATGCTCCGCGGATCGAGCACCACCCCCCGCCGGCCGTGCGGGACCCGGTGCACGGTGCGCGCCCGGTTGGTGCACTGGACGTGGTCGGTGCGCACGAAGTCGCAGCCCAACTCCTCGATGACGGCGAGGAGTTCGGAAAGGTAACCGGGGGCCAGCCAGTCGTCGCCGTCGAGGAAGGTGACGTACTCGCCGCGGGCCGCGTCCAGTCCGGTGTTGCGCGCGGTGGCCAGGCCGCCGTTCTTCTCGTGCCACAGCACCCGGGCGCCCGGCAGTTCCGCCTCGGCGCGCCGGAGGATGTCCGGCGTCTCGTCGCGTGAACAGTCCTCGACGAGCAGGAATTCGAAATCCTCGCGGGAGTTCGCCGCCAGGCTTTTCAGAGTATCGGGCGCGTATGTCTGCACGTTGTAGAACGGCACGACGACGGAGAGCTTGACCACCCCCGAGACGTTAGGGGCGGCGCCCGGCATTCGTCTTTACGCGGCGCGTACTTGGCGGTGAACGACGCATGGCGGGATGGTTAACCGGGCCGTCGACCGGGCGCTATTCGGGTGGGTTCGGCGTTCGGCGGCCGGCTGTTAACCCGTTGTTGCTCCCGCGTTGGTCCGCCGACCGTCGCGCCTTTCTAGCGTTTTCGACGTGCCCTCACCTACCCATTGTGCACCGCGGGTCGCGGTGCTCGCCGATTCGGACACCCGGTGGAAGTGGGGAGCCCTGACCGCGCGTCGGCTCCACCCGGACGCCCGACTCGACGGCTACCTGCTCCGCGGCCGCGCCACCCCTACCGTCCGCCAACTCGGCGAAGTCGGCGCCCACGCAGACTCGTTGCGGGAGATCAGGGGCGTCGACTTCGTCCGCGAGGCGGACCGTTCGCGGTGCGACGTGCTGGTGCTGGCCTGCGTCGGCGGCGCCGTCCAGGCGATGGTGCACGGCCTCGCGCACGCCTGGCGCACCGACCGGCGCCGCCCCGTCCTCGTCACCGGCTACGTCGGCGTGGTCTACGAGAAGCTCGCCGACGGGCTGCTGCTGCGGCACGGCGCGGACGTGGTGCTGGCCAACTCCCGCCACGACGCGGACCGTTTCCGCGCGGTCTACCGGGGCGTCGGCGCCTCGGACGACAGCGTCGTGGAGTGCGCGCTGCCCTTCCTCGGCGGCGCGCCGCACCGGGCGCCGGACGCGCCGCGCACCGTGGTGTTCGCCGCCCAGCCCTCCGTCCCGGAGTCCCGCGAGGCGCGAACGTACCTGCTGCGGCGGGCCGTTGAGCACGCCCGGCGACATCCCGACCGCGAGGTGCTGATCAAGCTGCGCAGCAGACCCGGTGAGCACACCACCCACATCGAGGAACTGCCGTACCAGAAGCTGGCCGCCAGGCACCCCGGCGGGCTGCCCGCCAACTGCCGCCTGGTGTACGGGAACATGGGCGAGGTCCTGGACCGCACCGACCTGATGGTCACGGTCAGCTCCACCGCCGCCCTGGAGTCGCTGCACCGCGGCATCCCCACCGCCGTCCTCACCGACCTCGGCATCCGCGAGGCGCTCGGCAACCACCACTTCCTCGGCTCCGGCTGCCTGGCCTCCTGGGACGAGCTCGACGCCGGGCACCGCCCGGAGCCCGACCCGCAGTGGCTGGCCCGACAGGGCGTCGCCCGAGGGAGGGGGGCACCTCCCGGACGAAGTCCGGGGGAGTACGAGCGGGCCTTCGACGCCGCCCGCGACCGGGTCGCCGAACTGGCCGCCGCCGACCAACTCCCGCCGCCCGCCCCGTACTACACGCCCCGCACCGCCCCCGGCTATCTGCCCGGCATCCTCGCCCGCTACGGCCTGGACCCGCACGGCGCGCCGCTCGCCGGCTTCGTTGACGCACCCCAAGAGGCCGGCGGGCTACGGCAGTTGGCCCGCGACACGGTCCGCGAGGCGGCCCGCGGCGCCTATCGGCACGGCGTGCAACGCGTCGCTCCGGCCATCCGCCGCTGGGGGCAGCTGTGAGCTCAGCCCCAGTCCCCGCCCCCGACCCGACCGAGGAGAGCTCCATGCCCCCCACCGTTGTGGCCGTCATCCCCGCGCGCGGCGGCTCCAAGGGCGTGCCCGCCAAGAACCTCGCCGCCGTCGGGGGCGTGCCCCTGGTGGCCCGCGCGGTCCGCGCCTGCCGGTCCGCGCGCCTGGTCACCGACGTGGTGGTCTCCACCGACGACGCCGGGATCGCCGCCGCGGCCCGGGCCGCCGGCGCGCTGGTGATACGCCGGCCCGGCGAGATCGCCGGCGACACCGCCACCAGCGAGGCCGCGGTCCGGCACGCCATGGACAGCTACGAGGCCGAACAGGGCCGCCCGGTCAAGGCGGTGCTGCTCGTCCAGTGCACCAGCCCGTTCCTCACCGGCGAGGACATCGACGCGGTGGCCGCCGCGGTCGTCGAGGGCGGCGCGGACAGCGCGCTGACCGTCGCCCCGTTCCACGGCTTCGTCTGGCGCGACGCCGAGGCCGCCGACCCCGGCGTCAGCGCCCCCGACGGCGGCCGCGGCGTCAACCACGACAAGTCCTTCCGGCCGCGCCGCCAGGACCGCCCCCAGGACCTGTTGGAGACCGGCGCCGCCTACGCCATGGACGCGGCCGGCTTCCGCGCCAGCGGCCACCGTTTCTTCGGCCGCACCGAGCTCGTCCGCACCGACCCGGCCCGGGTGTTGGAGATCGACGACCCGCACGACCTGGCCCGGGCCCGCGCCCTGGCCCCGCTGCTGGACGCCGCCCGCCCCGACGCGCTCCCGACCGGCGACGACATCGACGCCGTCGTCCTGGACTTCGACGGCACCCAGACCGACGACCGGGTGCTGATCGACGCCGACGGCCGGGAGACCGTCGCCGTGCACCGCGGCGACGGCCTGGGGATCGCCGCGCTGCGCCGCTCCGGGCTGAAGCTGCTGATCCTCTCCACCGAGCAGAACCCGGTGGTCGCCGCCCGCGCCCGCAAGCTCAAGGTGCCCGTCCTGCACGGCATCGACCGCAAGGACGTCGCCCTGAAGCAGTGGTGCGAGGCGTCCCACGTCACCCCGGAGCGGGTGCTCTACGTCGGCAACGACGTCAACGACCTGCCCTGCTTCGACCTCGTCGGCTGGCCGGTCGCGGTCGCCTCGGCCCACGACGTGGTGCGCGGCGCGGCCCGCGCGGTCACCACCACCCCCGGCGGCAGCGGCGCCATCCGCGAGATCGCCGGCTGGCTCCTGGGCCCGTCCCTCTAGCCCCGCCGCCCCTCCAAGCCCCCGTTCCCCCACCCCGTACGTCCTTCCCGAACTTCCCGAACGCAGAACGAACGAAGGAACCTCCCATGAGCAGCACCTCCCGCCTCCGCTCCCTCGGCGACCGCGAGGTCGGCCCCGGCCGCCCCGTCTACGTCACCGGCGAGATCGGCATCAACCACAACGGCGACCTGGAGAACGCGTACCGGCTGATCGACGCCGCCGCGGACGCCGGCTGCGACGCGGTCAAGTTCCAGAAGCGGACCCCGGAGGTCTGCACCCCGCGCGACCAGTGGGACGTCGAACGCGACACTCCCTGGGGCCGGATGACCTACATCGAGTACCGCCACCGCGTGGAGTTCGACGAGGACGGCTACCGCGCCATCGACGCGTACTGCCAGAAGCGCGGCATCGCGTGGTTCGCCTCCCCCTGGGACGTCGAATCCGTCGCGTTCCTGGAGAAGTTCGACGTGCCCTGCTACAAGGTCGCCTCCGCCTCGCTCACCGACGACGAGCTGCTGCGCGCGATGCGCGCCACCGGCCGCGCCGTCATCCTGTCGACCGGCATGTCCACCCCGAAGCAGATCCGGCACGCCGTCGAGGTGCTCGGCAGCGACAACATCGTGCTCTGCCACGCCACCAGCACCTACCCGGCCAGGGCCGAGGAGCTCAACCTCCGCATGATCCACACCCTCCAGGCCGAGTACCCCAACGTCCCGATCGGCTACAGCGGTCACGAGACCGGCCTGCAGACCACCCTCGCCGCGGTCGCCCTCGGCGCCGCCTTCGTCGAGCGGCACATCACCCTCGACCGCGCGATGTGGGGCTCCGACCAGGCCGCCTCCGTCGAGCCGCAGGGCCTGACCCGCCTGGTCCGCGACATCCGCACCATCGAGGAGTCGCTCGGCGACGGCGTCAAGAAGGTCTACGAGAGCGAGCTCGGCCCGATGAAGAAGCTGCGCCGGGTCGCCGGGGTGGTCGCCGAGACGGAGGCCGCACAGGACACCGGCTCCACCACCGACCGCGAGCCGGCCACCGTCTGACGCTCAGAGCGGAGTTCGCCAGTGAGCTCACCCGAAGGGGCCCGCGCCGCCGGCGCCGAGGTCCCGCCCGAGGAGGTGACGGGGACTCCCGCCCGTCGCCTCCTCGGCGTCCCCCGGCAGCGCAACCGGACCGAATCCGACGGTGACCAGATGAGCCCCGCCCCCGCGGACACCGGCACCCTCGCCTTCGTCGAGAGCCCGGTGCAGCTGCTCAACGTCCTGGAATGGGCGCACGGCTGGGCCCGCGCCGGCGGGGGCGCCCCGCTCACCGTCGTCGTGCTCGCCCCGCACGACCCGATGACCCGCGGCCAGTTGCGCAGGATGGCCGAACTCGCCCGCGACGAGGGGCACACGGTCCGCTGGGAGGAGGCCCGCGGCGGCACCACCGCCCCGCTGCGCACCATCGGCGGCCTCACCCCGCTGCTCCGCCGGGCCCAACGGGTCGTCCTCGGCGACCCGTTCTCCCGTTACGTGCAACTGCTGTTGGGCCTGAGCCGGGCCCGCGATCTGGTGGTGGTCGACGACGGCACCGCCACCATGGAGTTCATCGGCCAACTCGCCCGCGGCGAACGGCTGGTGCGCTGGCACCGGCACGGCGCCGGGCGCGGCCCCCGCGACCTGCTGTTCGCACCGTTCGCCGGCGCCGCCCGCCGCCGCCTCACCCCCGGGCCCCAAGACGCCCGACGCCGGCGCACCGTCGCCCTGTTCAGCTCCATGCCGGTCGAGGTGCCCGACGGCATGGTCGTCACCGCCAACGACTTCGCCTGGACCCGCAGTCGCTTCGGGCCGCCCCGGCTGACCCGCACCGCCGACATCGTCGGCACGTCCCTGGTGGAGACCGGCGTCGTCGACGCCGACCGCTACCTGACCGCGGTCGCCCGCCTGGCCCGTGCGCACGGCGCCACCCGCTACTTCGCCCACCGCCGCGAGAAGGCCGGAAAACTCCACCGGTTGGCCACCGAGACCGGGTTGGAGGTGGTCCGCCCCGACCTGCCGCTGGAGTTGATCGCCCGCCGCGGCCCGGTGGGCCGGCTGGTGCTCAGCTTCCCCTCCACCGTCGTCCACACCCTGCCGCTGGCCCTGAAGGGCACCGGAGTGCGGGTCGCGGTCTGCGACATCGACCCCACCTGGCTCACCGCCCACGCCTCCCCGCGCGCCCAGGGTTTCCTCGACGGCGTCACCGGCACGGCCCGCGATGTCCAACGCCTCCCGGGAGCGCGCCCCGAACCCGAACCCGGAGCCCGAACCAAGGATCCGAACACCCCGGTCGAACCTGACAGCTGAGCCTGACAGCGAGCGATAAAGCCCTCGTTCATACCCCTCGCAAATTCCGTCCATGCACCCGGCTGCCTAAAATTTCTTCCCCTGAGGGGCTGAACTTTTGTTGATCGAGGGCCAGTTGCCCCGTTCGGACCCGTAACCTTCAACGGGTGAACCAACTGATGTCCCGCGCCGCCGACGAGCCGCACACAACCGCCCTGCCCGGCACGCTCCCCGAGGCCCTTCGCGCCGAACTCATCGCGTTCCGCCGCGACTTGCACATGCACCCCGAGCTCGGCAACCAGGAGTACCGGACCACCGCGGCGCTCAAGGAGCGCCTGGAGCGCGCCGGGCTCGCCCCCCAGGTACTCGCCGGCGGCACCGGCCTCGTGTGTGACATCGGTAGCGACCACGACGCCCCCGGCGGGCGGCTCGCGCTGCGCGCGGACATCGACGCCCTGCCCATCCCGGACACCAAGACCGTGGACTACGCCTCCACGATCCCCGGCCGGGCGCACGCCTGCGGGCACGACGTGCACACCACCGTCGTGCTCGGCGCCGGCCTGGTCCTCGCCGAACTGGCCCGCGAGGGTCGGCTGACGCGTCCGGTGCGGCTGCTGTTCCAGCCCGCCGAGGAGGTGCTGCCCGGCGGCGCCGCCGAGGCCGTCGCGGCCGGGGTGTTGGACGGCGTCGGGCAGATCCTCGCGGTGCACTGCGACCCGCGGGTGGACGCCGGCCGGCTCGGGCTGCGCACCGGCCCGATCACCTCCGCCTGCGACCGCCTGGAGGTCACCCTCGAAGGGCCCGGCGGCCACACCGCCCGCCCGCACCTGACCACCGACATGGTCACCGCCGCGGCCCGGGTCGCCGTCGACGTGCCGGCGCTGATCGCCCGCCGGGTCGACGCCCGGGTCGGCCTCGCCGTCACCTGGGGCCGGCTGGAGACCGGCCACGCCTGCAACGTCATCCCGCAGCGCGCCACCCTCGCCGGCACCGTCCGCTGCCTGGACCTGAACGCCTGGCGGCAGGCGCCCGACCTGGTGCACGCCGCCATCGACGAGGTCGCCACCCTGCACGGCGCCAAGTCCCAGATCGACTACGTCCGCGGCGTCCCGCCGGTCGTCAACGAGGAGGACAGCACCCGGCTGTTGCACGCCGCGATGGCCGCCCGCCGTGGCGCCGCGGCCGTCGAGGACACCGAGCAGTCCCTGGGCGGCGAGGACTTCTCCTGGTACCTCGAACACGTCCCCGGCGCGATGGCCCGGCTCGGCGTCCGCCCGCCCGGCGAGCTGAGCGGCCTCGATCTGCACCGCGGCGACTTCGACGTGGACGAGCACGCGATCACCGTCGGGGTGGAACTCTTCACCGCCGCCGCCCTGCTCGGCCCCGCGGGGACCGAATAGATCGCGCCACTCCCCGCCAGCACGGGCGGTCGGCCTCGGGCCGACCGCCCGCCGTGTTTCCGGGGCGTGTGCTGAGAGACGAATCGATAACGGCCGCGCAGCGGAGGGTTTTGCGCCAGGTCTACGCGCGTTAATCTCCCGTCAAGCCAGCGCCACTGGGGGCGCTACCACGAAGGGAAGGCCCCGTGCGTCGGGTCAACAGGATTGTCGCCGCGGCCACCGCCACCGGGTGTCTCGCGCTCACGGCCACCGCCTGCGGGCAGAGCTTCGCGGAGGCCCACCGCGCCTCGCACGCCGGCGTCGGGCTGGCCTTCGACATCGGCGGCCGGGACGACCACTCGTTCAACGAGGCGGCCGCCCGCGGCACCGAGAACGCCCGCCGGAAGCTGGGCGTCAACGTCAAGATGCTCACCGCCAAGAACGGCGAGACCGAGGCCGACCGCGAGCAGCGGCTCACCTCCTTCGCCGAGGCCGGCTACAACCCGGTGATAGGCGTCGGCTTCGCCTACAGCCAGTCCGTGCAGAACGTCGCCAAGGACTTCCCCGACATCACCTTCGGCGTGGTGGACGCCGTGCCGACCGGCAAGAACGTCGACGCGATGGTCTTCGCCGAGCACGAGGGCTCGTATCTGGCGGGCGTGGCGGCCGCGTTGAAGAGCAAGACCCACAAGGTCGGCTTCATCGGCGGGGTGAACAACGCGTTGATCCAGAAGTTCCAGGCCGGCTTCGAGCAGGGCGTGCGCGACACCGACCCCAAGGCCAAGATCCTCTCGCAGTACCTCTACCCCAACAACGACAAGGGCTTCAACGATCCGGCCGCCGCCAAGGCCAAGGCCCAGGGCATGCTCGACAGCGGCATCGACGTGATCTACTCGGCCGCCGGCCAGTCCGGCGCCGGCTCCATCGAGGCGATCAGCAAGGTCAAGGGCGCCTGGGCGATCGGCGTCGACTCCGACCAGTACCGGCAGCCGGGCCTGGCCCGCTACAAGAACCACATCCTGACCTCCGTGGTGAAGAACGTGGACGTGGCGGTCTTCGACCTCATCCGCAGCTGCGAGCAGCACCGGCCGCTGACCGGCATCCACACCTACGACCTGAAGCACGGCGGCGTCTCGCTGGCCACCTCGGGCGGCTTCATCAAGGACATCCAGCCGCAGATCGACGCGGCCCGGAAGAAGATCATCGAGGGTCAGGTGAAGGTCAAGGAGACGCCGTAGCTCCGACGGTCCGGGCACGGCGCCGTCACCCGGAGGCCCAACGCCCCACCGCCGCCCGCCTCTTCGCTTTCTTCCACCCCTTCCGCTCCTTCGCCCTTGAGGGGAGTGCGCCATCAACGCAGCGCCCACCAGCAGCAGCCCGCCCGGCCAGGACGCCCCTGCTGTAGAACTCCGCGGGATCACCAAGAGGTTCCCCGGCGTCGTGGCCAACCACGACATCCACCTCGCCGTCCGCCGCGGCACCGTCCACGCCCTGTGCGGCGAGAACGGCGCCGGCAAGTCGACCCTGATGAAGATCCTCTACGGCATGCAGAAGCCGGACGAGGGCACCATCGCGCTCGACGGCGAACAGGTCACCCTGCACTCCCCGGGCGACGCCATCGCCCGCGGCATCGGCATGGTGCACCAGCACTTCATGCTCGCCGACAACCTCACCGTGCTGGAGAACACCGTCCTCGGCGCGGAGAAGCTGCACGGCATCGGCGCCGGCGCCCGCGCCCGGATACGGGAGATCTCCGACGCCTACGGGCTGAACATCCGCCCCGACGTGCTCGTCGAGGACCTCGGCGTCGCCGACCGGCAGCGGGTGGAGATCCTCAAGGTGCTCTACCGCGGCGCCCGCACGCTGATCCTCGACGAGCCGACCGCGGTCCTGGTCCCGCAGGAGGTCGAGGCGCTCTTCGACAACCTCCGCGAGCTCAAGTCCGAGGGCCTGACCGTCCTCTTCATCTCCCACAAGCTGGGCGAGGTGCTCTCGGTCGCCGACGACATCACCGTCATCCGGCGCGGCACCACGGTGGCGTCCGTCGAGCCGGCCGCCACCACCCCCAAGCAGCTCGCCGAGTTGATGGTCGGCAGCGAACTGCCGTCGCCGGAAACCCGCGAATCCACCGTCACCGACGAGGAGATGCTGCGGGTCGAGGACGTGCAGCTGTCCGCCACCGACGAAGGCGGCGGCGTCCGCACGGTGCTGGACGGCATCTCGTTCACCATCCACAAGGGCGAGGTGCTGGGCATCGCCGGCGTCGAGGGCAACGGGCAGGCCGAGTTGGTCGAGGCCGTCATGGGCACCCGCACGCCCGACCGCGGGACGATCACCCTGGACGGCGCCGACCTCTCCCGCGCCACCACCCGGGCCCGCCGCGAGGGCGGCATCGGCTACATCCCCGAGGACCGCCACCGGCACGGCCTGCTGCTGGACGCCCCCCTGTGGGAGAACCGCATCCTCGGCCACGTCACCGAGCGCCCCAACAGCAAGGGCACGTTGCTGGACCTGGCCGGCGCCCGCGCGGACACCGAGCGGATCGTCGCCGAGTACGACGTGCGCACCCCCGGCATCGAGGTCACCGCGGCCTCGCTCTCCGGCGGCAACCAGCAGAAGCTGATCGTCGGCCGGGAGATGAGCCACCACCCCAAGCTCCTGATCGCCGCCCACCCCACCCGCGGGGTCGACGTCGGCGCGCAGGCGCAGATCTGGGAGCAGATCCGCGCCGCGCGCCGGGAGGGCCTGGCGGTCCTGCTGATCTCTGCCGACCTGGACGAGCTGATCGGCCTGTCCGACACTCTGCGGGTGATGTACCGGGGCCGGCTGGTCGCGGACGCGGACCCCGCCGTGATCACCCCGGAGGAGTTGGGCTCCGCCATGACCGGTGCCGCCAGCGGCCACCTCAGCGCGTCGGACGACGCCGCACAAGGGGGTGCGCAGAAGTGAGCACGACCACCCCCGCGCCAACGGGCGGGCAGAAGGCCGCCGTTGACGCCCTCGCGCGAAGCGCCACCCGGGACAAGGTCCTGCTGGCCATCGCCGCGCCGGTGCTCGCCATCGTCGCCGCGATGGTGATCAGTTCGCTGGTCTTCCTGGCCTCCGGCGAGAGCCCGTTCCGGGCCTACGGGATCATGGCCGACTACGGCCACTACAGCGACAGCCAGGTCTGGATCATCAACAAGGCGGTGCCGTACTACCTTTCGGCGCTCGCGGTGGCCATCGGCTTCCGGATGAACCTCTTCAACATCGGCGTCGACGGGCAGTACCGGCTGGCGGCCTTCGCCGCGGCCGCCGTCGGTGGCGCCGTCGCCCTGCCCGGCGCCCTCCAGATCATCCTGCTCATCGTCATCGCGATGCTGGTGGGCGCGGTCTGGTCCGGCATCGCGGGCCTGCTCAAGACCACCCGCGGGGTCAGCGAGGTGATCACCACGATCATGCTGAACTCCATCGCGGCCTCGGTGATCGGCTACTTCCTCCAGGACGGCCGGCTCGCCATCAAGGACGGCAACCTCCTGCACACCAAGTTCCTGCCGGAGTCCAGCCACTTCTTCTCCTTCTCCACGCACCCCAAGCCGGTCGAGGGCTTTGTGGTGGTTGCGGTGGTCGCCGGCGCCCTGTACTGGTTCCTGATCAACCGCACCCGCTTCGGCTTCGACCTGCGGGCGGTGGGCGCCTCCGAGCCGGCCGCCGAGGCCAGCGGCGTCAGCGTCAAGCGGATGGTGGTCATCTCCATGCTGCTGTCCGGCGCCGCCGCCGGCCTGGTCGGCATGCCCACCCTGCTCGGCGAATCGTTCCAGTACGGCACCGACTTCCCGGCCGGCATCGGCTTCACCGGCATCGCCATCGCGCTGCTCGGCCGCAACCACCCCGTCGGCATGGCGTTCGGCGCCCTGCTGTGGGCGTTCCTCGACCGCACCGGCTCCCGGCTCGAATTCGAGGGCTACGCCCAGGAGATCGTCGGCGTCATCCAGGGCGTGATCGTGCTCTGCGTCGTCATCGCCTACGAGGTCGTGCGCCGCTACGGGCTCCGCCTCCAACAGCGCAAGGTCGGCGAGGAGTTGGCCGTACTGGCCCGCACCGGCACCGACGCCAGTGACAAGCCGGAGGTGACGGCGTGAGTACCGAACTCAAGTCCGCGGCGCGGTCCGTGGCCCTGGGCGCCGGCGGCGGGAAGCGGAAGCTGACCTACCCCTGGATCCTGCTGATCGTCGCCGGCGCGCTGGTCGCGCTCTCCGCCCTGCGGGCCGTCAGCGGCGCCGGGGACCTCACCTCCGCCGGCCAGTTCGGGGCGGCGCTGAGCGCCGCGGTGCCGATCGGGCTGGCCGGTCTGGGCGGCCTGTGGGCCGAGCGGTCCGGCGTGATCAACATCGGGCTCGAAGGCATGATGATGCTCGGCTCGTTCGCGGCCGGCTGGGCGGGCTGGCAGCACGGCCCCTGGGTCGCGGCCGCGGCCGGCATCGTCGGCGGCGCGCTCGGCGGCCTGGTGCACGCCGTCGCCACCGTCACCTTCGGCGTCGACCACATCGTCTCCGGCGTCGCCCTCAACATCCTTGCGCTGGGCGCCACCCAGTACCTGGCCACCCTCTGGTTCGGTCAGGAGGGCAGCGCCGCGATGCACGCCGGCGGCAACGACAAGCAGTCCCCGCCGATGGCCGACATGCCCACCTTCACCGTCCCGGGCCTGGCCGACTGGCTCAACGGCATCGAGGGCCACCACTGGTTCCTGGTCTCCGACCTCGCCGGCGTCCTCGGCGCCGCCGTCACCAACGTCTCCTGGCTCACCCTGCTCACCATCGCCCTCTTCGTCGGCACCTTCTTCCTCCTCTGGCGCACCGCCTTCGGCCTGCGGCTGCGGTCCTGCGGCGAGGCCCCGCTCTCCGCCGAGAGCCTGGGCGTCAACGTCGCCGCGTACAAGTACGCGGCGGTGGTGGTCTCCGGCGCGCTGGCCGGCCTCGGCGGCGCCTTCCTGGCGATCAGCGTGCACTTCTACCAGGACGGCCAGACCGGCGGCCGCGGCTACATCGGCCTGGCCACCATGATCTTCGGCAACTGGCGGCCCGGCGGAGTCGCCCTGGGCGCCGGCCTGTTCGGCTTCATGGACGCCATGCAGCTGCGCAGCGGCGGCCCGACCGTGCACGCCCTGCTGCTGGGCCTGGCCGCGCTGCTCGCCGGCCTGGCGCTGGTGCGGCTGCGCGCCGCCAAGCGGGCCCAGGCCGCCGTCGCCGGGGCGGCCGCCGCCGTCCTGCTGATCTGGTACGCGCTTTCCGACAGCGTCCCGCTGGAACTGGTCGAGGCCAGCCCCTACCTCGCTACGCTGCTGGTCCTGGCGCTCTTCTCGCAACGCCTGCGGTCCCCGAAGGCGATCGGCAAGCCCTACCGCCGCGGCCAGGGCCACTGACCCCGCACCACCACGAGAAAGTACGCACCGCATGACGCACGACGTGCCGGTCGACTGGACCGCACTGCGGGAACGGGCCCGGGACGCGATGTCCCGGGCCTACGCCCCCTATTCCGGCTATCCGGTCGGCGCCGCCGCCCTGGTGGACGACGGCCGCACGATCACCGGCTGCAACGTCGAGAACGCCTCCTACGGCCTCGCCCTCTGCGCCGAATGCGGCCTGATCTCCGCCCTGTTCGCCGGCGGTGGCGGCCGACTGACCGCCTTCACCTGCGTCGACGGCGCGGGCCACCTGCTCGTCCCGTGCGGCCGCTGCCGACAGCTCCTGCACGAACACGGCGGCCCCGAGCTGCTGGTGGACACCGCCGCCGGCATCCGCCCGCTCTCCGACCTGCTCCCGGACGCTTTTGGCCCCGGTCACCTGGCCCGTTGACGGCGGGCGGCGCCGCCCGCCGCCCGTTCTGGCCGTCGCCGCATCTATGCGTGTAGAACGGGAGGCGGTGAGAACGGGACCCACCCGTTCTCGACCCGCCCGTTCGAAAGGAACCCGCCCATGGACGTCATCTCCGTCATCCGTACCAAGCGCGACCGCGGTGAGCTGACCCCGGAACAGATCGACTGGGTCATCGACGCCTACACCCGCGGCGAGGTCGCCCACGAACAGATGTCGTCCCTGGCGATGGCGATCTTCCTCAACGGCATGAACCGCACGGAGATCGCCCGTTGGACCGCCGCCATGATCGCCTCCGGCGAGCGGATGGACTTCTCCTCCCTGACCCGCCCCACCGCCGACAAGCACTCCACCGGCGGCGTCGGCGACAAGATCACCCTCCCGCTCGCCCCGCTGGTCGCCGCCTGCGGCGCCGCCGTCCCGCAGCTCTCCGGCCGCGGCCTCGGCCACACCGGCGGCACCCTCGACAAGCTCGAATCCATCCCCGGCTGGCGCGCCCAGCTCTCCAACGCCGAGATGCTCGACGTCCTGCGCACCGTCGGCTCGGTCATCTGCGCCGCCGGCGACGGCCTCGCCCCCGCCGACAAGAAGCTCTACGCGCTCCGCGACGTCACCGGCACCGTGGAGTCCATCCCCCTCATCGCCTCCTCGATCATGTCCAAGAAGATCGCCGAGGGCACCGGCTCCCTCGTCCTGGACGTCAAGGTCGGCTCCGGCGCCTTCATGAAGCACCTCGACGACGCCCGCGAACTCGCCTCCACCATGGTCGGGTTGGGCACCGACCACGGCGTCAAGACGGTCGCGCTCCTCACCGACATGTCCACCCCCCTCGGCCTGACCGCCGGCAACGCCCTCGAAGTCCGCGAATCCGTCGAGGTGTTGGCCGGCGGCGGCCCCCAGGACGTCATCGACCTCACCGTGGCCCTCGCCCGCGAAATGCTCGACGCGGCCGGCCTGAAGGACGCCGACCCGGCCAAGGCCCTCGCCGACGGCTCCGCCATGGACCACTGGCGCCGCATGATCACCGCCCAGGGCGGCGACCCCGACGCGGTGCTCCCCGTGGCCCGCGAACAGCACGTCGTCACCGCCGAGCGGACCGGCGTCCTGACGACTCTCGACGCCTACGCCGTCGGCCTCGCCGCCTGGCGCCTGGGCGCCGGCCGCGCCCGCAAGGAAGACCCGGTCCAGGCCGGCGCCGGCATCGAACTCCACGCCAAGCCCGGCGACCACGTCACCGCCGGCCAGCCCCTCCTCACCCTCCACACCGACACCCCGGAAAAGTTCGACTACGCCCTCCGGGCCCTGGACGGCGGGGTGGAGATCGGCCCGTCGCACGCGACGTTCGAGGCGCGGCCGGTGGTGCTGGGGCGGATCGGCTGACGTGCGGTTTTCCCATTCGGGTGAACGGGATCGGTGGACCGGCGCCGGTCCCGTTCGGCATGGTGCAATCGGTCGGGTCCCGCTGAGAGGAGCCCGCCGTGAAGCAACTCACCTCAGACCACTATCCGTTGGCCGGGCGGGAGTGGGACGCCCTGGTCCGCCTCTGGACGGACACGGACGCCCCGCCCGGCTGCATGGTGGAGGTCGTGGACGGCATCGTCACCGTCGCCCCGCCGCGCGACGTCCACCAGAACGTGATCGCCGCCGAGCTCAGCAGGGCGCTCTATGCGGTGCTCCCGGAAGACCGAGGCGCATACCAGAAGCTCGCCGTCGCCCTCCCTGCCCGCCACGGGCTCTATGTCCCCAACCTTGTGGTGGCCCCCGAGGCCGCACTCCGCGGCGCGGGCCGCCTCATCCCCGCCGCCGCGGTCGAATTGGCCGTTGAGATCACCTCGAAGACCTCCGCGCGCCACGGCCGGGTGGAGAAACGCACCGGGTACGCCTCCGCGGGAGTCCCGCTGTACCTACTGATCGACCTCTGGGCACCCGACGAGCCGGTCATCACGCTCTACGGCGAACTGGCGGACGAGGAGTACCGAGTCCTCCAGGCCGTGAAGTTCGGCGATGAGCTGACCCTCCCGGCGCCTTTCGACCTCACCGTGGACACGGGAGTCTTTGCGGTCGTCGACTGACGCATCTCGCGGCCCGTCCCACCAAGTCGGCCAGCGGGACGGGCCGTTGAGCTCTATGGACGTCGACGGTCAACGCATCCGCTTCGGGCACGGATGCTCCGGTCGGAAGAAGTTCGGGCAGGCGATCAGATGCACGGCATAGAAGGTGGTGCCCCCATTGATCCACCACCCTCCGACGACATCACGGCCCTGGTCCACCGTTTCCCGCGCGCTGTTCACCTGCGCCTGGATGGTTCCGGGGTCCTTCGCGTGGAATCCGTCGAAACGGTCGGCGTAGTCGGCGAGCTGCTTGCCGAACCATGCGGCCGCCTCGCCGGCATCGTGGAACGTTCCCTTCACCAACGAGGCGTTCTTGAGTAGCCAGTTGGCCGGTTCCAAAGGGACCACTGGCACGGAGGCGAACTGCGGATTACCCGGGCGCCGCAGTGTGTCGGTGCCGTACTCCGACCCCGACCCGACCCAGGTGTATCCGTGGAAGTGCACGCTCAAGGAGTCCTCCAGATGGGACAGATGGGGACGGCCCCGGATCGAGCGATCGAGGGCCGTCTTGTCACCGACGAGGAGCGCTACTGGCGCCCGCAGCCGTCGCCGTCGCCGCAACCGCCGGACGGATTGCCGCCCTGACCGTCGTCCTCGTCGCCACCACCGGCCTTGACCGGACCGAACCGATATCGCATGCTGCACCTCCTGGTGCGTGAGCGACGCGGGGTCCGTCCCCGCGTCGGCGTGCACTGGCAGGGGCCTCCTGATGAGGCCCGAAACCCGTCCCGGCCGGACCTCCGGCCAAGGAAATCGCCGGCCGGGGCGGGGGTTTGTGGTGTGCTCGTCGGGTGCGTCAGGCGTCGCGGTGTGGCGCGTGGGCTGTTTGCCGGAGCAGGGTCGGCATCGTGGCCGCGGGCCGCGCCACCGACGCACGCCTGTTCTTCACCAGCCCGCCCTCGCGGTGTAGTGGGCGAGTAACCACTGACAGTCCCGGGCCAGCAGGTGCACCTGAACATGGGCGGCCAGCGAGCCGTGAGCGTGCCCTTCCGCCATACGCTGCTCAATTCCCTTGCAGCGGCTGGCCATCTGGCATTCCTCGGCAACCAACGGGTTCTGAGGAGGAGCGGCCGCTCGAACCTCCGTGAGAAGCACCGCGATGTGACTACGGAGAAGTTGCTCCACCTCGGCCAGTTCCCTCGGCGTGGGACGACCGGCCCCGAAGTGCAATGCCCGGCGGATGGTTGCAGCGATCGTCTCCGTAGCGATCCGTTCCCGCTTCGGCAGGCTGGGCACGGCTTCCGGCGGAGTCTTCATTCCCCGGCTCCGATCTCGTTGGGATGCGATGCACTTCGTCGTGACGCGGGTTGACGAGAACCGCCGCCCGGTGACACGGGCCTGAGGCAGCACCAGACGTCTTTCGCCCCGCGGTGGGCGGCACTGTTGCCGCAGGAATCGGTGAGCAGGCCGAGAAGGAGCAGCCCGCGTCCGCGCTCGTCTTCGGGCGCCGGTGGAAGGCGCAACGGTGCGATGAGGTAGTCGTCTTCGACGGCGGTGATCAGCCCGTCAGGCGTCGAGCGCGCGCTGATGGGGACGACGGTGCAGGTTTGTGACGGCATGGCTCCAGCTAACTGCCGTAGCCCGTTCGGGTCGGGAGCCTGCGAGGGGGCCAATAGGGAGGCCACTATGGGGACCAGTGCACTTCTACAGGGAGCGGTATGGGCGAGTCGGGTATCGGCGAGTTGCTCGTCCGGTTGCGCAGGGGACGCGGATCCGTGACGCAGGCTCAGATCGCAGCCGAGTTCAACGCCGTTGAGGGCAGTGCAGTACCGAGGCTGACGGGCAAGGAGATCGGCAGGTACGAGCGTGAACAGCGCTTGCCGAACTCCCGGACACGGGGGATCTTGGCCCAGGTTTTCGGTGTGGACCGGGCGGAACTGGATCGTGCGCACGCAGCCAGCCGCCGCCGTCAGAGAGGGGAGCGCCTGCCGGCAGTGCCGGCGCAGGGCTCGGCGGTGGTCACCGGGCGGGAAACGCCCAGTTCGCCATCGCCGCCTGCACTTGCTGCCGATGCCGTCGATTCAGCGAAGTTTGCGCGGTTCTTGGCATCGCGGAACGCCACGGCGACGACGGTCGAACAACTCGACGCGGACGCTGTCCGCCTCGCCCGAAATTTCGTCAGTCGCCCTTGGGAAGAGCTATACGGCGAGATCCGTGACCTGCGTAACGAGACCTTTGACTTGTTGAGAGGGCGGCAACACCCAAGGCAGACAAGCGACCTCTTAGTGACGGCGAGCAAGCTATGTGGGTTGTCAGCACACGTCTGCCTGGACATGGGTGACTACGAGTCGGCGGCTACGCACGCTCGCACTGCTTGGTCGTGCGCCGAAGCCGTCGGCCATAACGAGATGCGGGCATGGGTGAGGTCGGTTGAATCGCTCATCGCCTTTTGGGACGGAAAACCTCAACGGGCCGCGGAACTCGCCCAGCAAGGACGGGATCACGCATCATGCGGCAGTGTGGGGGTGCGTCTCGCCAGCCTTGAGGCTCGCGCACTTGCCGTCGCCGGAAATGCGCATGAGGCGAGTGTGGCACTGGCGGCTGCGGAGCGTGCCAGGGATGCCATGCGTGCGCGGGAAGAAATGCCTGGGATCTTTGGCTTCCCCGCGGCCAAACAGCTGACCTACGCCGGTACAACCCATCTCGCCATCGGAGGTGCTCGGAATGTGCGAAGGGCGATTGAATGCGCCGAATCCGCAGTCGACCTCTACCGTGAAGCAGCGGCTGATGACCGATCGACCTTTGATCTGCTCGCCGCGCACCTAGACCTTGTTCGCGGGCGCATGCTCGCCGGCGACCTGGACGGCGCCGAGGCCGTCCTGGTCGCCGTACTCGACTCAGGACCGGAGCAGCTTTCTGCCAGCATCCTCAACCGGCTTGACGTTCTCGCCCGTGAACTGGGCGCCGCGCAGTACCGTGGATCGCCGCGGATCGCTCAACTACGCGAGCGCATCATGAGCACTGCGCCTCCTGCAGTGTTGCCTGCCGCTGACCGACCGGAGCCGCTGACGTGACCGACCTTCCCGCCGAGCACGGCGCCGCCGTAACCGATCGTGCGATCCTGACCGGCAGTGCGTACCGAACCGACAAGGATCTCGCCGCGCGGCAGTCCCTCTATCAATGGCAGCAACCGCACTATGATCTGCCGGGAATTGTCGTTGAGCAGCTACAGCACACGCACGGCATGGTCGTCGATATTGGCTGCGGTAATGGCAAGTTCCTCGCGCGCCTGCGGCAGGACCGGACCGACCTTCGACTTCTTGGCCTTGATATCTCTTCCGGCATTCTGTCCGATGTTCCCGGACCGGTAGCAGTGGCCGATGCCGTTCGACTTCCCTTGCTCTCGTCGAGTGTTGACGCCGTGCTGGCTCTGCACATGCTCTACCACGTCGAAGACATCCCGGCCGCCATCGGCGAACTTTCCCGAGTCGTCAAGCCGGGCGGGAAGGTGATCGTCTCCACGAACAGTGAACGGGACAAGTCGGAGCTGAACCGCTTGTGGGAGCGCGCGGCGGGGGACGTTCTCGGCGTGGAGAAGGGGCCGGCGCGGATTTCCCTCAGCGCCAGGTTTTCCCTGGAAAAGGCGGTGGGTCTGCTCGGCTCCTGCTTCGGGAGCGTCGAGACGACCACGTTGCCAGGCACTATCACCGTACGCAGCCCTGAGCCGGTCGTCGCCCACCTGAAGTCGTATCGGGCATGGGCGCATCAACACTCCGTACCTTTCGAGGAAACGGTTGAACGAGCTCGGGAGATCGTGGTCGAACACATGGAAAGGTCAGGAACCTTCGAGATCAACTGCCTTGGCGGAATGCTCGTCTGCATTCGGTGATGAAGGAACCCCTGCCATGACCACCATCGCCGTAACCGGCCACATGGACCTGACCCCGAGCACGGTGCCGCTCGTGCGAGGAGCCATGCAGGAGCTTCTGCGCGCGTACACCGAGGAAGAGTTGGTCGGCATCACCTGTCTTGCCCGTGGTGCTGACACGCTGTTCGCCGAGGCTGTCGTCGAAGCCGGTGGGCGCCTCGTCGTCATCCTCCCTTCACGGGACTACCGCCGGGGCAAGGTCAAGCCTGACCATGCGCCGACTTTTGATCGCCTTGCTGCCGACGCCGACGTCGTGGCCATGCCTTACGACATCGCCAACCGGCAGGCGTACGAGGCCGCCAATGGCGAACTGCTCGAGCGCGCCGATCGGCTCGTGGCCGTGTGGGACGGCACCCCGCCCTCGGGCAAGGGAGGCGGGACCGCGGACACGGTCGAACAGGCTCGGAGTGCGGGACTGCCCGTTGACGTGGTGTGGCCGGTCGGCGCCGCGCGCGGTGCTTGATCGCGAACGCCGTGTGTCCGGCCGCGGGCCGGGTGACGAAGGGCGTGAAGAAGACGAAGAACCCGCCCCACCAGGACAGGTGGTGGGGCGGGCCCTTCGGTTCGGGGGCCGGGGTGTTACGCGGCCTTGCTCAGGGGCGGGAGGCGGCGGGCGGCCATCGCCTTGCGGGTGGCGTAGAGGGTGATGCCGGCGGCGGCGACCATCGCGGCCAGGCCGAGCAGGACGGTGCCGGACCAGCCCGCGGCGTGGAAGGCCGCGGCGCCGAGCGCGCCGCCCAGGCTGCTGCCGAGGTAGTACGCGCACTGGTACAGCGCGGACGCCTGCGCCCGGGCGGTCTTGGCGGTGCGGCTCACCGAGGACGAGGCGACCGCGTGGCCCGCGAAGAAGCCCGCGGTGATCAGGACCAGGCCCGCCAACACCGCGGCCACCGACGCGATCAGGGTGAGCAGCAGGCCCGCGGCGGTGGTGCCCACGGCCAGGTAGAGCGCGCCGCGCCGGCCGACCCGGCCGACCAGCTTCCCGGCCGCGGCCGAGGAGACCGTGCCGACCAGGTAGATGACGAAGATCGAACCGACGATGCCCTGCGGCAGGTTGAACGGCTCGGCGACCAGGCGGTAGCCGATCACCGTGTAGACCGCGCCGAAGACCGTCATGAACAGGGCGCCGATGGCGTACAGGCGGCGCAGGAGCGGGTCGGCGAGGTGACCGCCGAGGGTGCGGGCCAGCGCCCGCGGTCCCACCGAACGCGCCGCGAAGTGCCGGGCCTTGGGCACCAGCAGCCGGAACGCCACCGCGCACACCACGGCCAGCACGCCCACCGCACCGAGCGCGGCCCGCCAGCCCCACGCCTGGGCCACCCAGCCGGTGACGATCCGCCCGGACATCCCGCCGATGCTGTTGCCGGCCACGAACAGGCCGATCGCCGCCACCAGCGCCTTCGCGCGCACCTCCTCCGCCAGGAACGCCATCGCGGAGGCGGGCAGTCCGGCCAGTGCCACGCCCTGGACGGCGCGCAGTGCGATCAGCGCGTCGAGGGAGGGGGCGAACGGCACCAGCAGGGCGATCGCCGCGGCGACGGTGAGCGAGGCCGTCATCAGGGTGCGGCGGCCGAACCGCTCGGAGAGCGCGCTCAGCGGGATCACGCCGAGGGCCAGTCCGAAGGTGGCCGCGGAGACGGTCCAACTGGCCCGGTCCGCCGCCACGTTGAGGTCGGCGGAGATCGCCGGCAGCAGCGCCTGCGTGGAGTACAGCAGGGCGAAGGTGGCCACACCCGCGGCGAAGAGGGCGAGGCTCATCCGGCGGTAGCCGGGGCCGCCCGGCCGCAGCTTGTCGGACTCGGGGTCGGCCGCGGCGGAGGAGGGAGAGGAGTCGGTGGACGACGGGGGAGAGGCGTCCGCACGGTCGGTGACGGACGCCCCGGTATCAGCGGGAGGCATGCCGCGAACGTAGAACCCACACGCCTCATGCGTCCAATGCATGAAAACGCCATAATCGATGCTGTGGCACATGATCCCAGCTCACGTACGTCTCTGTCGCAAGCTCGCAACAGAAAAGACATTCCGGAACGCCTCCGCAGCGCCCCACAGGCCGCCCCCGAACCGGCCGGGCTGGGTCCCGACTCCTGGGCCATGACCCTCGTCCCGCGGCTCGCCCAGTTCGCCGCCGTCGCCCGGCACGAGCACGTCACCCGCGCCGCCCAGGAGCTCGGCATGCCCCAGCCCACCCTCAGCCGCGCCCTGGTGCGCCTGGAGGGCGACCTGGGGGTGACACTGTTCGCCCGGCACGGCCGCACGCTCTCCCTCACCCCGGCCGGCCACGCCTTCCGGGCCGCCGCCGAGCGCGCGCTGCTCGACCTGGAGCGGGCCACCGACACCCTCCGCGCCGACGCCGACCCGGCCGCCGGCAAGGTCGCCTTCGGCTTCCTGCACACCCTCGGCTCCGAGACCGTCCCCGGCCTGATCCGCAGCTTCCGCGCCGACCACCCCGGCATCCGCTTCCAACTCGTCCAGAACTACGGCGAGGCGATGATCGAACGCCTCCGCGCCGGCGACCTCGACCTCTGCCTGACCTCCCCGGTGCCGGACTACCCGGACCTGGTCGCCCGCCGCCTCGACGAGCAGAAGCTCCGTCTGGTCGTCCCGGACGACCACCCGCTGGCCGGCCGCAAACGGATCCGCCTGGCGGAGGCGGCCGGCGAACTCTTCGTCACCCTCGAACCGGGCTACGGCCTGCGCCGGATCACCGACGCCCTGTGCGCCGAGGCCGGTTTCACCCCGCGCGTCGCCTTCGAGGGCGAGGAGGCCGAGACCCTGCGCGGCCTGGTCGCCGCCGGCCTGGGCGTCGCCCTCCTGCCGCCACCCGCCGTCCCCCGCCCCGGCGTTGCCGAACTGACCGTCACCGCCCCGCGCGCCGTCCGCGAGATCGGCGTCGCCTGGCTCGACGGCCGGGTCGACACGCCCCCGGTCGCCGCCTTCAAGAAGTTCCTGCTGGGGCGGCGGGGGCAACTGCTGTCGTGAGCCGGGCGCGGGACGGGGCGGCGGGCGCGGACGCCCGCCGCAGTTGTGGCATCCCCAAGTCAACTACAGGCAACCCGGGTTGGCCTCGTGACGGGAAAGGCAGGGAGGCCCCTCAGTGCCGCAACGACGCCCCGAATCCCGATGCCAGCGGCATCCGTAGCCCCAGGGGTGGGGGAGCGGCCAGGGCGTCCTTGACCGGGCGGGCGTAGGCGTGGGTGAAGAGGGCGCCGAGGAGGAAGTCGGTGGCGAGGGCGTGGACTTCGGAGCGGTGTTGGTGGAGGGAGTGGCCGTCGGAGTGCACCTCGAAGCGGCAGGTGTCGCGGTTGATCTTCTTGGCGCGTTGGGCGTAGCGGTAGGAGAGGTCGGGGTCGACCCGTTCGTCGTTGGTGCCGTGCACCAACAGCACCTGGCGGCCGACCAGTTGCTTCACCGGCTCGGGGTCGGTGCCGTGCTGGCGGGGGTCGGGGAGCCAGGGGGCGAGGGCCAGCACGGCGTGGACGGCCGGGTGGCCGGCGGCGTGCAGGGCGGCGCGGGCGCCCCGGCCGGTGCCGACCAGCGCGACCGGCACGTCGCCGTAGCGGCGCACCACCTCGTCCAGCGCCCAGGTCGCGTCCCGCGCCGGATGGGCCTCGGGGCCGTTCCAGCCGCGGCAGCGGTAGTGCACCACATGGGCGGCCAGCCCCTCGGGGCGGCCGGCCCGCGCCAGCCGGGCGGCCAACGGGCGGGCGGTCAGGGCCCGTACGGGCGACGGCCGGCGCAGCCCGGTCGGCCCGCATCCGGGCAGGAGGAGGGCGACGGCGTTCACCGTCCGGTCCGTGCCGCCCGCTCCCAGCGGCTTTCCTAGCCGGGCCTCGCGCACCGGCAGTGCTTGCTGAGTCACGAGGAGAACGATGGCAGAACGCGGCGTCCTGTCCACCCTGTGGACGGGTCACTGTTGCGTATCGTTCGGCGAGCTCTACGCGCGTAGGGGCTACAGTGCGGCAATGACGAGCGAGTTCAGCAATCTGCCCACGCCCGAACAGATCCGTCGCGCCCCCAAGGTGCTGCTCCACGACCACCTCGACGGCGGGCTGCGCCCCGCCACCGTCGTCGAGCTGGCCCGGGACACCGGCTACGGGGGGCTGCCCGAGACCGACCCCGAGAAGCTGGGGACCTGGTTCCGGGAGGCCGCCGACTCCGGTTCGCTGGAACGGTATCTGGAGACCTTCGCGCACACCTGCGCCGTCATGCAGACCCGCGAGGCGCTGTTCCGGGTCGCCGCCGAGTGCGCCGAGGACCTGGCCGCCGACGGCGTCGTCTACGCCGAGATCCGGTACGCGCCCGAGCAGCACCTGGAGTCCGGGCTCAGCCTCGAAGAGGTCGTCGAGGCCGTCAACGAGGGCTTCCGGGAGGGCGAGCGGCGGGCGCGCGTGGGCGGCCACCGCATCCGCGTCGGCGCGCTGCTGACCGCGATGCGGCACGCCGCCCGTGCCCTGGAGATCGCCGAACTCGCCAACCGCTACCGCGACTTGGGCGTGGTCGGCTTCGACATCGCGGGCGCCGAGGCCGGCTACCCGCCCACCCGCCACCTCGACGCCTTCGAGTACCTCAAGCGGGAGAACAACCACTTCACCATCCACGCCGGCGAGGCATTCGGCCTGCCGTCCATCTGGCAGGCGCTCCAGTGGTGCGGCGCCGACCGGCTCGGCCACGGCGTGCGCATCATCGACGACATCGAGGTCGCCGACGACGGCTCGGTCACCCTCGGCCGGCTCGCCTCCTACGTCCGCGACAAGCGCGTCCCGCTGGAGCTGTGCCCCACCTCCAACCTCCAGACCGGCGCCGCCGCTTCCTATGCGGAGCACCCCATCGGCCTGCTGCGCCGGCTCCAGTTCCGCTGCACCGTCAACACCGACAACCGCCTCATGAGCGGTACGAGCATGTCCCGGGAATTCGAGCACCTGGTCCGCACATTCCGCTACACGCTCGACGACATGCAGTGGTTCACGGTCAATGGTATGAAGTCCGCTTTCCTTCCTTTCGATGAACGTCTGGCCATGATCAATGACGTCATCAAGCCCGGATACGCGGAATTGCGCTCCGAGTGGCTGTTTCGTCAGACGGCCACAACTCCCGCCCCCAGCAGGGAATCTGACGCAGAGTGAACGCCATTAGCGGCGCCTAGCGCAACGGCCGGTGGATTGTCCACCGGCCGTTTTCGGCGCGCCGTGAGTGTTTGCGGCGGTGGTGGCGGAATCACTAGGTTTCCTAGTCGGTCTAACCCCCATCACGAGGACGTAATGCAATGAAGCAGGGAACCATCAAGACTCTTGGTGCCGTTGCGCTCGGCGCCGCCATCGCCGCCTCCGCCGCGGGCGTCGCCTCGGCCGCTCCCGGGGGCGACTCGCTCAACGCCAACGGCGTGCTGCGCAGCCTGCCGGTGAAGGACGCCACCAAGACCCTCTCCGGGGCGACCCAGAACGAGGACGACGGCAACGGCGTCAAGCCCAAGACCAAGGTGACGTCCAAGGGCAACAAGCTGCTCGGCGGCCTGCCCACCAGCAAGATCACCAAGGGTATTCACCTCGGCCGCTGACCGGCCCCCTCCCCTTCCCCTAGGGGACACCCCCAGTGCTGCCCCCGGTCCGCGCGCGGTATCCCGCGCGGGGCCGGGGCGTCGTCGCATCCGGGGCGGCGGGCTACCAGGCCGCGGCGTCGCGCCCCTTGCCCTCCGCGGGGAGGAGGACCCACAGCGCCAGGTACACCAGGAACTGCGGGCCGGGCAGCAGGCAGGAGAGCACGAATATCACCCGCATCGTCGCCGGGGAGGTCCCGAAGCGGCGGGCGAGGCCGGCGCAGACACCGGCGATCATGCGGTTGTTGGCGGGACGGACCAGTGCGGCGGCCATTGCGGGCTACTCCTTCTCGAACGATGCGGGGCGGTTGCCCCGATGCCTCAAAAGTAGGTCCGGCCGGCGGAGAAGACGTCAGCCTGCGGGGCCAGACCGACCCTGGAGATTCTCGGGGTCGCACCCCCGAGACGCTCGTCCCGGCGACGGAGTCGGCACCGGGCCCCGGGAACGACCAGCAGGTGCGCCAGCGCCACCCCGAGCGTGTTCAGCAGCACCGCGTCGACGTCCGGCACCTGGCCCGGCACCCCGCTCTGCAACAGCTCTATCGTCAGCGAGATCATCGCGCCGCCGAAGACCGTACGGGCCATCGAGGCCAGCGGGGAAACGTTCAGGCGGCCCCCGACCAGCGGCAGCAACACCCCCAGCGGTGCCAGCAGCAGCACCGGCCCGCCCAGGTGCCACACCGCAGGCCAACCGCCCCGCGCCAGCTCGGCGTTGATCGACGCCAGCGGCGTCAGATTGGCGGCCGGCACCCACGGCACCGTACGGGGACGCAACATCAGCCACCCGACGATCAGCAGATGCGCCACCAGCAGGAGAAACCCGGTGGCGCGCAAACGGGGGGCGACGGTGGTGCCGGGGCCATGACGCTGCACACAGGCCAGGACGCCGGTAGCGGGGGCCGCGGTTCCGCCCCGTTGCGCCCGGCTTGGCCCGAAGCGCTCGGGCCCTTCCCGGGGCGCCGCTGACGGATCTCCGCGCAGGAAGGGACGGCGGCCCACGGCCTGTCCGCCCTGACCCGTCAGAAGCGCCCTAGCTCTCCGCGGCCTGTGGGTCGCCCCAGCCCGCGTGCTGTGCGATGTCCGGATTGGCCAGTACGTCCGGCGAGCAGTCGAAGCGGTGCGCCGCCGCCCCGCCCGGGCCGCCCAGCAGCGCGCCCCCGGTCCGGCCCAGTGTCACGCTCCGGCCGTAGGTGCACACCAGTTGCGCCAGCGCGAACGACGGCAGGTCGTCCGGCTCGACGGACAGCCGCAGCGCCTCCGGCGCGTCCCCCGCGCGCGGCCCGGCCACCCGCAGCGACCGGGGCACCGCGGTGCTGAACCCCGCCCGGGCCTCGTCGGCCGCCGGCGGCTTCTGGAGCTCGACCAGCAGCGCGCGGGCCACCGGCAGCCGGACCGCGGCCCCCGGGGTGGCCTTCGGCCGGGTCACCGACCGCTCCACCGGGACCAGCGTCGAACCGCACACCAGATACACCGCCGCCCGCTGCTCCCCGGGCGCCCCCGGGGACGCGATCTGCTCCGGGGCCTGGCAGCTCACCCGGGACGGCGCGCCGCCCGCGTCCACCGGGACGGACGTGCCACGGATGCCGCAGCCCGCGACGGCCAGCGCCAGCGCGGCCACCACCGCGGCCCGCCGCACCGCGCCGGACCGGAAGTGCCGATTCACCGCCGGTCCTCCGTGCCCTCGCCGGCGTCCGCCGGCCGTTCACCGCGGGCGGTGCGCTCCGCGTCGTCGGCCAGCCGGGAGGCGTCCATGGGCAGGCGCAGGGTGAAGACCGCGCCGCCCTCGGGGTGGTTGGCCGCGCTGATCCGGCCGCCGTGGATGTGCGCGTTCTCCTGCGCGATCGACAGGCCCAGGCCGCTGCCCTCCGACCGCGGCCGGGACGCGCTCGCCTTGTAGAAGCGGTCGAAGACGTGCGGCAGCACCTCCTCCGGAATGCCCGGACCGTGATCCCGCACCCGGATCACCAACTGGCCACCCTCGGGCTCGGCCGCCGCGCCCTCGGCCGCTTCCCCGGCCGGCGCGCCCGCCGCGGGTCGGCCCGGCTGGCCCGGCTGACCCGGCTCCGTACGGACCGACACCCGCACCGGCGAGCCGCCGTGCTTGAGGGCGTTGCCGATCAGGTTCGCCAGGATAACGTCCAGCCGTCGCGGGTCCAGACGGGCCACGATGCCGCGGTCGGCGTCCAGTTCCACCGCGTCCAGCCAGGCCCGGGCGTCGATGCAGGCGGTCACCTGGTCGGCGACGTCGACGTCGTCCAGCACCAGCCGGGCCGTCCCGGCGTCGAAGCGGGTGACCTCCATGAGGTTCTCCACGAGGTCGTTCAGCCGCCGGGTCTCGCTGACCACCAACTGCACGGCCGGCGCGATCATCGGGTCGAGGGAGTCGGCCTCCTCCTCCAGCACCTCGGTGACCGCGGTGATCGCGGTCAGCGGGGTGCGCAGCTCGTGCGACATGTCGGCGACGAACCGGCGGGACGCCGCCTCCCGCCCGCTCAGCTCCTCGACCCGCTGCTGGAGCCGCTCCGCGGTGCGGTTGAACGTCCGTGACAGATCCGCCAGTTCGTCGGTGCCGGTCACCCGCAGCCGGGTCTCCAGCCGCCCCTCGCCCAACTGCCGCGCCGCGTAGCCGAGGCGCTGCACCGGGCGCAGCACCGTCGTCGCGGCGGCCTGCGCCAGCAGCGCCGAGCCGACCAGCGCCAGCGCGGTGGCGATCCCCAACGACCAGCCCAGCGACGTCAGGTCCTGCCGCTCGGTGGCCAGCGACTTCATCATGTAGCCGGTCGGCCCGCCGCCGATCACCTTCGCGCCGGCGACGAGGTACGGCACGTCCCCGACCTCGTTGCGCTGCCAGTACAGATGGTGCGCGTAGTGGTTGTTCTCGTCGACCGGGCGCACCTGGTCGACCGCGTTGCGCAGCGAGTGCGGCACCGTCGCCAGGGTCAGCAGGTCCTTGTTGGTGGTGGCCGCGCACTCCTTGCCGTCGCGGTCCAGCCCGATCAGCAGCACCGTGTAGTTCTGCGGGCCGGCCGCCATCTGCCGGGCCGCGTCCTGGAGTTCGGAGCAGCGCGGGCGCAGCGGCAGCGAACGGGTGGTGTCCTGGAGCGACTTGCGGAAGTCCTTCAGGGCGGCGTTCTGTGTGCGGTCCAAGACCGTGTTGCGGTTCAGCCAGTACGCGATCCCGGACGCCGAGACCGCCGCGGTCAGCGCCACCAGCGCGAACACCACGACCAGCCGCAGCCGCAGGCTCGTCAGCCGCAACGCCCCCGCGACCCGGCGCAGCAGCCGCACCGGCCGTCCGCCGTCCGCCGCCGTCCGCCGCTTCCCCTCCCCGGAGCCCTGGCCGTCCGTCCCCCCTGCCGTCACTGGGGCGCGTCCAGCCGGTAGCCGACCCCGCGGACCGTACGGATCAGCGTCGGCGAGGACGGGATGTCCTCCACCTTGGCGCGCAGCCGCTGCACACAGGCGTCCACCAGCCGCGAGTCGCCGAGGTAGTCGTGCTCCCACACCAGCCGCAGCAACTGCTGCCGGGACAGCGCCTGGCCGGGCCGGCGGCTCAGCTCCAGCAGCAACCGCAGCTCGGTCGGGGTCAGTTGGAGGTCCTGACCGTTCTTGGTGACGGTCATCGCTGACCGGTCGATCACCAGCGAGCCGAACGTCGCCGAATCGCTGGACTCCCGCTCCCCGCGCCGCAGCACCGCGCGGATCCGGGCGTCCAACACCCGGCCCTGCACGGGCTTGACGACATAGTCGTCCGCGCCGGACTCCAGGCCCACCACCACGTCGATGTCGTCGCTGCGCGCGGTGAGCAGAATGATCGGCAACTGGTCCGTGCGGCGGATCCGGCGGCACACCTCGAAGCCGTCGATGCCCGGCAGCATCACGTCCAGCACGATCAGGTCCGGACGCTGCTCGCGCAGCAGTTTCAGGCCGTCCTCGCCCGTCGCCGCGGTCATCACGCGGTGACCCTGGCGGGACAGCGAGAGTTCGAGGGCCGTGCGGATGGCGTCGTCGTCCTCGATCAGCAACAGGAAAGGCACGCTGGCCATTCTGGCCCATGGGACGCCGGGAGATCGACCGGCGCCGCCCGGACGGGCCCGAGGGCACCGCGCCGGGCCGCACTCACCCCTGTGACACGCCTGTGACAGACGGCGGACAACGCGATGAAACTGGCTTGGCAGTCTTTTGGTCAGCCGGGAGAGATCAACACCGCCGAGGTGGGATCCCGACCGGCGAAGCACCGAACGAACCGGCTCGATCGACGGGGGGCAGCGCGATGAACACTCTGCACGGCACTACTTCCGGCGCAGTCGTCACACGCCTTCACGACATCCGGACCGGGGAGAAGTCCGGGGCTGTGGGGGTGCGGGGGTGTGCCCGCGGCACCGGACGTCAACGACCGCCCTACATGGTGGCCATTGACGCCACGGTGGTCCCCGCTCAGGGGCCCAACGGGGGAAACGGGGGCCAGGAGAGCACCGACGGGGGAACCAACGGGGGAGCGGCGTACGGGGGGACGGGGGACCGGCGCACCGCGACGCAGGAGGCCGAGGCCGAAGCGGCCTTCACCGCCTACGTCCAGGAGCGCCGCGCCTCCCTGTACGCCACCGCGTACCACCTGACCGGCGACCGCTACGAGGCCGAGGACCTGCTCCAGAGCGCCCTGTTCTCGACCTACCGGGCGTGGGACCGGATCAGCGACAAGGCCGCGCTCGGCGGCTATCTGCGCCGCACCATGACGAACCTGCACATCAGCGCCTGGCGCCGGCGCAGGCTCAACGAGTACCCGACCGAGGAACTGCCCGAGACCGCCACCGACGCGGACGCGATGCGCGGCACCGAGCTGCGCGCCGTCCTGTGGCAGGCGCTGGCCCGGCTGCCCGAGACGCAGCGCACCATGCTGGTGCTGCGCTACTACGAGGGCCGCACGGACCCGGAGATCGCGGACATCCTCAACATCAGTGTCGGCACGGTGAAGTCCAGCATCTGGCGCTCCCTGCGCCGGCTGCGCGAGGACGAGGTCCTCAGCTTCGGCCGTGACGAGGAGGAGTCCTTCGGCGCACTGGTCGCCTGAAGGACGGGGGGAAAGCCCGAGGGGGATCCGGGGGGAGAGCCCGAGGGGGAACAAGGGGAAAACGGGGGAACACGGGGGATAACGAGCGGGTTCGGACGGCCGGGGGGTTTGTCCGAACCCGCTCTTTTGTGTGCGCGCCCGCGGCGCCGGTCGACGGGCGCCCGCGGACGGCTCCCTCAGGGCCGGCCCGCCGCCCCCACCGGGCACGGGGTCCGCGCCGCCGCTATCCGGTCCAACGCCTCCGGCTTGGCGCACGGATGGGCGCCGAGCCCGGTGTGCCGGGCCACGATCGTCCGCTCGTTGCGCAGCAGCCGCAGCCCCCGCCGCACCAGGTACAGCGGCGGCTTGCGGCCCTCGCGCAGGTCCCGGGCCAGCCGCCGGCGGAAGGTGGTGGTGGGCCGCCCGCGCAGGCACAGCGCATCGGCCAACAGCCCCTCCTGGCGGCACCGTTCGATGATGTCGGCGGCGAACACGCCCTCCGCGATGAACAGCGCCGCCCCGTCGAGCGTCAGCGCCGCGGAGCCGGTCCGGGCGCTGGCCGCGATGTCGTACTCCGGCACCACGGTCCGGCCGGTGCGGCACAGCTCCGCGATGGCCGCGACGGCGGCGCCCGCGTCCCAGGACAGCGGCGAGTCCCAGTCCGCGCCGTCCCCGTCCGGCAACTGCGGCAACGACGGGTCCGTGCCGTCCTTGTAGAAGTCGTCGAGGTTGAGCACGGGCAGACCGGTCAGCGCGGCCAGGGACGTCTTCCCGGAGCCGGACGGTCCGGTCAGCAGCACGACACGGGCGGGACGCGGGAGGGAGGGCAAGTGGGAGGTCACGGGCACTCATTGTCGGGCATTGCGCCGTGGGGGGTACCCCAGGCGCGCGAGGTGGAACCCCCGCTACCGCTCAACTACGCTACGCAGTCAAACGATTACGCGGTGGCAGTGTCCCGCTCGCGCAGTCGGTGGCACGACCCGCTCCTCCGCTCCGCTTCCGAACCACAGGCAGGTGGCCCACATGCCCTCCCACGCACGTCCCAAGCCCAGCCGCATCCCCCGCGGTCTGCTCCGCGCCGGGCTGGTGATCTCCGCGGCCGGCGCCGCGGTCACGGGCGGCGCGGCGGCGGCGAGCGCGGCCGCCCCCGCGTCCGACAACGCGACCCCGCAGGCGTCCTCGTCGGACACCGGCGCCGTGGCGCACGCGCTCACCCACGCCGTGACGGACTCCGCGGGCAACGCCCTGGGCCCCATCAAGGACCTCAAGCTGGACCCGCTGGCCAACACCCACGTCGACCCGCTGGCCAACGCCGTCGGCACCCAGATCGCCGACTTCAAGCCGGTGAGCACCGCGCTGTTGACCGACCCGCTGACCGAGGGCGGCGCGCTGCGCACCCTGCCGCTGGTCGGCCCGCTGACCCGCATCCTGCCCGGCTGACCGGCCGCGCGCCGCGCCCCGTCCACCACCAACGGCGCGGGACCGAAGCCCACCAGGGCCCCGGTCCCGCGCCGTTCGTCCGCGCCGCTTTTGCCGACGGATCAGACCCCCATCGGGTGCCACACCGTCTTGGTCTCCAGGAACGCCAGCAGCCGGTCGGTGCCCGGGTCGGCGGTCCAGTCCACCGCCCGCGGGCGCAGCACCCGCTTGAGGTTGTCCGCCGCCGCGGTCTCCAGCTCCGTCGCCAACTCGGCGTCCGCGCCCGCCAGATCCAGCGCGTTGACGTCCTGGTGCGCGGCCAGCGGCGCGCCCAGCTCCGCCGTGCGGCCCGAGAGCAGGTTGACCACGCCGCCCGGCAGGTCCGAGGTGGCCAGCACCTCGGCCAGCGACAGCGCCGGCAGCGGGGCCCGCTCGGACGTCACGACCACGGCGGTGTTGCCGGTGACGATCACCGGCGCCAGCACCGACACCAGGCCCAGGAACGACGACTCCTGCGGGGCCAACACGGCCACCACGCCGGTCGGCTCGGGCGCGGAGAGGTTGAAGTACGGGCCCGCGACCGGGTTCGAGGAGCCGGCGATCTGGGCGACCTTGTCGGACCAGCCCGCGTACCAGACCCAGCGGTCGATCGCCGCGTCCACCTGCGCCGCGGCCTTCGCCTTCGACAGGCCCTCGGCGTCGGCCACTTCGGCGACGAACTGGTCCCGGCGGCCCTGAAGCATCTCCGCGATGCGGTACAGGATCTGCCCGCGGTTGTACGCCGTCGCGCCCGACCAGCCGCCGAACGCCTTGCGGGCCGCGACCACCGCGTCCCGCGCGTCCTTGCGGGAGGACAGGGGCGCGTTGGCGAGCCAGTTGCCCTTTGCGTCGGTCACCTCGTACACCCGCCCGCTCTCGGACCGGGGGAACTTGCCCCCGACGTACAGCTTGTAGGTCTTGAGAACGCCCAGCCGTGCATCAGACATTGAGGTACGCCTCCAGACCGTGCCGGCCGCCCTCGCGGCCGTGGCCCGACTCCTTGTAACCGCCGAACGGCGAGGCCGGGTCGAACTTGTTGAACGTGTTGGACCAGATGACGCCCGCGCGCAGCTGGTTCGCCATCCACAGCATCCGGGAGCCCTTCTCCGTCCAGATGCCCGCCGACAGGCCGTAGGGCGTGTTGTTGGCCTTGGCCACCGCCTCCTCCGGCGTGCGGAAGGTCAGCACTGACAGCACCGGGCCGAAGACCTCCTCGCGGGCGATCCGGTGCGCCTGGGTGACGCCGGTGAACAGCGTCGGCGCGAACCAGTAGCCGGAACCGGGCAGTTCGCACGCCGGCGACCAGCGCTCGGCGCCCTCGGCCTCGCCCGCGTCGGCGAGCTCGGTGATCCGGGCCAGCTGCTCGGCGGAGTTGATCGCGCCGATGTCGGTGTTCTTGTCCAACGGGTCGCCGACCCGCAGGGTGGCCATCCGGCGCTTGAGGGCGTCCAACAGCTCGTCCTGGATCGACTCCTGGACCAGCAGCCGGGAGCCCGCGCAGCACACGTGCCCCTGGTTGAAGAAGATCCCGTTGACGATCCCCTCGACGGCCTGGTCGATGGGCGCGTCGTCGAAGACGATGTTGGCCGCCTTGCCGCCCAGTTCGAGGGTGACCTTCTTCTCCGTGCCGGCGACGGTGCGGGCGATCGCCTTGCCGACGCCGGTGGAGCCGGTGAAGGCGACCTTGTTGATGTCGGGGTGGGCCACCAGCGCGGCACCGGTCGAGCCGTCACCGGTGACGATGTTGACCACGCCCTTGGGGAGCCCGGCCTGGCGGCAGATGTCCGCGAAGAAGAGGGCGGACAGCGGGGTGGTCTCGGCCGGCTTGAGCACCACGGTGTTGCCGCAGGCCAGCGCCGGGGCGATCTTCCACGCCAGCATCAGCAGCGGGAAGTTCCACGGGATGACCTGACCGGCCACGCCCAGCGGCCTGGGGTCCGGGCCGAAGCCCGCGTGGCCCAGCTTGTCGGCCCAGCCCGCGTAGTAGAAGAAGTGCGCGGCCACCAGCGGCAGATCGGAGTCCCGGGACTCGCGGATCGGCTTGCCGTTGTCCAGCGTCTCCAGGACGGCCAGCTCGCGCGAGCGCTCCTGGATGAGCCGGGCGATCCGGAAGAGGTACTTGGCGCGCTCGGCGCCGGGCAGCGCCGACCACTTCTCGAACGCCTTCCGGGCCGCCTTGACGGCGCGGTCCACGTCCTCGGCGGTGCCCTGGGTGTACTCGGCCAGCACCTCCTCGGTGGCGGGCGAGACGGTCTTGCGCAGGCCGCCGCCCGCGCTCTCGGTGAACTCGCCGTCGATGAACAGCCCGTAGGAGGGCGCGAGGTTCACGACGGCGCGCGACTCCGGCGCCGGTGCGTACTCGAAGATGTTGGCCATGGTCAGTCCACCGTGACGTAGTCGGGGCCGGAGTACCGGCCGGTGCTGAGCTTCTGACGCTGCATCAGCAGGTCGTTGAGGAGGCTGGAGGCGCCGAAGCGGAACCAGTCGGCGGTCAGCCACTCCTCGCCCAGCGTCTCGTTGACCATCACCAGGTACTTGAGCGCGTCCTTGGTGGTGCGGATGCCGCCGGCCGGCTTGACGCCGACCTGCACGCCGGTGGTCGCGCGAAAGTCCCGGACCGCCTCCAGCATCAGCAGGGTCACCGGAGGCGTGGCGTTCACCGCCACCTTGCCGGTCGAGGTCTTGATGAAGTCGGCGCCGGCGAGCATCGCGAGCCAGGAGACCCGGCGGACGTTGTCGTAGGTCTGGAGCTCGCCGGTCTCGAAGATGGCCTTCAGGTGGGCGGCCGAGCCGTCCGGGCGGGCGCACGCCTCCTTCACGGCCCTGATCTCCTCGAAGACCTCCAGGTAGCGGCCGGAGAGGAAGGCGCCCCGGTCGATCACCATGTCGATCTCGTCGGCGCCGGCGGCCACCGCGTCCCGGGTGTCGGCCAGCTTCACCGGCAGCGCGGCCCGGCCCGCCGGGAAGGCGGTGGCGACCGAGGCGACGTGGATGCCGGAGCCGGCGAGCGCCTCCTTGGCGGTCGCGACCATGTCCGGGTAGACGCAGATCGCGGCGACCTTGGGGGCGGTGCGGTCGGTGGGGTCGGGGTGGACGCCCTTGGCGCACAGCGCCCGGACCTTGCCGGGGGTGTCCGCGCCTTCGAGCGTCGTCAGGTCGATCATCGAGACCGCCAGGTCGATGGCGTACGCCTTCGCCGTGGTCTTGATCGAGCGGGTGCCGAGCGTGGCGGCGCGGGCCTGCAGCCCTACCGCGTCGACGCCGGGGAGTCCGTGCAGGAAGCGGCGCAGCGCTCCGTCCGAGGCGGTCACGTCCGCCATCGACGCCAGGCGCCCCGCGGCCTCCTTGCCGTATGCGGGAACAGTGGTGGGCATGGTCACGAGGGGAGCATATCTACGCGCGTAGCGACATGCCAGCCCCCGGATTTTGATCCTGGGGAGAGGGGAGGAGTGGGCGGGCTGACGGAGGCGGCGGAAGGGGTGGAGGGGGTGGAGGGGGCGGAACGGGGCGCCGACCTGCTGCCCCGGGCCGCGTGACCGCCGCCGCGCGGCACCGGACATCGATGCCGTACCGCAAGGCAGAATCTGCGCCTTGACTCCTCCCTCTCGTGGACGAGGGGGATTCCTAGCTCACGTCGCCTGACCCCCTGCGGGGGTGCAGGTCTTACACGATCAGCACTAGCCGGGACAGAGACCAGCCCGGACCAGCATCACGCGGGCGGAGTTCTTGTCCCTGGGGGACACGGCTCCGCACGCGGCGCAGGTATACGTTCTCATTGAAAGGGGGAGTGCGTGCTTGGTTCTCGCTCCGCACTGCGCACAGTCCATCGTGGTGTGCGCGGGGTGCACCAGGCGGACATCCCGCCCGTGCTTCCGGCTCATCTCGATCAGGGCCGCTTTGGTGGCGCTGATCGCGGCGTCGGCCGCCTTACGCGCCATCGTGGTCTTCGCCAGGAACTTCGGACGGAAGTCCTCCACGGCCAGAGCGTCATGATCGCGGACAACGTTCTTAGCCCACTTGCGACCGGTGTCCTGCCGCTGCCGGGCCACCTTCTTGTGCAGCTTCGCGGTCTGCCGCTTCGCTTCGCGGTAGCCCTTCGACCCCGGCTGGCCCTTCTTCGGCTTACGCCGGGCCATCATCCGCTGGTATCTGGCGAGCTTCTGCGCGGCCGTGCGCCCGTGCTGGGCGTGGGGAAGATCGTGGGCGTCGGATGTGGTGGTCGCGGTCTCCGTCACGCCCCAATCGATGCCGATCACACGCCCGGTCGTGGGCAGCTCCTCGGTCACGGCGGCCGTCACGAAGGATGCGTGCCAGTGGCCGACACTGTCCTGGTATACGCGTACCGAGCTGGGCGGTTCGGGAAGCTCCCGCGACCATACCGGCCGCACCACGATGCCGCCCGCCAGATGCAGACGCCCGTCCTTCAGGCGAAACCCGCGCTTGGTGTATTCGAGGCTGGGCAGCGCCTCGCGCTTCTTCTTGTACTTCGGCATTCCAGCGCGCTGCCGCATCGGCAACCGCGCCTTGATGTCCTTGAGCGCCTTGGCCCGGGACTTGCCGAAGTCGCGTATCAGTTGCTGCTGAGGAACACAGGCACCCTCACGCAGCCACGGGGTCCGGGCGCGTGCTTCGGTCAGCATCGCCGCGAGCTGCACTGGCCCGCACGTTGTCTTCTCGCCGGTCGCCCGGTTGCACTGGTGGACGGCCATGGACTTGGCGACGCACTCATTCCAAACCCACCGCGCTCGGTCCCACTCGGCTTCGAGCGAACGCCGCGCCGTGGACGACAGACGCAGACGGTACGTGTACCGGGCGTGCCCGGCCGCCTCCGTAGCCGCCTCTGCCGTCATGCATCTGAACCTACCTGGGAGGGCTGACAGTTGAGTCCTATCGCTCTTTGCGATGTTCCTCGCCAGCAGTTTTGGTGTACGCCGATCCGCCCTGACAGCGAATCGGCTTTCCTGCCCCGCTCACGCGGGAGCTTCGTTTCTCCCCGCAAGCGGGAGGTACCCCCCACCCCCACCTCAAGGTGGGGGTATCTACGAAGGAGACCTGATGACGAGCCCGGAACGGTCCACCACGCCCGCGCCGCAGTACGCGCAGCGCAGCTACCGCTCGCCGGCTGCCCTGGCCGGCGGCGTGCTGCTGATCGCGCTCGGCCTCTGGCTCGGCGCCGACGCCCTGCTGCGCGGCACCCCCCACACCAAGCTCACCACGCTCTTCGCGCTACTCCTCGGGGTGCCCCTGGTCGTCGCCTTCTCCCTCCGTCCGCTGGTGCGGGCGGACGAGGACCGGCTCCTGGTGCGCAACCCGTTCCGCACCATCACGCTGCCCTGGTCCGCCGTGCAGGAGTTGCGCGCGACCTTCTCCGCCGAGGTGCTCACCGACGACGCCAAGTACCAACTCTGGGCGATCCCCGTCTCGTTGCGGCAGCGCAAGAAGGCCACCCGGCAGGCGGCGCGCGGCCCGGCCCGCCCCCGCTTCGGCCTGAACGCGGACGCCGGCCCGGTCCCCAAGGCGATGGCCGACCAGACCCTCGCCGAACTCCGCGAGATCCAGCAACGCTCCGCCTACCGCGACACCGCCCGGGGCACCCCCGAGGCCCGCTGGTCCTACGCGGTCCTGGTGCCGATCCTGGTGGGGGCGGTGGGGCTGGCGGTGATGGTGGCGCTGTAAGAGTCCGTCGAGGTCTGTGCGGCTGCGCCTCAACGCCTCCGCGGGAGCGGCCGGTTGGCAGCCCCCGGCCGGGAGGCCCCGCCCTTCAGGCAACGCCGGAGGGCGGGACCGTTTTCCCTCACCGCGCGGGTGGGACCCGCGCGGCATCCTTCAGGGGAGCGCCCGGGACGCTCCCCGCGGGACGGACCGGTGCCGCGAGCCGAGCCCCTCGGCCCGGAGGGGACGGGCGCCGTCCCCGCTCGTGACGTGACCGGTCGGGGGAGTCGTGTGCGGGCGGCGGGTCGTTCGCGTCCCCGTCGTCCTCGCTGTCCGCACTACTGGTGTCGAAGGCGTCCTCCAGCGCGAGCAACCGGGCGCCCCGACTCTCCGAGACCCGGCGGACGTTGGCCAGGTTGGCGTTCAACTCGACGGCCAGCAGGTGGATTTCGCCGGGAGTCCACGCCCGGCCGGCGAGGATGCCGCGGGCCTCCTCGATGAGTTCGGCGGCCGAGTCCATCTGTTCCGCCTCGATCTCGTCGGCGAGGCGGGAGACGTAGCCGGTCCCGTCGCTGCCGAGGAGGTAACAGGGCTTTCCGTCCGGGCTGGTCCAGGGCAGTAGACGGGCGGTGGCCGCGGGGCCCGTGGCGCGCCCTCGCGCGATAGCGTGGCTCATGTCGTCAACTCCGTGTTAGTTGAGGGCCATGCCCCCGGGCCGGTCGGACGGTCGCGGGGGTCTGTACTGATGGCCTGTTGGGGCGTCAGGGAGGGCTCAGGCGTGCTCGACGTCTGTCCGGCCACGCGTCGAATCCATGACGTGCAGGAAACCGCCGGCCGTCTCGACTTCGTGGGCGAACCGCTCGTACTCCTGCGTCACCGGCGAGATCATCGAACGCCGTGCCGTGACCACCGCACCGGCCTCGCCGGACCTGATGTGCTCGACCGCCCGCGCGAGTCCGGTGCGGGCCCTGGGTGGCAGCCCTCCGGCGTCATCCTCGATGACGGCCGTGATCCCCCAACAGAACGCCTCGGCGTACTCCGTGCACTCCTTGCGAAGCTCCGCGAGGTTCGCGTCGGGGACGGCGCATACGTAGATCACGCAGCGGAACCGCTCGATGTGTGCGGCGTCGGCGGGTCCTGCGGCCTCGCTCGCGGAGATGCCCGCTGCGGCGTCCGCGAGGTCCCGTCGGCGTCGTAAGTCGTCCTCGGTTCGACGGGTCATCTGCGGCCCGTCTTCCGGTCGGCACTCGTTGCTGGCCATGCCTCAATCGTGTCCGAACGATCACCCATGGTGAAGTGACGGAGGGTAGGGCAGGGCGAGGACATCGAGCTTCGACTCGTACGTTCCGTGGGACTCAGGCGATCAGTGGCACGCCGATCAGTTCGCTGATGTTGCGCACCCGGGCCACGGAAACCTTGGCCAGGCGCTTGCCGATGACGCCGGGCAGCGCCTGATGCCTGACCCACTCCGGGGCGTCCAGGGCCACTTCGGTGAGGGTGTCGGCGGCTCGGTCGTAGAGCTTTGCCTCGCATTGGGCCAGGGCGACGTCGAGCCGGTAGCGGTTGCGGGCGACCTTCGACATGCTCTTGGGGAGCTTCTTCATGTCGGGCTGATCGGCCAACTGGAGCGCGCGCCCGTAATTCTTCAGTGCGACCTGGATGCCAACTGCCTCGGCTTTCGTGGCAGTTGGGCCGAAGTGGGTCCCGTACAGCTTCTCGTCGCGGCCAAGCCGCGCCGCAGCGGCAAGTGCTTGGGAAATGTAGTCATCGGCCGCACGCTCGTCCTCACGCCTTGACGCGGCAACGGCCGCGGAGATCATCAGGCGTCCGTAGGCGAGAAGTTCGGGACGTGGGGCCCTGCTGAACGACGGTTCGATCGCCAATGCCGCTCGTTCGGCCACCGAGACGGCCCGGGGCATCTTGGCGCCGCGCAGGTAGATCCAGGACAGCGTGGATTCGAGCAGCGCTGACATCACGGGATCGGCAGCCTCTTTGGCCAGGAGCTTTGCAGAGGTAAGTGCGCTCAACGCGAGGTCACGATGCCCAAAGCCGTTCGCGCAGGATGCAGCGACCCGGTACGTGCTCGCAAGGACCAAGGCCAACCGTGCGCGCTCGGTTCCCGTGGTGCTGTTGAGCCGAACTTGGCCTTCCATAAGGACCTTTGAGGCGAGGCTGCTCACCTTCGCGGTATCGCTGGCCCAGTAGGCGGCCCACGCCAGGTCGCGGACCTCTGTCAGTTCGGCCAGGGTGCTCGGATCGCCGACGCCGTCCCACTGCCCGAGCGCGCTCTCGTGTACGGCGTCGGACAAGTGGCGCAGCGCGGCGCGGTCATCGCGGTTCATCCCCCGCCGCGGCGACTGCTGCCCCAGGATCACCGCAACGTCGGTCTTGAGCGCGTTGGCGAGCTTCAGGAGCGAACCCACGGACAGTTCGCCGCGATCCTGCTCGGCCTTCTGCACTAGGGCGAGCGAGACACCCGCGGCCTCGGCGAGTCCCTGCTGCGTCAGATCCGAACCCCGCAGGTGCTTGATGCGCTTGCCAGTCGTAAGGTCGGCCCAGTTGCTCACGATCACCTCGGTGGGTTGCTCAGGCGGAGCGGCTGCTTCGATGGTAGGCGGCACCACCGACGCGCCCGCGGCGAACGGAACAACCGAACGACTGGGCGGCGTCCGGCGCAACCCCTCACAAGAAAATTCCCTCCCCAGGGTGTGCCACACCTCCGGGCATTTGTCGGGGTGTTGGGGTGATACGCCCTCTGCCCAAACGGCAGGGGCCGGGCTCCGAAGAGCCCGGCCCCTATACGCACGTGAATTGACGTGTCGTCAGATCCCCGCCGCCGTCGACAGGTCCCGCTTGAGCGCGGTGAGGGTCGTCGTCGCCCGCTCTCGGGCCGTCGGCAGGCCCGTCGCGTCGGCTACCGGCACCACGACCTCCAGGTAGCACTTGAGCTTGGGCTCGGTGCCGCTGGGGCGGACGACCACGCGGGCCGCCTCGATGCCGTCGGCGGGGGAGCCCGCCAGGTAGTAGCGCAGCCCGTCGGTGGGCGGCAGGTCGGGGCCGCCCGCGTTCAGGTCGTCGGCGCGGGAGACGGTCAGGCCCGCCAGCGCGGTCGGCGGCTGGGCGCGCAGCCGGCGCATCGCGTCGGCGATCAGCGACAGGTCGGTGACCCGCACCGAGAGCTGGTCGGTGGCGTGCAGGCCGAATTCCACGGCGAGGTCGTCGAGGAGGTCGGTCAGGCCGCGGCCGGACTGCTTCAACTCGGCGGCCAGTTCGGTGATGAGGAGGGCCGCGGTGACGCCGTCCTTGTCGCGGACGCCCTCGGGGTCGACGCAGTAGCCCAGCGCCTCCTCGTAGGCGTAGCGCAGGCCGTCGGCCCGGGCCAGCCACTTGAAGCCGGTCAGCGTCTCCTTGTAGGGCAGCGAAGCGCCGCCCGCGATACGGGACATGAGCTGGGAGGAGACGATGGTGGTCGCGAAGGTGCCGGTGGCGCCCTTGCGCACCAGGTGCGCGGCGAGCAGCGCGCCGACCTCGTCGCCGCGCAGCATCCGCCAGCCCTCGGGGGCACCGGGGTCCGGGACGGCGACGGCGCAGCGGTCCGCGTCCGGGTCGTTGGCGATGACGATGTCGGGGGCGGCCTTCCGGGCGGTGGCGAACGCGAGGTCCATCGCGCCCGGCTCCTCCGGGTTGGGGAAGGCGACCGTGGGGAAGTCCGGGTCCGGCTCGGCCTGTTCGGCGACGACCGTCGGGGCCGGGAAGCCGGCGCGGGCGAACGCGGCGACGAGGGTGTCCCGGCCGACGCCGTGCATCGGGGTGTAGACCACGTCGACGGAGCGGGGGGAGCCCGGGGTGAGGACCGCGTCGGTGCGCTCCAGGTAGGCGGTCAGGACGGTGTCGTCCAGGGTTTCCCAGCCGGCCTCCGGGCGGGGCACGTCGGCGAGGGAGCGGACCGCGGCGATCCGGTCGGCGATCTCGCCGTCCGCGGGCGGGACGATCTGCGAGCCGTCGCCGAGGTAGACCTTGTAGCCGTTGTCGCGGGGCGGGTTGTGGCTGGCGGTCACCTCGACGCCGGCCACCGCGCCCAGGTGCCGGATGGCGAACGCCAGGACGGGGGTGGGCAGCGGGCGCGGCAGGAGCGCGGCGCGCAGCCCCGCGCCGACCATCACGGCCGCGGTGTCCCGGGCGAAGTCGGCGCTCTTGTAGCGGGCGTCGTACCCGATGACGACCAGGCCGTCGCCCTGCCCCTGGTCCTTGAGGTACGCGGCGAGGCCGGCCGCGGCCCGGATGACCACCGCGCGGTTCATCCGCATCGGGCCGGCGCCCAGTTCGCCGCGCAGCCCGGCGGTGCCGAACTGGAGGGTGCCGGCGAACCGGGCCGCCAACTCCTCGTGCCGGCCCGCCTCGATGAGCCCGGCCAGCTCGTCCCGGGTCTCCGGGTCGGGGTCCTCGGCCAGCCACGTCTGGGCCCGGTCGATCAGCTCCGCGGGAACGGTAGCCACGTGATGCTCCTGCCTGTGGGTGCGATGTGGGGGAGGGGCGTGCGGGGCCCGCGTTCGCCGGCGGTCCGGGCCGGCCACGGGTCCGTGCCGGCCACGGGACCGGGCCGGCAGGGCGGGCGCCGCGGCCCGCCCGGTGCCGGTACCGGCTAGATCTTGCCGAGGACCCGGCCGAGCAGCGTGCCCATCGCGATCGCGGAGTCGCGGCCGGCCTGGAGCACCTCCTCGTGGTTGAGCGGCTCGCCGGTCATGCCGGCGGCGAGGTTGGTCACCAGGGAGATGCCGAGCACCTCGGCGCCGGCCTCGCGGGCCGCGATGGCCTCCAGGACGGTGGACATGCCGACCAGGTCGGCGCCCATGGTGCGGAGCATCCGGATCTCGGCCGGGGTCTCGTAGTGCGGGCCGGGGAGCTGGGCGTAGACGCCCTCCTCCAGGCTCGCGTCGACCTCCTTGCACAGCGCGCGCAGCCGCGGCGAGTACAGGTCGGTCAGGTCGACGAAGTTGGCGCCGGGGATCGGCGAGGTGGCGGTGAGGTTGAGGTGGTCGCTGATGAGCACCGGCTGGCCGGGGCGCATGCCGTCGCGCAGACCGCCGCAGCCGTTGGTGAGCACCACGGTCTTGCAGCCGGCGGCGACGGCGGTGCGGACGCCGTGCGCGACGGCGGCGACGCCGCGGCCCTCGTAGAAGTGGGTGCGGCCGAGGAAGACCAGGGCGTGCTTCTCGCCGATCTTGTACGAGCGGATCTTGCCGCCGTGGCCGGCGACGGCCGGCGGCGGGAAGCCGGGCAGCTCGGTGACCGGGAACTCGTGCTCGGGCGCGCCCAGGGCCTCGGCGGCCGGGGCCCAGCCGGAGCCCATGACCAGGGCGACGTCGTGCTGCTCGATGCCGGTGAGCTCGCGGAGGCGGGCGGCCGCCGCGTCCGCGGCGCCCTTCGGGTCGATGTCCGGGGTAACAGATGCGTTCACGCGGACGAGGGTAGCCGGTCTTCCCCTACGCGCGTAGATGTCACTGCCCACGGGTCTGTGGGCGCCGGCTTGTGGCTTTTGCCAAAGGGGTCCAAGGGCCGCGCGGCCGGACAGGAGGGGCCGCGTCAGCAGGGCCGCTTGCGGATCTCCATCACGTAGTCGTGCGGGGCGCCGGCGGACTCGGCCGCGTCGGCGATCTCGCCGAGGTAGCGGGCCGAGGGGAGGCCGCCCTCATAGCCGTTGAGGACGTAGATCCAGGCGGTCTCGTCGCCGTCGAGGGTGTGCACCCGGACCCGCATCCGACGGTAGATGTCCAGGCCGACGCCCTCCCAGCGGTCCATCGACTCCTCGTCCCCGGGGGCGATGTCGTAGAGCGCGACGAAGAGCTGCGAGCCGGGGTCCTCGACGACCGTCGCCAGGGCGCCCTCCCACCCCATCTGCTCGCCGCCGAACGTGAGCCGCCAGCCGTTCAGCCAGCCGGTGCCGCGCAGTGGGGAGTGCGGAGCGCGGCGGGACATCAGCCGCGCGTCGAGGTTGCCGGCGTACGCGGCGTAGAGCGACATGCTTCCGAGGGTACGGGAGGTTCCCCGTTGGGCTCGTGGTACCGGAGGTTCGTACGAGGGTGGGGGAGTGCACATGCCCGGCGCCCGTGCCAGGGCGCCGAGCGCCCCCGGGGGAGAGCCACGGACGGGCGTGCGGGACAATGGAGTACGTGACTCGGATCGTGATCATCGGTGGTGGACCCGGCGGATACGAAGCAGCCCTGGTGGCGGCCTCGCTCGGCGCGGAGGTGACCGTCGTCGACTGCGACGGTCTGGGCGGGGCGTCGGTGCTGACCGACTGCGTTCCGTCGAAGACGCTCATCGCCACGGCCGAGGTGATGACCACCTTCGACTCCTCCTACGAGGAGTTGGGCATCATCGTCGAGGACGGCACCCCGGACGCGGACCATCCGGCCCGGGTCGTCGGGGTCGACCTCGGCAAGGTCAACCGACGGGTCAAGCGGCTGGCGTTGGCCCAGTCCCACGACATCACCGCCTCCGTCACCCGCGCCGGCGGCCGGGTGCTGCGCGGCCGCGGCCGGCTGGAGCCGGGGCAGGCGCCGGACGGCTCGCGCAAGGTCACGGTCACCGCCGCCGACGGCACGACCGAGGGCCTGATCGCCGACGCCGTGCTGATCGCCACCGGCGCCCACCCGCGCGAGATCCCCGACGCCCTGCCGGACGGCGAGCGGATCCTGAACTGGACGCAGGTCTACGACCTCACCGAGCTGCCCGAGGAACTCATCGTCGTCGGATCCGGCGTCACCGGCGCCGAGTTCGCCGGCGCCTACCAGGCGCTGGGCTCCCGGGTCACCCTGGTCTCCTCGCGGGACCGGGTGCTGCCGGGCGAGGACCCGGACGCGGCCGCCGTGCTGGAGGACGTCTTCCGCCGCCGCGGGATGAACGTCATGGCGCGCTCCCGGGCGCAGTCCGCGAAGCGGGTGGGCGACCGGGTCGAGGTCACCCTCGCCGACGGCCGGACGATCTCCGGCACGCACTGCCTGATGGCGGTGGGCTCCATCCCGAACACCGAGGGGATCGGCCTGGAGAGCGCCGGCGTCCGGCTCAAGGACTCCGGCCACATCTGGACCGACAAGGTCTCCCGCACCACCGCCCCCGGCGTCTACGCCGCCGGCGACTGCACCGGCGTCTTCGCGCTGGCGTCCGTCGCCGCCATGCAGGGCCGGATCGCGATGTACCACTTCCTGGGCGACGCGGTCACCCCGCTCAACCTCAAGACGGTCTCCGCCAACGTCTTCACCGACCCGGAGATCGCCACCGTCGGCTACTCCCAGGCCGACGTCGACAACGGCGTGATCGACGCCCGGGTGGTCAAGCTGCCGCTGCTGCGCAACCCGCGGGCCAAGATGCAGGGCATCCGCGACGGCTTCGTGAAGCTGTTCTGCCGCCCGGGCACGGGCATCGTGGTCGGCGGCGTGGTCGTCTCGCCGCGGGCCAGCGAGCTGATCCACCCGATCTCGCTCGCGGTCGACAACAACCTGACGGTCGAGCAGATCGCCAGCGCCTTCACCGTCTACCCGTCGCTGTCCGGCTCGATCGCCGAGGTGGCCCGCCAGTTGCACACCCGGAAGGCGTCCGGCGCATGACCGGCGCCCGCCGGCGCACGCCAGGCGCCGGCGGGGTGGCGGGCCACAAGCGGTCCCCTGGAATATTTGTGCCCACGATGGGCACTTGGGGTGAAACGGTCCTGCATGGACGGGTCCGGACAACTCGCCCCATGGGCCCTCGGTCGGCCGCCGAGAGTGCAACTGACCAGGCAGCGCGTGGGTTTGTGCACGCACGGTGACTGGGATTGAGGCATGTGCATGCCGCATACCACGTGAAGCGATGCCGTGTGAACAACTTCCGTTAATTGGTGCAACCTGCTGAAAACAGACGGTCGTTGGCGTTACTGTCAGTTTCGTGTTCGCTGCAGAACGTCGCCAATTGATCCTAGAAATGGTGCGCGCCAACGGGGCCGTGTCGCTCCGTGAGCTCGCCCGCGTCGTCCAGACCTCCGAAGTGACCGTACGGCGCGACGTCCGGGCGCTGGAGGCAGAGGGACTGCTCGACCGCCGGCACGGCGGAGCGGTCCTACCGGGAGGTTTCACCCGGGAATCCGGCTTCCCACAGAAGTCCCACCTCGCGACCGCCGAGAAGACGGCCATCGCCGATCTCGCGGCCGGTTTCGTCGAGGAGGGCGAGGCCATCGTCGTCGGGGCCGGGACCACCACCCAGGAGCTGGCCCGCCGGCTCGCCAGGGTGCCCGGCCTGACCGTCGTCACCAACTCCCTACTGGTCGCCCAGGCGTTGGCCCATGCCAACCGCGTCGAAGTGGTGATGACCGGCGGGACCCTGCGCGGTTCCAACTACGCGCTGGTCGGCAGCGGTGCCGAGCAGTCGCTCCAGGGACTGCGGGTCTCCCGGGCCTTCCTGTCGGGCAGTGGGCTGACCGCCGAGCGCGGGCTGTCCACCTCCAACATGCTCTCCGCCAGCGTCGACCGGGCGCTGGTGCAGGCGGCGGGGGAGGTGGTGGTGCTCGCCGACCACACCAAGCTGGGCTCCGACACCATGTTCCAGACCGTGCCGACGGACGTCATCACCCGGCTGGTGACCGACGAGCCGCCCGCCCACGACGACCGGGCCGCCACGGAGCTCCAGGCGCTCGCCGACCAGGGCGTCCAGATCGCCGTCGCCAGCGGCTCGTTGCCCGGCCAGGCGCCGGGCGGGCCCGGTCTGGAAGCCGCCCCGCCCGAGCGTCGGGGCCCGCGGCGGGACGTGCCGCTGCCGGGCCAGCGGCGCAGCCACCCGGGCGCCCCGGCCGGCGCGCCCCAACTGCGGTCGGCGGGCTCGCTGGCGGACGGTCGAGTGGCCGACCTGGCGCCCCGGCGCCGCTGAGCGGCGCCGGGAGAGCGGGCGCCGGGCACGACGGCACGGCCCGGCGTCGGCCGCCCCTGGGGGCGCCGGGGCCCGATGCCCCTGCGTCCGCCGTCCCCACCAGGGCCGGTACGACGGGGCGTTGGGGCTGACCGGAACGGTGGGGCGGTGCGGCCTGCCGCTCGGCGAGGCCGAGGGTGCGGCGCCGGAACGCCCCTAGGGCCTGTCCGATGGGTCAGCCCCTAGGCCGTCTCCGCCTTCAGGCCGCGCAGGGTCAACGTCAGCAGCCGGTCGGCCAGTTCGGGGTCGTCGGGGGACTCCTCGGCGGCCAGCGCGATGCCGTTGGTGAGCTGCATCAGGTCGCCGATCACGACGTCCCGGCGCACCGCGCCGGCCTGTTGAGCCCGGGCCAACAGCGCGGCGCCGGCCGCGCCGAGCGGCACGCTGCACCGCGCCATCCCGGAACTCTCGTCCGCCGAGGCGGTCATCAGGGCCCGCGACAGGCCCCGGTAGGTGCTGGCATGGGTGATCAGCGTGCGCAGCCAGTCGACCAGCGCGGTGCAGGGCTGCGGCGCGTCGGCCAGCTCCCGGGCGTAGGCGAGCAGCGCCTCCACCTCGCCCTGGAAGACCGCGCCCATCAGGGCGGTGCGGTTGGGGAAGTGCCGGTAGAGGGTGCCGATGCCGACGCCGGCGCGGCGGGCGATGTCCTCCAGCGAGGTGTCCGTGCCGTGCTCGGTGAAGGCGGTGCGGGCCTCGGCCAGCAGCCGCTCGTAATTGCGGCGCGCATCGGCCCGCATGGGGCGTGCCGCGGGCGCACCCGCGGACGCCGGCGCCCCCGCCGGTGCGTGCGCCGCAGCGGCCCGCCGCTGCCCTGCCGTCTCGGTCGCCATCCGCCGTCCTTCCTCGATCCGGCCGGTTCTGGGGCCTGTCTGGTGGATCAGGGTCGGACAGGCCCTGGGCCCGGATGGGTCCAGCATGCCATCGCGCCGCCGGCGGCCGGGCCGGGTGTGGATACCCCGGGCTCCGGTGGACGGGCGGCGGCCGGCCGGTGACGCCCCGGAATACCCCCCGCGTCGGGCCGGCGAACTCCTGGGAACACCCGCAACGTCGACGTTCCAAGGGCCATCAAACCAGGCGCAAAGAGGTCTTCCGGGGACGGTCCGGAGGCCGCCTCGGAAGTCTGGGGAACTACGCATGGGACTGACCAGCCGGCCACTGCTGTACGTCGTGATCACCCTCGCCGTGGCCTGCGTGGCACTCACGGTGTGGATCTGGCCCCGGCTCGCCGGGCGCGGGCCACGGGCGGTGCTGGGGCGGCTCGGCGCGCTCGCCGCGACCCAGTTGGTGATCGTGGCCGTGCTCGGCCTGGTGGTGAACTCCAGCTTCCAGTTCTACGCGTCCTGGCACGAGCTGCTCGGCCTGTACGACGGGGCGCCCGCCGCGGTCGGCAAGTGGGGCAACGAGGGCACCGCGGGGCCGGCCGGCGACCCGTCGAAGGGGCTGGTGCAGGCGTCTGGCCCGGAGGGGCTGGACAAGGTGCACGGGGTGCCCACGGGGCCGCCGGAGAAGAACGGCAAGGTCGAGACCGTGCGGATCGTCGGCAAGCGCACCAAGGTGGTCGACCCGGCCTATGTCTACCTGCCGCCGCAGTACTTCCAGAAGCAGTACGCCCGCCAGCGCTTCCCGGTCATCGTCGCGCTGGCCGGCTACCCGGGCGGGATATTCCTGCTGGGCCAGCACCTCAGACTGCCCGAGACCGCCACGAAGTTGATCCGCAACGGCTCCCTCCAGCCGTCGGTCATCGTGATGTTGCGGCCCACCATCGCCCCGCCGCGGGACACCCAGTGCGTCGACGTCCCCGGTGGCCCGCAGGCCGAGACCTTCTTCGACCAGGACGTCCCCGAGGCCCTCAAGTCGCACTACCGGGTGGGACACGACCCGTCCGCCTGGGGCGTCCTCGGCTACTCCTCCGGTGGAAGCTGCGCCCTCCAGCTCGCCATGCGCCACCCCCGCACCTACACCGCGGCGGCCGCCCTCTCGCCCGACTACAAGGTGTCCAACGACCCCACCACCGGGAACCTCTTCGGCACCGACAAGGACCGCGGCGCCCGCCGCGAGCAGCACGACCTGATGTGGCGCCTGGCGCACCTGCCCGCCCCCGCCGTCAACGTGCTGATCGGCACCAGCCGCAGCGGCGAGAACAACTACCCGGCGGCCAGGGCGTTCCTGGCCGCGGTCCGCCCGCCCATGAAGGCGGACGCGATCGTGCTCGACCACGGCAGCCACAACTTCGCCACCTGGCGGCGCGAACTGCCCGCCGCGCTCCAGTGGATGAGCCGGACGCTGGTGTTCCCGGAGGAGGTCGTGGGCACGTCGTAGCCGCCCGCGGCACCGCGGCGCACAACGGGGCGGGCCTCCGGTCCCAAAGGCACCGGGGGCCCGCCCCTTCGTACGGTCCGTCAGGCCGCGTCAGTCCTTGATCTCGCAGATCACCGCGCCGGAGGTGAGGGCCGCGCCCACCTCGGCGGCCAGGCTCTTGATGGTGCCCGCGCGGTGCGCGTTGATCGGCTGCTCCATCTTCATCGCCTCCAGGACGACGACGAGTTCACCCTCGGCGACCTGCTGGCCCTCCTCGACGGCGACCTTGACGATGGTGCCCTGCATCGGGGACGCCAGGGTGTCGCCGGAGGCCGCGCTGCCGGACTTCTTGGCGGCCTTCCGCTTGGGCTTGGCGCCCCCGGCGACCGCGGCGCGGGCCAGCGGCATGCCCAGCGACGCCGGCAGCGAGACCTCCAGCCGCTTGCCGCCGACCTCGACCACGACCGTCTCGCGGGTGTCGGCCTCGCCCTCCTCGCCACCGGGCGCGGTGAACGGCGGGATCTCGTTGACGAACTCGGTCTCGATCCAACGGGTGTGGACCGTGAACGGCTCGGCGGAGCCGGTCAGTTCGGGGGCGAACGCCGGGTCCTTGACGACCGTGCGGTGGAACGGGATGGCGGTCGCCATGCCCTCCACCTGGAACTCGTTCAGCGCCCGGGCGGCGCGCTGGAGCGCCTGCTCGCGGGTGGCGCCGGTGACGATCAGCTTGGCCAGCAGGGAGTCCCAGGCCGGGCCGATGACCGAGCCGGCCTCGACGCCGGCGTCCAGGCGGACGCCCGGGCCGGTCGGCGCGGCGAACGCGGTGACCGTGCCGGGCGCGGGCAGGAAGTTGCGGCCCGGGTCCTCGCCGTTGATCCGGAACTCGAAGGAGTGGCCGCGCACCGCCGGGTCGTCGTAGCCGAGCTCCTCGCCGTCGGCGATCCGGAACATCTCGCGGACCAGGTCCAGGCCGGTGACCTCCTCGGTGACCGGGTGCTCCACCTGGAGACGGGTGTTGACCTCCAGGAAGGAGATGGTGCCGTCCTGGCCGACGAGGAACTCGCAGGTGCCGGCGCCCTCGTAGCCGGCCTCCTTGAGGATGGCCTTCGACGCGCGGTACAGCTCGGCGTTCTGCGCCTCGCTCAGGAACGGCGCGGGGGCCTCCTCGACGAGCTTCTGGTGGCGGCGCTGGAGCGAGCAGTCACGGGTGGAGACGACGACCACGTTGCCGTGCTTGTCGGCCAGGCACTGGGTCTCGACGTGCCGCGGGCGGTCGAGGTAGCGCTCGACGAAGCACTCGCCGCGGCCGAAGGCGGCGACCGCCTCGCGGACCGCGGAGTCGTAGAGCTCGGGGACCTCTTCGAGGGTGCGGGCGACCTTCAGGCCGCGGCCACCCCCGCCGAACGCCGCCTTGATCGCGATCGGCAGGCCGTGCTCCTTGGCGAACGCCACGACCTCGTCGGCCCCGGAGACCGGGTCCGGGGTGCCGGCGACCAGCGGGGCGCCGGCGCGCTGCGCGATGTGCCGGGCCGCGACCTTGTCGCCGAGGTCGCGGATGGCGTGCGGCGGCGGGCCGATCCAGGTCAGGCCGGCGTCGAGCACGGCCTGCGCGAACTCGGCGTTCTCGGAGAGGAAGCCGTAGCCGGGGTGGATGGCGTCGGCGCCGGAATCGGCGGCCGCCTGAAGGACCTTGGCGATGTCCAGGTAACTGGTGGCAGGGGTGTCACCGCCCAAGGCAAAAGCCTCGTCCGCGGCACGGACGTGCAGGGCGTCCCGGTCCGGGTCGGCGTAGACCGCTACGCTCCCGATCCCGGCGTCCCGGCATGCACGGGCAACGCGGACAGCGATTTCGCCACGGTTGGCGATGAGCACCTTGCGCACGATGGGTCCTTCCTGGGCGCTACGCCGCAACACACTGAACGCAGCGAGTTTAGGGACTGACGACACCGCGTGCCGACCCGTTCCCTGGGGTGAGCTTGCCCACACGGAGCGTGCACGCGGCGATGATGAGGGACCAAAGTCCGTTGGAATCCCAGGGTAGGCCCGGATTCCACGGCTCCGGCTCGTGGCACGGTGTGGCCTAGGTCTCGAACTGTGGACGTCCGGCGAACCGTCAATTCTTTGTGGAGTCCCTACGAATGGGCGAGTGAAAGTTTTCGGGTGGGCGCGGCGGGTGGGGGGATGACGGAGGGGGGTCGCAGACCGTCCTGCAGACCCCTTGCCGTGACCGTTACCCGTTAGTAGCGTGCGGGATGCTTTCTGTACTCCCGGTAACGGTTCGTTGGGGCGGCGCACGGCCCGCGCGGGCGGCGCGGACCGGCGGAGGAAATGGGGTGGGCGGCATGGTGGTGGCGCGCAGACCGGTGGCCCTGGTGGCGGCGGTGGTGCTGATCCTGGAGGCGGCCGGAATCCTGCTGCTGAACTGGATCCTGAGCATCGTGGTCGACCGGCAGCAGATGTCCCTGGCCGGGCTGCGGCCCGGCGCCATGTCCACCGGCGCCTGGGCCGGCGGCGCGCTCTTCGCCCTCTTCCTGCTCTTCTGCGCCACCGTGCTGCTCTACGGCGGCGCCCGCGACCGGGCGCCGGGACGCCTCCCGCGCCTCGCGCTGATCTGCTGCGCCGTGGTGCACGGCGTCCTCGGGGCGTTCGCCGTCGGGCTGGTCGGCTGGCCGGCGTTCGCCGCCGCGATGGTGGTGCTGGCGCTGCTCGTGCTGACCCTGGTCGCCTACGCCGAACCCCGCCCCGCCCCGGCCTCGACCGAGGGCCCCGCCACCGCCTGACCTGACGAACTCCCCGTCCGTCGGCCCCCGTTGGACGTCGCCCCGCGGCCGTCCCGATCACCCTTGTAGGCTCTTCGGGCCGTTCGCCGCACGCCCGCCCCACGGGCCGGGCCGCGAACGGTGACCAACAGGAGAAGACACGGGGGAGGGGCCATGCGGCCGCAGGACACAGGGGGCAGTGAACCGGAACGATTCGATCCGGTCGGTCCCTATGTCGTGCTGAACCGCCTGGACGATCCCGCGTCCCCCGTCCCCGTACCGGAGCGCCGCTACATGGCGCGCAGCGCGGACGGCGACCGGACGGTGCTGCTCGGCCTGCCGCTGCCCGGCACCGACCCGGACCGCTTCCGCGCCGAGGCGGACACCTCCCGCTACCTCCTCGGCCCGTGGGCGTCCCCGGCCACCGAGGTCGCCCCCCACGGCACCCCGCCCTGGCACGCCCGCCCCTACCTGCCGGCGCTGCCCCTGCCCGCCGCCCTCGACGCCCACGGCGGCCCGCTCCCCGAACCCACCGTCCGCGCCCTGGGCGCCGCCCTCGCCGAGACGTTGGGGGTGGGGCACGGGCAGGGCCTCAGCCACGCCGGGGTCTCCCCGGCCGCGGTGCTGCTGGCCGCCGACGGGCCCCGGTTGACCTGCTTCGGCGCCGTACGGGCCGCCGCCGCGGACGGCACCGCGCGCTCCGGGCTGCCCGGCCTGGAATCCGGCAGCCTGCCCCCGGAACAGGCCGCGGGCGGCCCCACCCAACCGGCCGGCGACCTCTACGCGCTCGGCGCGACGCTGGCGTACGCGGCCACCGGGCACACCGTGCCGGAACGCGAGGAACTGCCCGCCGGGCTGCGGGCGTTGGTCGCCGGCTGCCTCGCCCGGGACCCGGCCGCCCGCCCCAGCACCGCCGAACTCCTCGACGCGCTCGCCCCCGCCAAGGACGGCGACCCGGCACAACCCGGCCGCACCGCCGCCCTGTTCGGCCCCGGCTGGCTGCCCGGCCGGGTGATCGCCGCGCTGGCCCGCCAGTCCGCCGCCCTGCTGGCCGCCGACATCCCGGCCGCGCGGCGCCCGACCGTCCCGGCCCCGCCCGCGCCCGCCGCGCCGCCCACCCCCGCGCCGGCCGGCGCCACGCTCCCGATAGCCCCCTCCCGCCGCCAGGACTGACTCCCGTGCCCCTCCCGCTCACCCACGACGACCCGCCCGGCTTCGGCCCGTACCGCCTGCTCGCCCGGTTGGGCAGCGGCGGCATGGGCACCGTCTACCTGGCCCGTTCGCCCGGCGGCCGCACCGTGGCGGTCAAGACGATGCACGCCCCGATCGCCCGGGACACCGCCTACCGCACCCGCTTCCGGCTGGAGGTGGACGCCGCCCGGGTCATCGGCGGGCGCCACGGCGCGAAGGTCGTGGACGCCGACCCCGCCGCCGAAACCCCCTGGCTGGCCACCGAGTACGTCCTCGGGCCGCCGCTCACGGAGGCGGTGGAGCGAGGCGGCCCGCTGCCCGAGTCCGCGGTGCGCGCCCTCGGCGCCGCGCTGTGCGGGGCGCTCGGCCAACTGCACCGCGCCGGCGTCGTCCACCGCGACCTCAAGCCGTCCAACATCATGGTCACCGCGCACGGCCCGAAGGTCATCGACTTCGGCATCGCCCGCGCCCTCGGCGACGCCCGGCTGACCCACACCGGCGCCGCCGTCGGCACCCCGGCCTTCATGTCGCCGGAGCAGGCGTCCGGGCAGGAACACACCCCCGCCGGCGATGTCTTCGCCCTCGCCGGGGTGCTGGTCTTCGCCGCCACCGGCCGCGGCCCGTTCGGCGGCGGGGCGCCCGCCGACCTCCTCTACCGGGTGCGCTACGCCGACCCCGACCTGACCGGCACCCCCGACGCCCTGGCCCCGCTGCTCGCCCGCTGCCTGGCCAAGGACCCCGCCGCCCGCCCCACCACCGCCGAACTGGCCGGCCAACTCTCCGGCGGTGACGGGGAGTTCACCGACGGCGAGTTCGTCGACCGCCTCCCCGCTCACCTGCTGGCGCTGATCGGCGCCCGGGCGAGCGAGGTCTGGCAGGCGCCCCCGGAGCGGCTGCCGGCCCCCGAGGGCGCCGCCACGCTGTCGCCCACCCCGGGCGCCCCGGCACCGGGCCGGCTGTCCCGCCGCGGCCTGCTGACCGCCGGCGCCGGCACCGCCCTGGGCCTGGCCGGCGCCGGCGCCGGACTGTGGGCCTGGCTCTCCTCCGGCGACCGGGCCCTCGACGCGTCGCCGTACCGGAAGCCGAAGCCCGGCCCCAGCGTCCCCCCGCTGGCCAAGAAGAAGCTGGACTCCCTCTGGCAGAAGCAGATCGCCGAGCCCGACCCGACCGCCGGGCCGGGCAGTCCCGCGCCGCCCGCGGCCCTCGGCGACCTCGGGCTGGTCTTCGCCTCCGCGGGCCTGGCCGCCTTCGACCCGGCCGACGGGAACGTCACGTGGGTCACCGACGGCGGCGGAAGCTGGGAGACCGCCTGGGACGGCGGCCACCTCTTCCGGATGCCCGTCATCGACCACGCCGGCGCCAACGCCCCGCTGCGCATCGAGACCCTCGACCCCACCACCGGCAAGGCCGGCGACCCGGCCCTCGAACTCGCCGACTTCAACGGCGTCCTCTGGCTCAACCAACTCCTCGCCGTCACCGCCGACACCTTCTACCTGGCGGCCTGCACCGGCCGCAGCAACGACATCTACTTCGAGCCGGAGAAGCAGACCTGGTACGTCGCCGCCGTCGACCGCAGCCACGGCACGGTCCGCTGGCGGCAACCGCTGCCGCCCCGCCCGCCCAAGGGCAAGTACGTCGGCTCCACCCGCCTGTACTTCCCGGCCGCCAAGGCCACCGCCGACCGCCTGCTGCTGCTCTTCGAGACCAACGACGGCACGATCCGCGCCCAGGGCCGGGACACCGGCACCGGAAAGCTCCTCTGGGACCGGCCGCTGCCCGTCGGCAAGGACGCCGTCCGCCCCCAACTGGCCACCGACGCCCGCCACCTCTACCTGGGCAACGGGCCGCTGCGCGCCCTACGGCTCAGCGACGGCACCCCCGCCTGGGACAGCTCCGCCACCCGCGCCGGCAAGACCTACGGCCCGCCCACCCTCAAGGACGGCACGCTCTACGCCGTCGAGCAGGGCCTGGGCGCCGTCGCCCGCGACGCGACCACCGGCGCGGTCCGCTGGACCCAACTCGGCGGCGACGCCGGGCGGTCCGCCGTCCAGGACCCGCCGGTCGTCGGCCCCGGCCACCTCTACGTCCACAGCAAGGCCGAGGGCGTCCTGCGGGCGGTCTCGCTCACCAGCCACCTGACCGCCCACACCTACAAGACCACCGCGGACCGCTTCGCCGCCCACGAGCGCAGCAAGACCGTCCTGGCGGTCGGCGGCCACTTCCTCGCCGCGTTCCCGCTTCGGTGACCCGCCCCACTGCCCCGGCGCCCCCGCCGGCCGCATCAGAAAGCCCCCGCCCATGAAACCCCTGGACACCGGAGACCCTCTGCGGCTCGGCCCGTACCGGCTGCTCGGCGTGCTCGGCGAAGGCGGCATGGGCAAGGTCTATATCGGCCAGGACGCGGCCGGCACGGTCGCCGCGGTCAAGGTGCTGCGGCCCGAACTCGCCGCCGACACCCACCTCGCCAGCCGGTTCATCCGCGAGGCAGGGACCGCCCGGGCGGTCACCGGCACGGGCGTCGCAGCCGTCCTGGCCGCCCAGACCGAGGGCCAACACCCCTGGATCGCCACCGAGTTCCTCGCCGGGCCGACGCTCGACCAGGCCGTCGAGGCGCACGGCCCGTTCGACGAGGCCGCGGTGCGGGCGCTCGCCGCGTCCCTGGCCCGCACCCTCGCCGACATCCACGCCGCCGGCCTGATCCACCGCGACCTCAAGCCGCCGAACATCGTGCTGACCTCGTCCGGCCCCCGCATCATCGACTTCGGCATCGCCCGCCCCGAACACGGCCTGACCCTCACCACCACCGGCCAGATCCCGGTCACCCCCGGCTACGGCGCCCCCGAACAGGTCCTCGGCCACCGGGTCGCCCCGCCCGCCGACCTCTTCTCGCTCGGCGCCGTCCTGGTCTACGCGGCCAGCGGCCGACGCGCCTTCGAGGGCGGCCATATCGCCGCCGTCCAGTACGCCGTGGTCCACGACGCGCCCGACACCAGCAGGGTGCCCGCACCGCTTCGCCCGCTCATCGAACCGCTGTTGGCCAAGGACCCCGCCGCCCGCCCCGCCCCGGCGGACGTCGCCGCCGCCTTCGCCCCGCCCCGCGGCGCCGACCGGGCCTGGCGCCGCGGCCCGATCGCCCAAGAGGTCGCCGAGCGGGAGGCCACCGTCCGCGAGCTGACCACGCTCACCGCCGCCCCGGAAGCCGGCACCCCGGTGTCCCGGCGCCGGATGGTGCTCGGTCTCGCGGCCGGCGGGGCGGTGCTCGCCGCCGGCGGCGGCGCGGCCGCCCTGTGGTGGCCCCGAGAGCGCCAACCGGCGCCCACGACCGACCTGTTCGCCTTCCCACCGGCGGTCGCCACGCCCACCGCCCACGCCCTGAACGCCGACGACGGCGACTACATCGTCGGCGGCCAGCCCAAGGCCCTCTGGGGCCCGCTCGACGTCCTCGCCGACGACACCCCCGCCCCGCTCCCGGTCCGCGACGTCATCGTCTTCGGCGCCGTCGACGGCGGGATCGCCGCCCACAACGTCGTGGACGGCAAACGCCGTTGGGCCGCCCGCGACATCAAGGCGACCGGCCGCTACCTCTCCCTCTCGGACCGCCTGCTGGCGGCCGTCGACGCCGCGGGGACGCTGCGCACCTTCGTCCCGTCCACCGGCGAACCCCGGTGGACGGCCGACGCCCGCGCCGAGCTCCTGCTGGCCGCCGACGACACCGCCGTCTACGTCCTGACCAAGGACCACCAACTGCGCGCGATCGGCCGCTCGGACGCGCGGATCCGCTGGACCGCGCCCCTGGACGCCCCGTTCCGCACCACCCTCACCCCGCCCGGCGTCGTCGCCCACGGCCGCCTCGTCCTGGGCACCAACGACGGCAACGTCCTCGCCGTCGACACCGCCGACGGCCGCCGGACATGGGACCTGCGCCACCAGTCCGACGACTTCGTCCGCCCCACCTGCCACGGCAACACCGTCTACCTCAACGGCCTCTCGATGACGGCTCGTCGGATCACCGACGGCAAGGAACTGTGGACGGTCCGCAGGCGCAGCCTGATGAACGAGCCCGGCATGAAGTGGAGCCCGGTCACCGCCACCGACGACGCCCTCTACGCCACCTGCCAGGCATACCTGGACTCGAAGTCCACCTACCCCAACAAGTGGAGCCCCAAGGACGGCAGCAAGGTCTTCCAGATCCTGGGGGCGTCCAACATCAGCACCCCCGTCGTCCTCCAGGGCCAGGGCCTGTGGACGATCGAGGGCGACGGCTTCTACGAGGTCAACGCGGTCGGCGCGACGGACGGTCGCGGCGTGTGGACGTACAAACTGCCCCGGGCCGACCGCCAGTGGCTGGTCGCCGACGGCAACCGCGTCTTCGCCCTCAACGGCCGGTCGCTGTACGCGCTACCGGTGTTCTGAGGGGGTGGTCGTCGGCCCCCACTCCTGTATACATCGACGTATACTCCAGCTATGTCTGATGCGATGATTCGAGTGTCCGCCGAGGTGCGGAACCGGCTGGCGGTGATCGCGGAGTCCCGCGGAACGTCGATCCGCGCGCTGGTGCAGGAGTTCGCCGAGGAGACCCTCACCGAGGAGGAGCGCCGGGAGCAGGCGGAGCGGACTCGGGCCTATCTCGCGGAGCACTTCGGCGTCGAGGTCAGCGACGACGAGAGCGCGGCCATGGGCGCCCGGCTCCGGGAGGCGTTCGCGCAACAGTCGGGAGCAGCCACGTGATCTGGCACCACCTCGTGCTCGACACCCCGACGCTCACGGCGCTGGCGGGCAACCGCCAGGTCTCCGCGCTGATCCACCGCGCCCATCTGGAGTCGGACGCCCGCCTGTGGGCACCGGTGTTGTCCCTCCTGGAAGCCGACCGGGAACACCCGGGGCTCGCCGAGCACGTCGGGCAGTTGGAGGTCATCCACACCGTCGACCTGGACTACCCGGCGACGTTGGCGGTGGCCCAGTTGCACCGGGACGGCGTCCCGGTGGGCATCGGCGCGGCGCTCCACGCCGCCCGCCACCTCCCCGAGTGGGGTGCGAACGCGCTGGTGGCCACGGTCGAACCGAAGGAGTACGCGGGGCGCGGGGTGCCCGTCTTCGACCTCAACCGGTGAGGCGCGGGCCCCCTCAGGCCCAAAGATCCGTGATCGCGATGTCCAGGTCGGCCAGCAGGCGGCGCAGGAGCGGCAGCGACAGGCCGATGACGTTGCCCGGGTCGCCGTCGATCCCGTCGATGAACGGCGCCGAGCGGCCGTCGAGGGTGAACGCGCCGGCCACGTACAGCGGTTCACCGCTGGCCACGTACGCGGCGATCTCCGCGTCGCTCGGCTCGCCGAAGCGGACCGTGGTGGACGCGGTGGCGCTGGCCCGCCGGCCGGACGCGGTGTCGATCACGCAGTGACCGGTGCGCAGGACCCCGGACCGGCCGCGCATCGCCTTCCACCGGGCGGTGGCGTCCTCGGCGTCCGCCGGCTTGCCCAGCGCCCGCCCGTCCAGCTCCAGCACCGAGTCGCAGCCGACGACCAGCGCGCCCGCCGCCTCCGGGCGGGCCGCGACCGCCTCGGCCTTCGCCTCGGCCAGCACCCGTGCCAGCTCCTCGGGGGTGGCGGCGGTCAGCGCGTCCTCGTCCACCCCGCTTATCACGACCTCCGGCGCCAGGCCGGCCTGCCGGAGCAGGCCGAGGCGGGCCGGGGACTGGGAGGCGAGGATGAGGCGGCGGGCGCGCGGAGCTTCGGTCATGCCCGCCATCGTACGGAGGCCACGAAGGCCAGCGGACCGGGCCCGGTACGTGCGGGAGGCGATTTCTCTGCTTCCCCGCTTCTCTGATTTCTCCGCTTTCCCGGCCGCCCGGCCCGCCGCATTCCGCAGCCCGCGTCAGCCCTTGTTCAACACCGCCTGCATCACCGACTTCGCGATCGGCCCGCCCAGCTTTCCACCGGCGATCTCCGAACGGGGAATGCTCATGTCCTTCGGGTCGACGAAGACCGCCACCGCCACCGGCGAACTGCCGTCCGGCAGCTTCGCGTACGAGACGAACCACGCATACGGCCGCTCGTCGTTCACGTTCGCGCCGTGCTGTGCCGTACCGGTCTTGCCGCCGACCGTCACCCCGTCGATCTTCGCCTTCGACGCGGTGCCGTCCGAAACGGTGTACTCCATCATTTCCTGCACCTTCTGCGCGGTGTCCTTGGAAACCGCCTGCGGGTCATCGGGATGGAGCGGCTTCGGGTCGATCTTCTCGATCGTGGACAGGTCCGGACCGCGCAACTCCTCGACCATGTACGGCTTCATCACCTTGCCGTTGTTGGCGATACCCGCGGCGACCATCGCCATCTGCAACGGCGTGCTGGTCACGCTGCCCTGACCCATACCGGTCAGCGCGGTCTGCGGCTGGTCGAGCTTCTTCGGATAACCGCTCACCGCGGAACGCACCGGAGTGAACTGCTCGGCGTTGAACCCGAATTTCTCCGCGGTCTCCCGCATTTTGTCGGTGCCCAACTTGTGCGCCGCGTCCAGGAAGACGTTGTTGCAGGACCACTGCATGCCCGTCTTCAGCGACGCCTTGTCGCACGGCGCCCCCACCACGTCGTTGCCGACCTGCGTACGGGTCTGCGGCAGGGTGTACGGCGCCGGGGCACCGGAGGAGGCGTTGATGTCGGTGACCGTGCCGTGCTCCAGGGCCGCCGCGGCGGTGAGCACCTTGAACGTCGAGCCGGGCGGGTAGATCTCGCGCAGCGCCCGGTTGTTCATCGGCTTGCTCTTGTCGGCGTCCAGCGCCAGGTACTTCTTGCCCTCTTCGGTCGAGAGCCCCGCGAACGTCGACGGGTCGTACGACGGCGTGCTGGCCATCGCCAGGATCTTGCCGGACCGCGGGTCCAGGGCGACCACCGCACCGTTGGCGTGCAGATCGGTGAGCCCCTTGTAGGCGGCCTTCTGCGCCTTCTCGTTGATCGTGGTGAGGACGTCGCCGCCGCGCGGCTTCTCGCCCGTCAGCATCCCGCGCGCCCGGTTGAAGAAGAGCCGGTCGTCCTTGCCGTTGAGCACCTTCTTGTAGACGCCCTCCAGCATCGTCTCGCCCGCCGCCTGCCGGGCGTAGCCGGTCACCGGGGCGTACATCGCGCCGTCGGTGTACGTCCGCTTGTACTTGAAGTCACCACTGGTCTCCACCGACCCGGTGATCGGCTTGCCGCCCACGATGATGTTGCCCAGCGGATACGAGTACGCCTCGATCTTGACCCGCCGGTTGTGCTCGTCGTTCGCGAGCTGATCGCTCTGCACGAACTGCACCCAGGTCACCCGGACCAGCAGGGCGACCACCAACACCCCGCAGAAGACGGCTATGTGTCTGAGTGGCCTGTTCATGAACTCCCCTCCGCCGGCCGGCCGCTGAAGATCACCGCGGCCGGGTGCCCGAATTGCACTGTCGAGAGAGAAAGATGCGTGTTCGGCCGCTGCGGTTGCAAGCCGTGACGAGACCCACGTGACGGAAGTGACAGCGGCCCGATGGAAACGGGGGAACCGGCCGCCCCAAAGAGGCATCGCGTGGAGCCCTTACTTGATCACGACGACCAACGTCCCCACCATGATCGCCGTGGCCAGCACGATGCCCATCCGACGGAGCTTGGCCTGCACCTCGCGCAGCTCCTCGGGCGGTTCATCGGGTGGATCGGACCACAGCATGGCCTCGATCCTCCCGCCCCCAACGGCAACGGCGCCTGAGTACGCGTACTCAGGCGCCGCACCGCGGAGGACTAGTCAGTGCGCCATGCACCGACCCCCGGCGCACCGCGCGGCGACCCACGCCACACGGTCACCGTCAGCACCTCACCGCGGCCAATAACTGGTCCGCCACGCCCGCGGCCCCGGATGCGGCAACCGCGACCGGGCCGGCACCGTCGCCGCCGGATCCGCCCACTCGCCTCCCCGGCCACCCGCCTCCGGCGCGCCACCCGCGGCCACCGCCGCCGCCCGCGCCTTCACCACCGCCAGCGCGGCGGCCAACTCCTCCGGCGTGGGATTGCCCCGCACCACCTTGATCATCGACAACCGACCTCCTCCGACGGGCACCAACGCGGACTACAGCGGGATGTTGCCGTGCTTCTTCGGCGGCAGCGCCTCCCGCTTGTTGCGCAGCGTGCGCAGCCCGCGGACGATGTGCCGCCGGGTCTCCGACGGCATGATCACCGCGTCGACATAGCCCCGCTCGGCCGCGACGTAAGGATTCAGCAGCGCGTCCTCGTACTCCTGGATCAACTCCTGGCGCCGGGAGTCCTGTTGGGCCGGATCCTCGATCGCCGCCAGCGTCCGCCGGTGCAGGATGTTCACCGCACCCTGCGCCCCCATCACCGCGATCTGCGCCGTCGGCCACGCCAGGTTCAGATCCGCACCCAGGTGCTTGGACCCCATGACGTCGTACGCGCCGCCGAACGCCTTCCGCGTGATCACGGTGATCAACGGCACCGTCGCCTCCGCATACGCGTAGATCAACTTGGCGCCGCGCCGGATGATCCCGTCGTACTCCTGGTCCGTCCCCGGCAGGAACCCCGGCACGTCGACGAACGTGATCACCGGGATGTTGAACGCGTCGCAGCTCCGCACGAACCGCGCGGCCTTCTCGCTCGCCTTGATGTCCAGACAACCCGCGAACTGCATCGGCTGGTTGGCCACCACGCCGACCGAATGGCCCTCCACCCGCCCGAACCCGGTCAGGATGTTGGGCGCGAACAGCGCCTGGGTCTCCAGGAATTCACCGTCGTCCAGCACGTGCTCGATCGCCGTGTGCATGTCGTACGGCTGGTTCGCCGAGTCCGGGATCAACACGTCCAGCTCGCGGTCCGCGTCCGAGACCTCAAGATCCACCTCCTCGGCGAACGCCGGCGGATCCGAGAGGTTGTTGGACGGCAGGTACGACAGCAGGCTCTTGACGAAGTCGATGGCGTCCTTCTCGTCGCCCGCCATGTGGTGCGCCACGCCCGAGGTGGTGTTGTGCGTCCGGGCCCCGCCCAACTCCTCGAAGCCGACGTCCTCGCCGGTGACCGTCTTGATGACGTCCGGCCCGGTGATGAACATGTGCGAGGTCTGGTCGACCATCACCGTGAAATCCGTTATGGCCGGCGAATACACCGCACCGCCCGCGCACGGACCCACGATCAGGGAAATCTGCGGCACCACGCCCGACGCGTGCACATTGCGGCGGAAAATCTCCGCGAACAGCCCGAGGGCGGCCACCCCCTCCTGAATCCGGGCGCCCCCGCCGTCATTGATCCCGATGACCGGGCAGCCGTTCTTCAGCGCGAAGTCCATCACCTTGACGATCTTCTCGCCGTAGACCTCGCCGAGCGAGCCGCCGAAGATCGTGAAGTCCTGCGAATACACGCACACCGGCCGCCCGTCGACGGTCCCGTAACCGGTGACGACGCCATCCCCATACGGCCGGTTCTTCTCGATCCCGAAATTCGTCGACCGGTGCCGCGCGAACTCGTCCAGCTCGACGAACGAGCCCTCGTCCAAGAGGAGGTCGATGCGCTCACGCGCCGTCAACTTCCCCTTGGCGTGCTGCTTTTCCACCGCGCGGGCGGAGCCGGCATGTGTGGCTTCCTCGATCCGCCGCTGCAGATCCGCCAATTTGCCCGCGGTGGTGTGGATGTTCGCTTGCGGTTCGGACATCGGGATGCGGCTCCTGCTCGTCCTGGACTGGCACTCGTACGAAAGGGAGGTACGGGTGTGGCTACCGCCTCGTAGCGTATCGGCGGGACTGCTCTGCGGCACTGCGTCGTTGACCACACCTAGGGTCTGTCCGATGGGTCATGGCCGGGGCCGCGACGCCTGGCACGGCACCTCGCGGCGTCGCCAAACCGCCCCAATAGCTCCGCTATCGGGGCGCTTTGGCGCCTTGCGATGCACCGCACCAGACGCCCCGGCCTACCCGACCCTGACCCATCGGACAGACCCTAGGCTGTGACCATGACGCCTCAACCACCGGAAAACCGGGACAAAGACGCCGGTCGCTGGAGCGATCTGGGTCGCCCGCCGCTGAATGCCCCCGCGCTGCGCCGGGCCCTCGTCCGGCCCGGTTCGCTGTGGTCCTCCCTGGACGTCGTCCCCACCACCGGGTCGACCAATACCGACCTCGCGGACCGGGCCGCCGCCGGCGACCTGCCCGAGGGCGCCGTCCTCGTCGCCGAGGAACAGTCCGCCGCCCGCGGCCGCCTGGACCGCCGCTGGTCCGCCCCGCCCCGCTCCGGCCTCTTCGTCTCCGTCTACCTCACCCCCACGGTCCCGGCCGTCCGTTGGAGCTGGCTCCCGCTCCTCGCCGGCGTGGCCACCGCCACCGCCCTCTCCCGCACCGCCGGCGTCGACACCGCCCTGAAGTGGCCCAACGACGTCCTGGTCACCGTGGACGGCACCGAGCGCAAGACCGGCGGCATCCTCGCCGAACGCGCCGCCGACGGCGTCGTCCTCGGCATCGGCCTCAACGTCACCCTCACCGCCGACGAACTCCCCGTCCCCACCGCCGCCTCGCTCGCCCTCGCCGGCGCCCCCAACACCGACCGCGACCCCCTGCTCCGCGCCGTCCTCCGCTCCCTGGAGCACTGGTACGGCGAGTGGCAGGCGGCGGACGGCGACCCGGCCGCCTGCCACCTCCAGGAGGCGTACGCGACGGGCTGCGCGACGCTGGGCCGCCAGGTGCGGGCGATCCTCCCCGGCGACCGCTCCGTCGAGGGCGAGGCCGTCGCCCTCGACGGAGACGGCCGCCTCATCCTGGCCACCGCCGACGGCGTCCAACACCCCGTCGACGCCGGCGACATCGTCCACCTGCGCCCAGCAACGGGCGACGGTTACGCGTAGCGGTTACGCATGGCCCTTGCCCCTCCCACGATCTCCTCCCATTCCCCTCCCACGATTGCGGCTCTGGGGCGCCCGCGGGCCGGGCATGGTCCGCTGCCTTGCTCGCCGCCGCCTCCTCTTATCCGGCAACGAACGCGGAGGGGTGGGGAGTTCCACGTTCCGTTACGGATTGTAGTCGAGTGGGTGGGGGTGGTGAGGAGGGTTGGGGATACGCCCCCACAGTCAGCGACAGCAGGAAGACGACCGCCGGGCCAGTCGGGAAGACGACCGCCGGGCCGCGGCCGGCAACGCTACCCAGGGGACGCGAACACGTAGCCGACCCGGAACCGACGCGGTGGGAAAGCCGCCCACGGCGCCGGGTCGGAGGGGATGCCCCGGAGCCCGCCCGCAGGATCTGGAGCAAAGCCCCGGGTATGCGTCATCTGACTGACCAGAGGCGCCCGCACCGAGGACGGGCTCCGGGGCATCCCCTCCGACCCCCACCACCGAAGAGTGGGCGAGGCCACCCCAGCCACCACGAAACCGGCCAGCCAACAACGCGGGGCGACCACAAAACACACCCCGCCGCCACGGCGCGCAACGACCAACCGACAGCATCCGGCGGGAAACGAACGCGCCGTCACCACGACGTGGGCCGCAAGCCAGCGCAGCGACCACGTGAGGCAGAGCACACCTGCCGTATCGTTGAGGCGGTCCGTCAGGGAGCGGATCACGGGCGAGCGGGCAGATCGGAAGGGCAGTGCGCAGGGATCGGACAGGGAGTGGCCGGTGACCGCGGACGACTCGGGGGCCACCCCGCGCGGGGCGGATGCCGAGGGCGGCGCGGTGGGCGAGGCCCCCGCGGGCGAGCCCACGGGTGATCCCGCAAGCAGCGACGGCACGGCCAACGGCGGCACGGCCAACGGCGGCGAGGGCAGCGGCGAAGGCGGCGGCACGACCAGCGCCGAAGGCGACGGAGAGAGCAACGGCGAGGGCAACGGCGAGAACAACATCGCCGTGAAGCTGGAGCAGCTCATCATCGGTGCCGAGCGCCGCTACACGCCGTTCCAGGCGGCCCGCAGCGCCGGCGTCTCCATGGACCTCGCGGCGCGCTTCTGGCGCGCCATGGGTTTCGCGGACATCGGCCAGGTCAAGGCCCTCACCGAGGCCGACGTGCTGGCCCTGCGCCGGCTCGCCGGCCTGGTCGAGGCGGGGCTGCTCAGCGAGGCGATGGCCGTGCAGGTCGCCCGTTCCACGGGGCAGACCACCGCCCGGCTGGCCGACTGGCAGATCGACTCCTTCCTGGAGGGGCTGACCGAGCCCCAGGACTCCGGCCTGACCCGTACGGAGATCACGTACCCGCTGGTCGAGCTTCTCCTCCCGGAGTTGGAGGAGTTCCTGGTCTACGTGTGGCGGCGGCAGCTCGCCGCGGCGACCGGGCGCGTCGTCCAGGCCCAGGACGACGCGGAGATGGTGGACCGTCGGCTGGCGGTCGGCTTCGCCGACCTGGTCGGGTTCACGCGGCTGACCCGGCGGCTGGAGGAGGAGGAACTCGGCGAGCTGGTCGAGGCGTTCGAGACCACCGCCGCGGACCTGGTCGCCGCGCACGGCGGGCGACTCATCAAGACGCTCGGGGACGAGGTGCTGTTCGCGGCGGACGACGCCGGGGTGGCCGCCGAGATCGGGCTGCGGCTCATCGAGACGATGGGCCACGACGAGACGATGCCCGAGCTGCGGGTGGGCATCGCGTTCGGCACGGTCACGACCCGTATGGGCGATGTCTTCGGGACGACGGTCAACTTGGCGAGCCGGCTGACCTCGATAGCGCCGCGGGACGCCGTGTTGGTGGACGAGGCGTTCGCGGAGGAGTTGGGGCGCACCGGCGATGCACCGGTCTCCGAGGCGGACGCCGCGGCCGCGGAGAAGGCCGCCCAGGAGGGCACCGGCAGCCCCCCGCCCCCCTACCGCTTCGCGTTGCAGCCGATGTGGCAGCGGCCGGTGCGCGGGCTGGGCGTCGTCGAGCCGTGGATGTTGACCCGGCGCGGGTGAGGTGCGCCCGGCCGGGTCGGCCCCTGCCGTAAACCGCCGCGAGCTGACATGATCCTCGGGCGATCAGGTCAACGAGCGTTAACCGGCAATCGGGAGGGCGGTATGAGCGGAATGCAGCGGTTCGGCGCGGAGGAGTGGGTCGGCGTCGAGCGCCACGGTTTCGTGGCGGAGCTGGTCCTGGACCGGCCGAAGGCGATGAACGCGGTGTCGACGGCGATGGCCGACGCGCTGGCGGAGGCGTGCGCCGCGCTGGCCGCCGACCGTTCCGTACGGGCGGTGGTGCTCACCTCCACCCACGAGCGGGCGTTCTGCGTGGGCGCCGACCTCAAGGAGCGGAACTCCTTCACGGATGCGGAGCTGATGCGGCAGCGCCCGCGGGCCCGCGCCGCGTACACCGGCGTGCTGGAGCTGCCGGTGCCGACCATCGCCGCGGTCCATGGCTTCGCGCTCGGCGGCGGCTACGAGCTGGCGCTGGCCTGCGATCTGATCGTCGCGGACGGGAGTGCGGTGGTGGGGCTGCCGGAGGTGTCGGTGGGCGTCATTCCCGGTGGCGGCGGGACGCAGTTGCTGCCGCGCCGGGTGGGGGCGGCGCGGGCGGCCGAACTGGTCTTCACCGCGCGCCGGGTGCCGGCCGCGGAGGCGGCCGAGCTGGGGCTGGTGGACCGGCTGGTGGCGGACGGGCAGGACCGGGCCGAGGCGCTGGCGCTGGCCGCGACGATCGCCCGCAATTCGCCGGTCGGGCTGCGCGCCGCCAAGCGCGCCATGCGGCTGGGGCAGGGGCTGGACCTGCGGGCCGGGTTGGACCTTGAGGACGGTGCCTGGCGGAGCGTGGCGTTCTCCGGGGACCGGGCCGAGGGCGTCGCCGCGTTCAACGAGAAGCGGGACCCGGACTGGCCGGGGGAGTGAGCCCCGGGGCCGCTCCTTCCGGTGGTCGTTGACCGGCGGAAGGGGCGAAGAGGGTTAATCATTCCTACGCTGTAGTACAGAGCGTGCTCACGGTGACGGAATGTGAGGATCCGGTGACGGGCGAGGGTGACGCGAGGCTTCGGGCCGTGGTGGAGCTGGCCCAGGCGATGGCGGCCGCGCCCACGCTGCGCGAGGCGGCCCGGGCCGCGGCGCAGGGGGTGCGGCAGGCGTTGGGGGGCTCCTTCGCGGCGATCTCCAAGTGGGAGCGCGAGCTGGGACAGCTTCGGGTGCTGGCGAACGTCGGTGAACTCGCCGCGGGGGAGCGGGAGTTCCCGGACGACGAGGCGTATCCGGTGCACGAGTTCCCGGAGATCGTCGGGTTTCTGCACGAGCAGTGGGCCGGCGGTGGGGAGCCCAACGCCTGGGTGGAGGTCGCCGACGGCGAGCCGGACGACGGGATGGGGGGCGCGCGGCACCGGGGTCCGTACAACCACCAGCGGGTGGCGGCGCTGCGGCGGCGCGGCCGGGGGTGCTGCGTGGTGGCCCCGATCGTGCTGCACGGTCGGGCGTGGGGCGAGTTGTATGTGGCGCGGCCGGCCGGCGAGCCGGTGTTCGGGCGGGCGGACGCCGATTTCGCGACCGTGCTGGCCGCCGTCGCGGCCGCCGGGATCGCGCAGACCGAGCGGCTCGCGGAGGCCCGCCGGCTGGCGTTCACCGATGCGTTGACCGGGCTGGCCAACCGTCGGGCGGTGGACATGCGGCTGGACGAGGCGCTGGAGCAGCACCGGACCGGCGGCCTGGTGGTCAGCCTGGTGGTGTGCGATCTGAACGGGCTGAAGCGGGTCAACGACTCCCGCGGGCACGCGGTCGGCGACCGGCTCCTGGAGCGCTTCGGTTCGGTGCTGTCGCTGTGCGGCGCGATGCTGCCGGGGACGCTGGCGGCGCGGCTGGGCGGGGACGAGTTCTGTCTGCTGGCGGTCGGGCCGGAGTCCGACGAGGTGGTCAAGGTGGCCGGTGAACTGTGCGCGCGGGCCGCGGAGTTGGACCTCGGCGAGGGGGTCGCGGTGGGGGTCGCCTCGACCGGCGACCCGATCGGCCCGGTGCGCAGCGCCCGTCGGCTCTTCCGGCTCGCGGACGCGGCCCAGTACCGGGCCAAGGCGGCGCAGTCCGGCGAGCCGGTGGTGGCCGGGCGGCACGGCGGCGCGCAGGACCCGGTGGTGCGGCTGGCGGACTCGCCGCAGCCGCGGTCCGGGCCGGAGCGGCGGAGGTTCCGGAGGTGAGGCGGGCCGGCTGTCGGGGCGGCCCGGCCCGGGTGAAGATCGGTAAGGGATGAACCCGGAATCCGGTGGTGACATCCGAAGATTCAGTCTCTAGGGTGCCTGAATATGGATATGCACACTGTGGTGTTGGGGACGTCCGGCACCACCGCACAGGACGTCATCGCGGTGGCCCGCGGCGCGGCCCGGATCGAGCTGTCCGAAGAGGCCCGCACCGCCGTCGCCGCCTCCCGCGCCTTCATCGACGAGCTGGCGGCCAAGCCGGACCCGGTCTACGGCGTCTCCACCGGCTTCGGCGCCCTCGCCGTCCGCCACATCAGCCCCGAGCTGCGTGCCCAACTCCAGCGCAACATCGTGCGCTCGCACGCGGCCGGCATGGGCCCCCGGGTCGAGCGCGAGGTGGTCCGCGCCCTGATGTTCCTGCGGCTGAAGACGCTCGCCTCCGGGCACACCGGTGTCCGCCCGGTGGTCGTCGAGACCATGGCCGCCCTGTTGAACGCCGGCATCACCCCGGTCGTCCACGAATACGGCTCGCTCGGCTGCTCCGGCGACCTGGCGCCGCTCTCGCACTGCGCGTTGACGCTGCTGGGCGAGGGCGAGGCGGAGGGCCCCGACGGCGTCGTCCGGCCGTCCGGCGAGCTGCTGGCCGCGCACGGCATCGCGCCCGTCGAGCTCCGCGAGAAGGAGGGGCTGGCGCTCCTCAACGGCACCGACGGCATGCTCGGCATGCTGGTGATGGCCTGCGCCGACCTGGCCCGCCTGTTCACCTCGGCGGACCTCACCGCCGCGCTCTCCCTGGAGGCGCTGCTCGGCACCGACAAGGTCCTCGCACCCGAGCTGCACGCGATACGCCCGCACCCCGGGCAGGCCGCCTCGGCCGCCAACATGCTGGCGTTCCTTGCCGGTTCGGGCTTCACCGGCCACCACCAGGACGACGCCCCGCGCGTCCAGGACGCCTACTCGATCCGCTGCGCGCCCCAGGTCGCTGGCGCCGGCCGGGACACCCTGGCGCACGCCCGCCTGGTCGCCGAGCGGGAGCTGGCCGCCGCCGTCGACAACCCCGTCGTGCTGCCCGACGGCCGGGTGGAGTCCAACGGCAACTTCCACGGCGCGCCGGTGGCCTATGCGTTGGACTTCCTGGCCATCGCCGCGGCCGACCTCGGCTCCATCGCCGAGCGGCGCACCGACCGCCTCCTGGACAAGAACCGCTCGCACGGGCTGCCCGCCTTCCTCGCCGGCGACCCGGGCGTCGACTCGGGCCTGATGATCGCCCAGTACACCCAGGCCGCGCTGGTCAGCGAGTTGAAGCGGCTGGCCGCCCCGGCGTCGGTGGACTCCATCCCGTCGTCCGCGATGCAGGAGGACCACGTCTCGATGGGGTGGTCGGCGGCGCGCAAGCTGCGCACCGCGGTGGACAACCTCACCCGCATCCTCGCCGTCGAGCTCTACGCGGCGACCCGCGCCATCGAGCTGCGGGAGGGCCTGACGCCCGCGCCGGCGACCCGGGCGGTGCTGGCCGCGCTGCGCGACGCGGGCGTGCAGGGGCCGGGCGAGGACCGCTTCCTGGCGCCGGACCTGGAGGCGGCGTACGCGTTCGTCCGGGACGGGAAGCTGGTGGCGGCGGCGGAGTCGGTCACCGGGGAGCTTGCCTGACGTTGCGGTTGCGTCAGGTCGCCTGATGCCGCGTCGGGTGGCCTGGCAGCGCGTCAACTCCCGGCCGTGGGCGGCGAGATGCCGCGGTCGGGGTGGCTGCCGCCGTCCGTTGGTGGCGTGCGGCAGCCGGTGGCGGTTGGTCGGTCGCCGGTCGCCGGCCGTCGGACGGGGGCCTGCGGTCAAGTGTTGTGAAGGCGGGCTGACCGGCGCTGACTTGATGCTGTCGTAAGGGGCGGCGCGGGGGTCATGGCGCGGCGCCGGGCGGTCGGTTGGCCGGCGGTGCGGCTGCCGGCTCAGGCCGCCCCGTCGCGGGTGCGGCGCACGGAGTAGCCGACCAGCGCGGCGCCGAGCGCCAGGAAGGCCGCGCCGCCCACCGCGTAGGGCGTGGTGTCCGGGCTGCCGGTGTCGGCGAGGTAGTGGTGCGGGCCGCCGTCGGGCCGGGTGGTGGTGGAGCCGCGGTTCGCGCTCTGCGCACCGGAGTTCTTTTCCGCGGACGCCTTGCCGGAATGCCCCTTCGGGTCGGCCGCGTCCGATACATTCGCCCGTCCGACGCCGGTCGTTGCGGATTCTGCACGGGGGCCGGAATGTGGCTCCCCGTCAACTCCCACGATCGCGTTGGCGGACGGCACGAACCACAGGGCGAACAGCACCGATCCCGCGGCAGCGGCGGTCAGCAGTGGTCGACGTGCGGTCACGAAAGCTATCCCCCTTGTGGGTTCGGCGAATTGGCCGTTGACCGCAGATGTTAGTGACCGCCGCGGGTCGCGCGGTAGTCGGGACCCGGTCGTGCTTACCCTCCGGACATGAGCAATGGTGAGACATCACGCTTTGTACGGCTTCACGTCGAACTCGTCATGGAGGTCACCGACGCCGCCCGGCTGACCGGCGCCGCGGTCGACCGCCTCAACGACGACCCCGCGCTCCCGGACGACGAACGCAGGCAGTCGTTGGAAACGGTCAGAGACGATCCGGCGGAGGCGCTGGCCCACCTCGTCGACCCCTTCGACCTGGTCACCGGGGTGCCCGGCACCCAACTCGCGCAGGCGTCCTGGAGCAGCGAGGAGATGACCGACTACGACCCGGACGCCGAGTGGGACGCGGCGGAGTGGGACCTCGCGGACGACGCGGACGGGGAGGGCTGACCGTCCCGTCCCACCGCCTCGTCGAGGCCCGCGCACCCCGCGCACTCCGCGCAACACCAGCCCCCAGGCCCCCGCACGACCCGGTGTCGTGCGGGGGCCGATGTCGTGTACGGGCCGGTCCGACGGCGTCGTCCGGGGCCGATGACGTCTTCGGCGCGCGGTCGTTATCCGGTCGGGCCGTCGTGACGTGGAGTGCGGTGACGTAGTGAAGCGGGGGTAAGGGAAACAGCGCTCCGCAGTCATATGCGCGTTCTGGGTCATTATTCGGGCGAAGGTCGTTTTGGCGCTATTGCGTGTCGTTCCCCACATTTACGCCAGGAATGAGGCGGGCGAAACGGAAATAGCGTTCCAATGGGAGGCGGCCGGAATGCCTGCGCCCAGTTTTGCCCGCGTTCAGCTGGCGGCTCGCTCGGGGATTTTTCGCAGAAGTCAGTAGCAATGGAGAAGCGTGTGATGACGGACCGCAAGCGCCGCAATGGCCTCATAGCCAGTGCCGCGCTGCTCGGCGGCGTTCTCACGGTCGCCGCCTGTGGTGCCAGCAGCGCCACCGGCCACGGCGACGGTGGGAGCGGTCGCCAGGAGACCCAGCACGAGAACACCCAGCAGGTGGACGAGGCCGCCGCGCAGGACGCCTCCCAGGCGAAGATCACCATCACGCCCAAGGACGGCTCGACCGACGCCGGTCTCAACGCGGTCAAGGTGACCGCCGGTGGCGGCAAGCTCACCGACGTCACCATGACCACGGTGGTCACGCACCAGACCGACAAGACCCAGCAGAAGACCGTCCCGGGCACCCTCTCCGCCGACGGCACCTCCTGGAAGCCCAAGCAGGCGCTGTCCCGCGCGACCACCTACAAGATCACCGCGCACGCGGTGGACGGCCAGGGCCGCACCGCGGTGGAGAACGCCACCTTCACCACGGTCTCGCCGGGCAACAGCTTCCTTGGGAACTTCACTCCCGAGGACGGCTCGACGGTCGGCGTCGGGATGCCGGTGTCGATCAACTTCGACAAGCCGGTCAAGAACCGCAAGGCCGTCCAGTCGGCGATCGAGGTCGCGTCCAGCAGCAACCAGCAGGTCGTCGGCCACTGGTTCGGCGACAAGCGGCTGGACTTCCGCCCCCAGGGCTACTGGAAGCCGAACTCCGAGGTCACCATGAAGCTGGCCCTGGACGGCGTGGAGGCGTCCCCGGGCGTGAAGGGCATCCAGAACAAGACCGTCCGCTTCACCGTCGGTCACTCGCAGGTCAGCACCGTTGACGCCGCGACCCACCAGATGACCGTGGTCCGCGACGGCAAGACCATCAAGACCATCCCGATCTCCTCGGGTAGCGCCGAACACCCCACCTACAACGGCCAGATGGTGATCTCCGAGAAGTTCAAGCAGACCCGCATGGACGGCTCCACCGTCGGCTTCACCAACAACGACGGCAAGGGCGAGTACGACATCCCCGACGTCCCGCACGCCATGCGGCTGTCGAACTCCGGCACCTTCATCCACGGCAACTACTGGGGCAAGGGCATCTTCGGCAAGGCCAACACCAGCCACGGCTGCATCGGCCTGAAGGACGTCAAGGGCGGCAACGACCCGTCCACCAACGGCGCGTGGTTCTTCGACCACTCGCAGCTCGGCGACGTAGTCAAGGTGGTCAACTCCCCTGACAAGACCATCAAGCCGGACAACGGCCTCAACGGGTGGAACATGTCCTGGTCGCAGTGGGTGGCCGGCAGCGCGGTCTGAGACCGACGCAGTGACGCCCCTGCACCGCGCATGACTCTCGATGACCGGCGCCCGGCGCCCCGCTGTAAAGGCGAGGCGCCGGGCGCCGGCCGTTGCGCGACCGGGCGCCCGACCGGCACCGTCCCGGCCGTCCGTACAGTGGCCGGGTGAACGAGCACGTGGACAACGGGGGCGGCAAGCGGCGCCGGAACGGCCGGAGTGGGGACCGTGACCGGGCGGCCAAGACGGGCGGCGCGACCCGGGGCGGCCCCGGTGCCGGCCGTACGGGCCCGGGCAACGCGGAGGCCGGCCCCGCCCCGGACGCCGCCCGCCAGGCCGCCGAACTGCTGGGCACCGTCCTCGGCAGCGTCCGCTACGCGGCGGACGGGACCGCGGCCGAGGACGCCATCGAGGCCGGTGCCTCGATGCTGACCGCCGCGGCCCCCGGCTGGGAGGCGATCAGCGCCGTCGTCGTCGAGGCCGCAGCGGACGCCGTCCACCGCTGCTGGAGGGGCGGTTGGCAACCCGCCGACCTGGAACGCATCGTCCGCCGGGAGGCCGCCACCCCCGCACCGGCCGCCCTCGTCCTCGACGCCATCGCCGCCGACGCGGCGCGCCGCCCCCGCCCGCCCGAAACCTCCCAAGGCCCGCGCTGGCAGGCCCAGTTGGAGCGCCTCGACGTCCGTGTCTGGTGGGACCGCGACCCCGCCTACCTGGACGCGCTGGCCGCCCGCCGCCGCACCTCCCGCTTCGAGACCGCCTACGACGTCCTCGGCACCCTCCGCCTGCTTGCCCGGCTCCCCAGGATCACCCCGCTGCCGCCCCCGCCCGCGACGGCCGGCCCGACCGGCCCCGGCGAACGGCCCGCGCCCCGCCTCCTCACCCGGATCCGCGCCCTGTTGGCCAAGGCGGAGGCGACCACCTTCGCCGAGGAGGCCGAGGCGCTCTCCGCCAAGGCCCAGGAACTGATGGCCCGTCACAGCATCGACGAGGCCCTCCTAGCCCCCGCTCACGGCCCCCAGGGCGCCCCGCCCGCCGACGGACCCACGGCGCTCCGCATCGGCATCGAGGGCCCCTACGAACAGGGCAAGGCGCTGCTCCTCGACGCCGTCGCGGCCGCCAACCGCTGCCAGGCCGTCTGGGCCGCCGAGTTGGGCTTCTCCACCGTCGTCGGCTTCCCGCCCGACCTGGAGGCGACCGAGCTGCTGCACGCCTCGCTGCTCCTCCAGGCCACCGCCGCGATGCAGCGCGCGGCCGACGACCACCATGCCCGGGGCCGCTCCCGCCGCACCCGCGACTTCCGCCAGACCTTCCTCGTGGCGTACGCGGACCGCATCCGCACCCGCCTGGCCGCGGCCACCGCCGCCGCCACGGCCGAGGCCACCGCCGAACCCGCCGCCGAGGACCGGCTGTTGCCCGTCCTCGCCGCCCGCGAACTCGCCGTCGAGGAGACCGCCGGCGCCCTCTTCCCCGACACCGCCCCGGTCCGCCTCCGCGGCATCCGCGACGCCGCCGGCTGGCACCAGGGCACCACCGCCGCCGACCGCGCCCACCTCCACCGCCCGGAACGTCCCCCACGCACCTGACCCCTTCGGCCGCCCCAGGAATCACCGTGCACCCCCAACGCCAACGCCCAGACGAAGAGCCCACCTGGGCCTCCCTCCCTCCGCGCGGCAAAGCGCTCGCCGCCGTCGGCATGGCCGGCCTGAGCCTCGGCGTACTCGCCCTCGTGGCCGCGGCAGTGCTGGCGGGCGTCCTGACCATCGGCTACCTGTCCCGCAACCTGATCGAAGCCGACGGCACGGGCCCCCTCATCTGGGCAGCCCTACTCCTCCTGCCCTGCGGCCTGCTCGCCGGCGCGTTCGCCTACCCCGTACGCCTGGCCCTGCGCCTCGCCCTCCCCTCGCCCAAGGCCAAGCACCGTGCAGAGATGGCCCTTTCGGCCGCCACGACCTTCCTGGCCACCCTGTTCGTCGAAGCCTTCACCCCCGGCCTCCACGTCCAACACCCCTGGCTACCGGCCCTGTTGACCACCTTGCTGATCGCCCTCACCAACCTCGCGATCAACCACCTGGAAGCCCGCCTCCACCGCAGCCACAACCACCCCTGACCGCCGCCCCGTTGCCGTACACGTGGGGCGCGGGCCGGGGCCGTCAGCCCCCGGCGCCCTTGTCCGCCTTGTCCGCCAACAGCTCCTCGATCCGCGCATCGACCTGCCGACGGTCGTAGCCCCGCCGCACGACCCCGAACGGAGGCGGGCCGATCGGCGCGTCGGCCTCGGCCAGGGCCTTGAGACAGAGATCCACCTGCTGGCGGTCGTAACCCCGCCACGCCACATCGAAGCCACGAAACTCAGACGCTTTCGACACCGCGCGCACCCCCTGAAGACCACACCGCGACCACACCCCACAGCGTAGCCCCGGCCACTGACAGGAAGCGTCCGAGCTCTCGCGACTGCCCCCCAACTCGGGCCCGGGGCAGCGAGGTTCGAGACCCGCCTGCCCCGAGCCACGAGAACGAGCGCTTCCGGCCGGTGCCGGTCTGCGTCGCGCCGTCAGTCGCCGGCCGGGGCCACGCCGACCGGGCACGACACCCCCGTCCCCCCGATCCCGCAGTAACCGGCGGGGTTCTTGTCGAGGTACTGCTGGTGGTACGCCTCCGCCGGGTAGAAGGGGCGGGGGGTGGCGGGGAGGATCTCGGTGGTGGGGTCGGGGTAGCCGGAGGAGTGCAGGACGGTGCGGTAGGCGTCGCGGGAGGCTTCGGCGGCCTGCTGTTGGGCGGGGGAGTGGGTGTAGATGGCGGAGCGGTACTGGGTGCCGATGTCGTTGCCCTGGCGGAAGCCCTGGGTGGGGTCGTGGGACTCCCAGAAGAGCTTCAGCAGGGCGGTGTACGGGACGACCTTGGGGTCGAAGACGACGCGGACGGCCTCGGTGTGGCCGGTGTGGCCGCTGCACACCTCTTCGTAGGTCGGGTTCGGGGTGTGGCCGCCCTGGTAGCCGACCAGCGTGGTCCACACGCCGTCGGTCTGCCAGAACTTCCGCTCGGCGCCCCAGAAGCAGCCCAGCCCGAAGTCGGCGATCTCCAGGCCGTCCGGGTACGGGCCGAGCAGCGGGTTGCCGAGGACGGTGTGCCGGTCGGGGACGGTGAAGTCCCGCTCCGGGCGGCCCTTCAGCGCTTCCTCGGGGGCGGGGAGGTGGGTCTTGAAGCGGGAGAACAGCATCAGGATCGTGCTCCAGGAGAGGAGAGGAGAGGAGAGGAGAGGAGAGGCGGGGGCCGGTGGTGGTTGCGGTCCCTTCGAAGAACGTTCCGGGGGCCGGTGGCATTCCGATGGGTTGGCCTTCCGGCGTGGGCGGGTGTTCCGGCGTGGGTGGGTGTTCCGGTGACGGGGCGGGCGGGTCCCTAGCCCTAGGTGTGCTGTCCCGGCACGTTGGTGACAGGTGACATGCACCGTCGGGGTGTTTGAACGGGTGAGGGCCTTCCGGGTTCGGTGTGGATTG
>NZ_JBHVJX010000030.1:0-97594 GCF_042798755.1 Streptomyces sp. NPDC057743
GACTCCCGCCGCACCGGCTCCTTCCTCCTGATCGACCCCGCCGACGGCACCACACTCACCGCCGGCATGACCGGCACCGCCTTCACCCACACCGCAACACCCGCACCCGAGCCGCCCACCCCTGATGCCGCGTCACCAAGTCAGTCCAACACCTGCTAGAACAAGGCGTGTTGCCAACCGACCAGTCGGCCGAGTCGCACCGGACAAGCAAGAGGGAGCGGTACACCATCATGGAGTTGGACCCCCGGGGAAAGGCACCCCGTACCACCCGCGGCGGTCGGGGGGTGTTACTGGTCTCCCTCGTCGCGGCGCTCGGCGGCGTGCTGTTCGGCTACGGCACGGCCGTCGTCTCGGGAGCGCTGCTCTACATCGACCGCGACTTCACGCTGAACGACTGGCAGGAGGGCGCGCTGGTGGCGAGCGCCCTGCTGGGCGCCACGATCATGGTGTCCGCCAGCGGCCGGCTCGCGGACCGCTACGGCCGCAAGCCCCTGATCCTGGCGATGACCGTCCTCTACGCCGTGGGCAGCGTGGTCTCCATGCTGGCGCCAGGCATCTACCCACTGCTCGCCGGACGCGTGCTGGTCGGATTCGGCCTCGGCTCGCTGTCGTTCGTCGTCCCCCTCTACATCGCCGAGATCGCCCCGCAACAGCGCCGGGGCTTCCTCGTGACGCTCAACCAACTCATGGTCACCGTCGGCATCCTGGCCGCGTTCGCCGTGGGATACGCCTTCAGCGGCGGCGGCCAGTGGCGGCTGATGCTGGCCGCCGCGCTGCTCCCGACGGTGATCATGGCCGTGGGCACCCTCTTCGTGCCCGAGTCGCCGCGCTGGCTGCTCGCCCGGGGCGACGAGGTCCGGGCCCGCGCGGCAGCGGCCGCCACCGGACTGACCGACGATCTGGACGCGCTGCGCCGCCAGTTGACCCCGCCGCCCGCACAGCGAGCGGCGCGCGGCTCAGCGAACCCGTCCAGCACCCGTTTCATCTGGATGACCGCCCTGATGGCCTTCACCGTCCATCTCAGCGGTCTCAACACCGCGATCTACTACGCGCCGCGCATCCTGTCCTCCGGCGGACTCGGCATCCGCAGCTCCGTCCTGGGCAGCGTGATCATCGGTGTCGTGAACCTGCTGATGACCTTCGTCGCCATGGCCGCACTGGACCGGCTGGGCCGACGCGCGCTGTTCCTCGGCGGACTGGCGCTCATGGCCGTGAGCGGCGCGGGCATCTCGCTCGCCTCCTTCACCGGTCACCAAGGCAGCCCGGTCACCGTCGTCCTGATGTGCGTCTTCATCGCCGCCGGCGCGGTGGGCCCCGCCCCGGTGTTCTGGGTGTACATCTCCGAGATCTTCCCCCAGCAGGTGCGCGGCCGCGCCATGAGCCTGGCCACGACCGCGCTCTGGGCTGCCGACACCATCGTCGCCCTGACCTTCGTCCCCCTGGTCGACCACTTCTCCTTCCAGGGGACGTTCCTGCTCTACTGCGCCCTCACCCTCGTGGCCATCGTGGGTTTCGGCCGCTCGATGCCCGAGACACGCGGCCGAAGCCTGGAGGAAATCGCCCTCCAGACAGGACAGTTCACGCCGACGGTACGCAACTGAAACAGACCCGCGACGAACGGCGGTCCGCCCATGCAGCCCGGACAGCGGGCTGACACCGACCGGCAGGGGCCTGCGTCGAGGACCGTCCGTGATGGCGCACTGCGAAGTCGTCTCCGGCCAGGCGCCCGTCGGATGGACGAGCGCACATAGCCATTTTCGTGCGCCTGGCCCGACGCTTCCGTGCGCCTGGCCAGGACCGCGTGGTGCGACCGGAGTTCGCGTGTCTGCGGGGAGGCTGGCTGCCATCCACTGGGGCACCGCATCGTTGGCACGGTGATGCCCCGTGCGCGAAGAGCGGAGGAGGCGTCATGCCTGAGGGGCCAACCGAGGAAGTACCAGTAGAGCAAGGGGACGACGACCCGAGTCCCGAGGACCAGAGGTCCGGTGAGAACGATGACGAGACGCTTGAGCGGATTGAACAGACGGTCGGCACCGAAGAGGACGCCCCGATCCGTGAGCAGGCCGCGGAGACCGCCCGGCAGGTGATGTCGCTGAGCACGGGGACGCAGGGCATCGCGGATGTCATCGTGGAGATGGACGTGATGTCACGAACCCCCGCCGGGCCGCTTCCCCGTTCTCAGGAGGCGTTCGACCGGGGCGCGGGGGCCGGCAGCTCCCTTGAGCAGAGCCGGGAGGCCGGCAGAGAAGCCCTGAAGGAGGAGTCGAAGAAGCCGACGCTCCTCCGCCGAGTGAAGTTCTGGGACTTTGCGCTCCCGGCCTTCTTCACTGCCGCATCCACCCTCCTCTCGGCGTTGAGCTTCTATCTGATGGTCAAGAAGCAGGCGAACGAGGTCAACGGCAAGACGGACTCGTCCGACGAGGAACTGACCCCTGAGCAGAAGGAGATGATCCGGAATCAGCTGAAGCTGTGGTGGAAGGAGGATGACAAGAAGTTCTGGGCGCGGGTGCAGCACTACTGCGATAAGTGGAACCCGTCAGTTCAGCAAATGGTCTTCGAAATGAACGCGATTGCTGGCATGTCCGAACCGGTCTCCCCGCCTTGGACGTGGGCATCCGGGGACCTCAAGTACAAACTGATCATGCAGCTCGCGGAGGATTTTGTCACGGTCGCGAAACCGAAGGTCCCCGCCACGGCCGCGACCGTCGAGAGCCCATCCGATCCACCTGTAGCCCCGGCGGCGAATGATGCGGACTCCACTACCGCGTGGGATCAGTTCTTCGCGACACTGACCGGCTACACCTACGACGGATACGGCACCGGCACCAAGTCGCCGCTGCCGCGCAAGATCGCCGCCGATGTCGCACACCTGGCGTTCAGCCAGATCTACTGGCAGTGGAAGCAGCAACTCAAGCCCCCTGCCGGAGGCGCGTGATGAACGAAATCCCCGACTCCGCCGACCGGACACCCGAGGCCGATACGTCCACAACAGCCTCCGCACCCGAAGGGACCCAGATGCCGTCCCTCCCGGTTGACACGGACCCCGAGACTCAGCGGGACCTCCAGGCAGCGGAGAGCGTGTTGTCGCTGCTGGCGACGGTGGCCATCGCCGGTGGTATGCCCGGCATGATCCTCAGCGGAGTGGCCGGCGGAATCTCCGTCGGGTTGAGGCTGCTGTTCCCGCCCAGCAGGGAGAACATCGCCGACACCATGGCCAGGCAACTCGCCGCGCTGGACAAGGTTTTGGTCAACCAGATCGCCTGGCAGTCGGTGCGCAATGAGATGGCGAAGTCCCTCGCCGACATCAACGTCCTCCTCCTCAAGATCAAAGCAAGCAGGCACGAGATCGACGAGTTCAAGAAGACCCTCGACTGGCAGGCGTTCGGCAAGAGGAAGACCGACCTGCAAGTAGCCGTGGACGCCGCGTGCCAAGGAACGACCAGGTTTCTTCCCGGGCTGCAACAGCTCAAGTCGGACCTGGGCACCACCCCCGCCTCGTCGATCCTCACCCTGGGTCTCTTCTCCACCGGCGCTGCTCTCCACATGCAGCTGGAGCTCATGCGTGTCATGTGGCAGGGCCCCGGGGCCGACGCCCAATGGATCAGCAACATCGTCGTCCACGGCAGCGACTACCACGACCACATCGCGGCCACGATCCGCACCATTGCCAGCCAGATCGCCGACCGCCTGAACGGAATCCAGCCCCCGACCGAGCATGCGTACGACGTGTACAAATGGAAGGGTTGGCCTGATCCGGTCTACCAACACAGCTACCTTGAGACGCGCGTCGTCAGTTGCATCTCAGACACGAAGCGGGCGACCGTGCCCACGCGCGACGCCAAGGACATCGTGAAGTCCGGGGACTGCGGAACGGAAAAGTGCAACTGCGAGTGGAAGAACGATCCCGGCGATAACGTCGTCGAATTCAAGGCTGGCAAGATCAGCGACAACGCCAACGTTTTCGACTACTGGCCACTCACCTATGCGGCAGATGTAGAGACGGAAGCACGCCGCTACTTCGCCTACACCGTCGATCACGAGGCCGCCCTCTTTGTCGCCCAGCACCACCTGGGCGTCATCGTCGACAAGTACAAGAAGATCCAAAGCGGCGGTTCCTCCCCCTTCGGTGCCGCCGCCCGTATCACCGGAAAGGGCATGGCCTCCACGGACAGCAATCCGCTGACGACGGAACCCCCCGCGACTGCAGCCCAGTACAACCGACTGAACGACCGTGCCGCCGAACGCGTCTACGCAGCGCGGCGCGCCACCGTCGACCGTTTCGCCTACGTCAGGGCAACCCACGAGGGTTTCCTCGCCGCCTCGCAAGTGCTGGCCCTGAACGCGCCTACGGGCCCGAATCCCTCGCTGCCCGAGACCTTCCCCAGTGCAGTCAACGCCTACGCTGCCAGGGCGTACAGCGCATACCAGGCAGCCGAAAGGGCCCGGACCTACATCGAGGAGAGTGTCATGGGTAGTTCCGCCGACAAGGCCGAAGCCGCGGGCATCCAGGCGAAGGCCAAGGCCGCGCTCAACGCCGCCCTCGAAGCCTCGACCGGCCCCGAAGGCAACATCGCGATGTACCACACCTGCCAAGAGGTCGAAGCCGCGATGCTGCAGTGATCCGAAACGGGGGTCCCTATGTCCGAGGTCCGCTTTCGGCATACGGCCTAGTAGCCATAGGCGATGCGCTCGACTTCCCTCAGTTGGGTCGCGCCGATGCGGTCGTCCTCCAAGGAGAGCAGCCACGGCAGCAGTTCCGGCGTGGCGTGCACCTCGTCGTAGAAGCCGAAGCGGAGGTCGGCGAGTTCGCTTCCGTACAGCCACCAGTCGAGCGCGTCGTTGAGGTGCAAGTCCGCTGCCTCGGTGCGGGTTTGGGCCCAGGTGCTCAGCCAGGGGGCGAGGCTGCCGTTGAGGGCTCCGAGCGTCTCCAGCACGTCCGTGACGCTTCCGGCGCTCGGGTAGCTGTGCAGGATCGACCGCCACCAGGCGTGCCACACGCTCTCCAGCGCCGTGCACTCCGCCCCGCTCCAGTCGCGCCAGCCGGCGGCAAGGAACCGAGAGGCGGTCATGTCGTTGATGAGCTGGTCAGCGACGAGAAGGCGGGTGATCCGGGGCGCCAACTTGCGGTACAGGCCGGGGAAATCGGCCCAGTGGTCAGGCCCCTCGTGCGCGACGTGGCGGACCAGTTCGTCCGGTATCCGGCCCACCGGACCGGCCAGGGCTTCGAGATCCGCTGCGCCGTAGCAGTAGGTGCAGCCATCCACGGAAGTTGGCAGCTCGGCACGTGGGGTGAAGGCGGCGTCCAAAGCATCGAGCGCGTCGTGGAGTTGCTGCTGTGGGTCGTTCATGGGGTGGTGCCTGACAGGACTCCGTCCGGGAGCTCCGGAGAAGGGAGCGACGCTATCACAGGCACATCACCAACAACCCGGCCGATGGTTGTCGTCCCGAGCGGTGCGACGCCTACTTGCCGGCGTGGCTGCCGAGGTAGAAGAGGAGCGCCATGAAGGCCAGCAGGAGATGGCTGCCGGCGATGTAGATGAACACCCGCCAGGACGCGCCCCGTTCCTTGTGTCGCTCGGACATCCCGCCGCCGAAGGATGCTTCGCGCGGGGGCAGTTCGGTGACTTGCTCGTGGGCCTGCTTGTGGGGCTGGTCGTTGGTCTGCTCGTCGAGCATGGTTGCGCTCCTGGGTGCGTCGGGGGTCAGGGGGAAGGGGGGAGCGGAGTCGGAATCGGTTGACCCGACTCGCGCAACTGCGTCAGCAGGTCCTCCCGCCCGGCCAGCAGTTCCACCAGGATCCGGCGCGCGGCCCGCAGTAGCTCGGCCACATCGCCGCCGGCCAGCTCGTACACCACCGTCGACCCGCCTCGCGTGGCGGTCACGATCCCCGCTCGGCGCAACACCGCGAGCTGCTGCGACAGGCTCGACGGCTCCACCTCGATGTCGGCCAGCAGCTCCCGGACCGGCTTCGGCCCGTCCTGGAGCAGCTCCAGCACCCGGATCCGGACCGGATGCCCCAGCATCCGGAAGAACTCCGCCTTCGCCTGGTACAGGGGCACCTGCGTCCTGTTCACGAAGTGCCGCCTCCCTTCATGCGGGGTCCTCGTGGTCGTCTTCCGGCTCGACACCGGGATCCACGCCGAGGTCGCGCGCCATCCGCAGCGCGTCGTCCAGCTCCTCCTTGGCCTCGGTCACGGCGTAGACGTCCCCGGCCTCGTGTGCCGCCGCGACCGCGTCCCGTGCTCGGTGCACCCGCTCCCGCACCGCTTCGGCAAAGTCGCCCACCCGGACCTCCACACCACGACGTCATTGACCTCTGAGGAAACTAACGAATTGAAGAACTCTGCAAGTCTAGGGTCCGATGCCCGTGCGGGACACCAGCGGGGGGCTTCCCGCGGGGGAGAGGGTGAGCTGCGGCCCTTGCTCGATGGCGGGCGAGCGTCGCCGGACAGTGCCAGGCGGTGGCCCCGGCCCGGGCGGCGGGCAGCGGGCGGCCCCAAGCGCCACGCCGAGGACGTAGCGAACCAGCGGCGCTTGGGGCCGGGAAGGCCCGCAGCGCCCCGGCGCCCGCTACGACAGCGGAGCCGGGCGCCGGGGACGATGCGGACGCCTTCACCGCCACCAACGACGGGCCGCCGCGTAGGGCACGCCCGCGTCAACGCGTCGCCCGTGCCCGTGGCCGCGATCGAGGTCGACGATGATCGCCTCGCCCTACCAGGCGGGGCTGGCGACGAAGTGAGTGTCGTAGCGCTGCTGGTCGGCGAGCAGGCCCTCGCGGCTGGCTTCGCCCCGGTGGATCCTGGCGACCTGCCGCAGGTAGTCGAAGCGCTCGATGCCGGGGGTGATCACGATCAGTGCGTCGGCGGTGTCCGTCGGGGCCGCGCGGAAGGCGTGATCACAGTGCGGAGGGACGATCAGGAGGTCGCCGGAGCCGGCGGTGACGATCTCCGCTCCCACCAGTGCCTGGAGCGTCCCGTCGATGATGAAGAACAGTTCCGAGGAGTGGTGGTGTCGGTGCGGGACTGCGCCGTCGGCGCCGCGGGCGAGCTGGATGCGGTGGGCGCTGAGCGCGCCGTTGCTGGCGCTGGCGTCGGACAGTAAGCAGTGGCCGATCTCGGGTAGTTGCTCGGCCTCGGCGGCGCGCACGAGGACCGGTTCGTGTGGGGTGACTGTGGTCGCAAAGACAGACATGAGTGCCCCTCTCCGAGCGATGGACTAGCATGCTAGCAATCTAGGGAGCTAACATCTGCCCATGGGCGACACGGAAGTCAAACAGTTCAACGTGTATCTGCCGGTGGAGCTGATCAGGCAGCTCAAGCACCACGCGATCGAGACGGGCATGTCGCTGTCGGCACTGGTCGCCGAGGCGTTGCGCGCCTATCTCGACGAGCCGCAGGGACAGCAGAAATCTTCCGGAAAGGAGTCATGACATGGCGACCGAAGGCATCGAAGCGATCTTCCTGGAGACCCACAACTGGGGGAGGACCGCGAAGTTCTTCCAGGAACTGGGCTACGAGTTGGAGACGTCGGCCGGCGACGGCTCCGGCGTGCTCCGCAACGGAGACGGTCCCTATCTCGTCGTGGTCGAGGTTCCCGAGGGCCGGGAGCCCGGCATGCAGGTGGCACTGAAGGTGCCCGACGAAGCGGCGTTCCGCCCCGACCCCGTCGTGGACGTGGTCACGCCGTTCGAGGACACCCACTACGGGACCCGGGAGATGACCGTCCGGGACCCCGACGGGCGGCTGTGGAGCCTGCAGGCCCCCGGGAAGGGCTGACGACGCCGTTGTGCGTGCGGCAGGGGCGGTGCGCCGTCGGTGCTGGCGCACCGCCCCTGCCTGCGACGGCAGCCGAGCCGAGCGCCATGGCGGCAGTGGGAGCGACACCCGGAGCCAACGGAGGGGAACGGGAACACATGGGAATGCAGAGGCAGTTGCGTGGCTGGCGCGGTAATCCCTGGGCGGTGCTGCTGACGCTCAGCCTGGGGTTCTTCATGACGTTGTTGGACTTGACGGCGGTCAACGTCGCCATTCCCAGCATGATCGGCGACCTGCACGCGTCGCTCGACGAGATGTTGTGGGTGATCAACGTCTACATCCTCGTGCTCGCCGCGCTGCTGATCACGTTCGGTCGGCTGGGCGACGTGCGCGGGCCGCGCGCCATGTTCATCGGGGGCGTCGCGCTGTTCACCGTGGCGTCCGTGCTGTGCGCGCTCTCGCAGGATCCGGTCCAACTCATCGTCACCCGGGCGGTGCAGGGGCTGGGCGCGGCGGCGTTGATGCCGCAGACGATGACGCTCATCATCGGCACGTTCCCGGCCGAGCGCCGGGGCGCCGCGCTCGGTGTCTGGGGCGGGGTCGCGGGCGTGGCCACCATCGCCGGGCCGACCCTCGGCGGACTGCTGGTCAGCACGGCGGGCTGGCGGTGGATCTTCCTCGTCAACGTCCCGATCGGCGCGCTCGTGTTGGCGATGACCCTCGCGCTCGTGCCGGACGTCCGGCACGGCAACCGCCGCAAGCTGGACCTCACCGGCGTCGTACTCGCCGCGGCGACGCTCGCATGCCTGGCCTTCGCACTCACCGAGGGGCAACGCTATGACTGGAACGCCGGTATCCGGGCGCTGTTGGGCGCGGCCGTCGCACTGCTGGTGCTGTTCCTGATCCACCAGCGCAACCGGCAACACGCCGAACCGCTGCTGCCCTTCGCGCTCTTCCGCGACCGCAACTACTCCGTCATGAGCTTCGCGTCCGCAACCGTCCAGGTCGGGATGATCGGACTGTTCCTGCCGGTGATGATCTATCTACAGTCGGTGCTGCACTTCAGCGCCCTCGCGGCCGGCCTGGTGATGGCGCCGGCGATGGTGGTGTCGGCGTTGCTGTCACCCGTCGCGGGCCGGTTGGCGGACCGGATCGGCGGCAAGTACGTCCTGATGGCCGGGCTGGCACTCTTCGCCGCAGGCATGGCCTGGCTCGCCGGGACCCTCCAAGTCGGCCGCGTCTGGTGGGAGTTCCAACCCGCACTGATCACGGCCGGGATCGGCATCGGCTGCGTCTTCGGCCCGATGGTCACGGTCGCCATGTACCACGTCGAGCCCGCGATGGCGGGGGCGGCCTCCGGAGTGCTGAACACGATCCGCCAGATCGGAACGGTGCTCGGCAGCGCCGCAGTCGGCGCCGTACTGCAGAACCGACTGGCCGGCTCGCTCCACGACGAAGCGGCACGGCGGGCCGCCGGCCTCCCGACCGACGTCCGCAGTCAGTTCCTGGCCGGCTTCCACAACGCGACCGCGAGCGGACAGGAACTCGGCGTCGGACGGAACGCCGCGATGGCCCCTCCACCGCAGGGCACGCCAACGGGCCTGGCCCACCAGCTCCAGCAGGCGGTCACGGCCACGTTCGAACACGGGGTCGCGCAGGCGATGCGCCCGACCCTCGCCCTGCCCCTCATCGTGATCGCGGTGGGCGCCCTGTCGTGCTTCTTGGTACGCCCTCGACGGCCCGACGCGGACCCCCGAGAAGCCAACGCACCGGCAGGACAAGCCCCCTTGCGCAACCAGCCGACCCCAACGCCACAGCCCGACAACCACTGATGACCTCGCCAACCCCGCCAACGCGGGCGGCAGTTCAGGCGGCCGGGTCCATGTGCGGTGCGGGCTTGCCGCGGTCCGCTGCGGCGGTGCTGTCGGCCGGCGCGGTGTGGAACGTGCGCCGGTACGCCTGAGGGGAGACGCCGAGGGCGGCCTGGAGGTGTTGCCGTAGGGACGTTCCGGTGCCGAAACCGGCGCTGTCGGCGATGCGGTCGATCGGCCAGTCGGTGGTCTCCAGCAACTGACGGGCCCGCTCCACCCGTTGTTGGATCAGCCACTGGCCGGGACTGGTGCCGACCTCGTCCCGGAAGTGCCGGGTGAAGGTGCGCACACTGACCCGGGCGTGGGCGGCCATCTCGGCGAGGGAGACCGGTTCCGCGAGCCGTTCCAGGACCCAGGCACGGGTGGGCGCGGTGCCGCTGGTGGTGGGGGAGGGGACCGGGCGCCGGACGTACTGGGCCTGACCGCCTTCGCGCCACGGCGGAACGACACAGCTGCGGGCCACCTCGTTGGCGACCTCACACCCGTGGTCCCGCCGGACGAGGTGCAGGCACAGGTCGATTCCGGCGGCCGCGCCCGCCGAGGTCAACACATCGCCGTCGTCGACGAACAGCACATCGGGATCGACCCGGACGCGCGGGAACATCCGTTGCAGCCGCTCGGCCTCGCGCCAGTGCGTGGTGGCCGGGCGGCCGTCGAGCAGGCCGGCCGCGGCCAGGACGTAGGTGCTGGTGCAGATGGCCACGATGCGGGTGCCGCACCGCACGGCGTCAAGGGCCGCCCGCAAGGCGTCCGGCAGTCGCCCGTCCTCCTTGACCGGGCCGAGCCGGTGCGTGGGCGCGATGACGACGGTGTCGACGGCGGACAGCACGCCGGCATCGTGGCCGACGGTCAACTCGTAGTCCGCGTCGGTCCGTACGGGGCCGCCGTCCAGGCTGCATGTCGTCACCGAGTACAGAGGTTCGCCCGCCGCGTCGCGGGCGGCACCGAAGATCCGGGAGGTGATGGCGAGTTCGAAGGGGAGCACGCCGTCCAGGGCCAGTACGCCGACACGATGCATGGCCCGATTCTTTCAGACCCTGACCATCAGGTCACTACGTCGGTACTTGACCAGGCGCCAAACTGGTCCAGCGCCCCCAGACACCACCGATCCACACGCACACATCCAACCCCGAAGGCCGAACACGAAAGACGACCAACCATGTTGCAGATCACGCACCCTACCCGTACTGACCGCTTCATGATGCGGGCCGTCGTCCAGGATCGTGCCGGCGGTCCGGAGGCCCTCAGGGTCGTCGGAACCGTGCGGCCCGAACCGGCGGCCACCGAGATTCTGGTGCAGGTATGTGCAGCGGGCGTCAATCCGACCGCCTGGAAGACCGAGGGGCGCACCACCTTCCACAGCGGGGCCAAGCCACCCTTCCCCCTCGGTTTCGACGTTTCCGGAGTGGTCGAGGCGGTCGGCCCCGGCGTCACCCTCTTCCGACCCGGCGACGAGGTGTTCGGCATGCCACGCTGCCCCCAACTGGCCGGCACCTACGCCGACTACGTCGCCGCCCCGGCCCGACACTTCGCCCGCCGCCCGGCCAACGTGGACCACGTCCAGGCCGCGGGAATCCCCCTCGCGGCGCTGACTGCCTGGCAAGCGTTGGTGGACACCGCGGACGTCGGCCCGGGCAAACGGGTCCTGATCCACGCCGCGGCGGGCGGGGTCGGCCACCTCGCCGTACAGATCGCCAAGGCACGGGGTGCCCACGTGATCGGCACGGCGAGCCGCGGCAAGCATGCGTTCCTGCGCCGTCTGGGAGTCGACGAACTCATCGACTACACCCGCGAGGACTTCGCCGAGACCGTCCGCGACGTGGACGCCGTGCTCGACGCGGTGGGCGGCTCCTACGGGGAACGTTCCCTGCGCACGCTGCGCCCGGGCGGGACGCTGGTCACCATCGTTCCGCCGGACAAGACCTTCCCCGCCGAACAGGCCCGCGCGGCCGGGGTGCACGCCGTCTTCCTGTGCGCCGAGCCCGACCACGCGGGTCTGCGGGAGATCGCCAACCTGGTCGAGAGCGGTCAACTCCGGGTCGAGATCGCGGCGGTGTTCCCGCTGACGGAGGCGTGCAGGGCCCACGAACTCGGTGAGACCGGCCACGCCAGGGGCAAGATCGTTCTGACGACGTAGTCAGCCCACTTGGTGCACACGGTCCCCGTGGTGCACACCATCCGCAGGCTTCACACCGTCCGGCTGGCGCACGCCGCCACCGCTGAGGAAGGCGCGCACTTGCTGCGACACGGTGACGTCCCCGAGGAAGTCGTTGTGTTTCAGGCAGGCGGTGCGGGTGTTGAGGGCACCGTCGAGCGGGGTGCTGCTGTGCGGGGAGATCTGCTCGTCACACGGTGACCACCACGTTGCGTACTTCACCGGACCGGGCGTCGCGGTACCGGAGTTGAGGTGCGTGACGACATACGAATCGGGGGTCATGTCCCGGCAGCCCTGGTCCCATGCCGAGCACAGCCAGGCAAGGTCGGTGCCGTGGTTGGGGCCGGCCAGGGAGACCCAGTGCGCCACCCTGGCCCGCCCGTCGCCGAACTTGACGTACCAACGGGTCGGAAGACTGCCGAGACTGTGGGCGACGAGATCCACCTTCCTGGCACCCGTCTGCTCCAGCACCGTGTGGACATAGCTTTGGAGTTGGCCGCTGAGCACCTCGTTCGTCGACTTCGAGGTGTCGTACGACCAGGCGAACAGCCGGTCCTCCGGGTACCCGTTCCGGGCGAAGTCCGCCCGCATGGTGTTCCAGGCTCCCGGGTCGGCATTACGGCCGTGAATGAAGATGACGGGATTGGGGGGAGCCGCCGCCTGCGCGGGTGCACCGGCGAGCGCGGTGGCGGCCAGCGCGGACGATGCCACGAACAGCAGGATGCGACGGCCTGAGAACCTGCCCGCTCCCCAACTACCCGACGTTCCCCCACCGTTCAAAATGTCCGGCATTGACATGGCGGCCTCCGCCTCCGGAACGCGCTCGGTCGGTCTGGACGCACCACATGATGAGGGGCGCCTGCTGGGTGCACAAGAAACGGTGCGACGTGATGTGCGCGATCGCTGGGCGCGCTCCCGGCGGCGAAACCCTACCGGGGATTGGCGAGTGAACGGCCGAGAGGCGCGGAGCTGCCGGCCAACGGGGCTCTGTAGAGCGGGAGTTACCCGACGCCGAAGAACACGCCGCCCGTGCCGTCCCGGTCGGGGGAGTAGAAGTACGCGTGGATCGCGCGGGTCAGATCGTCCTTGCTGAGGCGGCCGTCGCCGTCGGTGTCCAGCTGGTCCAGCACGCGCGAGGCGTCTCTGGCCAGGTCCCACATTGCCAGGTACCGCGTCAGCTCCTGCTCTCCGACGTAGCCGTCGTGGTCCGCGTCGATGACCTGGAACACCGCCGCCCCGAAGGCCGCGACCGGCTCCTGTAGGGCCGGGTCCGTGGTAGTGGCGACGGCGGCGGCGCGGTGCTGTTTGCGGGACAGGCGGTCGTCGGTCTTCGCGTGGCGCTGGAGACCGGCCCAGTACTCCTTGTAGAAGGACGTCAGAGCCTCCACCTCGGGGGCGTCCGCGGCGAGTTCGTAGGCGGTGCGGTAGCGCTCGACGATCCGCCGGTAGTCGGCGCCGCCGACATGGCCGTCACCATCGGCGTCGACGACGTTGAACAGCCGGTCCAGGCTGCTGGTGCGGTACAGGATGCGCTCGGGCGGGGTGTTGGTGGTGGCGCACAGATGGTCCCGGAGCTTGGCGTGACGGAACTGGTAGACCGTGCCGACCTGGCGCAGGACCTCCCGCTTGCAGGCGTCCCGGAGGAACGCGTCCAGGTCCCTCGGCAACCATCCCGACAGGGGCAACCAGATCCGGGCCAGGACCACCCAACGCCCCCAGGCGGTCATGGTGCCGATCCCGAGTGCGATCACGCATCCGGCCGCCAGCCCGGCCCCAAGTCCCCCCAGGGCGGTGGTCACGAGCCCGAAAAAGATCCCGTACCCGGACCCGACCACGAACCCGATGGTGAGGGTCTGCTTGAGCACGGTGGCGCGGTTCGTGTTCAACAGGACCGACGGGTGGGCGCGTTGCTCTCGCGGGATGACGGTCTCGAACCCGGCCCCGAGCGCGGCGATGAACCCCATCGCGAGCCCCAGGCCGATCCCCGCCGCGAGCGTCTCCCCCGCAGCCAGCGCGATCAGGTCCCCGGGGTATCCCACGAGGGCCGAAAAAGTGGCACTTCCGAGCGCCCACAGGAGTCCGAACAGGAGACCACCGGCGAGCCCGCCCTTGACCCTGGGGCGGAAGCTCTCCCGCAGTCTTTCCACGGTTCCGTTCTTCGTCCAGCCACGAAGCCTGATCTCCATCAGCGACGGTTCGAACTTCGGGCCGCCGACCTTCATCTTCGTGACGAACCCGTGCATGAGCCCGAAGGCGAGACCGATCCCGAGCCCATCCAGCGGACCGGTGATGGCCGCTGTCCTGAGCCCGTACGAGGGCCCGAGCACGAGCCCGCCCACGGACCCGTTAGAGAGCCCGGTCACGAGACCGGACGCGATCCAGACCGTGACGCCGACCCGCAGCATCAGCCAGCGCAGTCGCACGGTGGTCCCCAGCCGCCACCATTCGATGTCGGGTGTTTTGAGTTCCGTCAGATGTGCGGCGAGGTAGCCGAGCCAGTGCCGGGCGCGTTCGACTCTGCGGCTCCGCTCTTCCAACCCTTCTGGATTGTCGGTATCGACGGGCTTGTCGCGGAGCACGCGCTCGTAGGCGGTAGTGATGAAGGCGTCCAAGAGGTGATTCTCAAGGGCCTCTCGGGTGCCGAACTTCTCGGGTTTCAACAGGTCCGACGGGTCAAGTTTGGATTCGTAGACGAATCGGGCGAGGGTGACCATCAAGGAGGTGGTCAGCACGGCCGCGAGATTGGCGACGTCTGGTTCGTGGCTACGGTAGTGCAACTCACCCAGGACGTAAGCCCACCCGGTCCTGGGGGTGGCATCCTCACTGGCAGGCAGAGGTGTTCCGGTGGCCGCCTGCAGATAGTTGATGGCGTCGTCCAGTTTGAGGTCGATCAATTCGATAGCGGCGGCGGAGGGCTCGACGTTGGTTTCTTTCCTGGCGGCTTCGAATTCGGCGTGGCGACTGGTCACCAGCATCGGCAAGCCGCATTTGTTGAGTTCCCTCAGCGCGAGTTTGCGCAAACCGGTGGCGATCTCGTCGAACCCGTCCAGGATCGGTAGCACGTAGTCGGCACCCACCAGCGCGGCGGCCCACGTCTCACCGCTCGGGCTCGCCGTGGTGAGATAGGTGTGTTCCCGCTCCAGCCGGGCGATCAACCAATCCCGCAGCGGGATGGTGGGATTCCATGATCCGATGCTGAAGATCACCGGCACCGGTGCTCCGTGGGCGCGTGCCTTGAGGCGGGCCAGTGCAAAACGCAGGGCCAGGGCGCTCTTTCCCGAGCCCGCCCGCCCCAGCACCATCAGCCAGTGGGACTGCGCCTGTTCAAGGGTGGCCGTGAGCGCGGCCTCTTGGCCGGCAGTGGGGTGCGAGCGGGTAGGCGTTTCCTCGGCCCGGGCATTCCGGAGGTCCTCGGGGTAGGGCGTTTTCTCCCGCACCGGCTTCCAGCGCACGGGCAACTCGCGGTCCTCTAAGCCCAGTTGTTCCGCCTCGTACTGGAGGCGCCCACGGACATCATGCGCGAGCAGATCGGCTTCGTCGGCCAGCTGTCTGTCAACGGAGCTGCGTTGGGCGCGCACGGCATCTACGAGTTTCTTGGCCAACTCGGTCAATGCGCCCTCGGCGGACGACCTTTTGTCGATGTACACAATGACGTTGTCGTTACCGAGACTGACAACGCCCGTGACGTTCTTTATCGTGGTCGACCCGGCGCCGTCCGACTGGCCGGCAGTAAACGCGGCGGGTCCCGGCACCTGCGGATTTGGCGCGACGCTCACCGGTACAGGACGCGCGTCGCGCCGTCGCCGTACGTACCCGCTGCCGCTTCGACCGCGGGCACGATCTCGCCAGGCAAAGCGTCGATCTCAGCCATCACAGACCTCTCCCTTCGCGTGGATAGTGGATAGCGGATAGCGGATGGCCGGCTTTCCGTGCGGCCGTCCCGCCCCGCCGCGGCGGGCAGGCACCCGTGGGCGGGTGCCTGCCCCCTTGCCTGAATCTCCGTTACGCGGACGGTGGTTGTTCGTTCCCTTGTCTGCTACCCCTGCCGAACGTATGCGGCGTCGTGGGACTGCTCGTCGGCCACGACATCGATGCCTTCGCCTTGTGACGAGCCCGGGAGCTGGGTGTGCGGATCGGTGCCACCGTGGTTCCGCGCTCCGACGCCCCGATGACTGGCCTGGCGCGGAACATGACGCCCCAGTAGGAGATTTTGACCCTCGGTGACCCGCCTGCCGGTGTGGCCGTGTGCTGCCGTCCCACCGTCATGGCCTCGACGCTGGGGGACGGCAGCATGCAAACCCTTCTCGGGGTAACTGACGTCGGTGCTATGGGTCTTGACGCCTTCGATGAGCAGGCCCTGCTTCGGGTCGATGGATCGCCGAGCCGCTCCGTCGCCACTGGTGTGGCGGCGATTCTTGAGCAGCGCGCCGAGCCCGAAGGAGGCGGCCATCGCGACCAGTACGCCCACGGCCAGGAGGACGAGATCCCTGGTGTTCCGCCCGCCGGTCGAGGTCTTGACGACGACCGCGGGTGCGGTCGACCTCGGCGTCGTGTGGCTGGGGTGCGTCACCGGCGGGGCGCTGGGAGCGTGGGAAGGGCTAGCGCCCGGGTTGCTGGGCGTGGCCGGGCTGTGCGTTGCGTGGCCGGCGCCCGCCGACGGCGCCGGCTTTGGCACGGCAGCACCCGCCGATCCGGTCGCCGGCCGCGGAGCGGCGGAGGCCCCCGGCCCCGGTCCGGTCGAAGAGCCCGGAGGAGTGGGGGGCGCCGGCACCGGCTTCGTGACGTCGAAGGACGTCACGAAGTTGCTCTGGTCGGGGTTCAGGGTGCACGCGGCGTTGCCCGCCAGTGCCACGGTTCCTGCCGCGTTCTTTGCGAGAAGGGCAAGGGTGAGGCCGCCGGCGGTGACCGTCCCCTTGCCAGGATGGTTGAAGGTGCGCGTGGTCGGGCTGGCGGTTGCCCTGACCTTGAAGGGCCCCGATGCCGGGACGCTGGTCGTGGCCACGTGGAAGGGGACCGTGACGTCGAAGTCGTCCTGTGGCGCGGCCACATGGGCCGTCGCTTGCACAGTGCCCCCGAGAGTCTTCATGTGGGCCTGGGCGAGCCACTGGGTGAAACCGGCACTCACCGTCGCCACCGCGTTGACGGCGATGGTCTTGCGGGGTGCGCCGACCGTGAACGAACGCGGGGCGTCCGAGTCGATCTCCACTGTGAACGGCTGATTGCCAAGCATGCCAGCCGCGCAGGTATAGCCGAATGTGCGGGAGAGTGGTTGCGCGGAAGCCGAACCGGCTCCGATAATGCCCACCAACCCGCTTGCTGTTGCCGTAGCGGTGGCGACCGCAAGGATGATCCTCATCCTTGGCCTGCCACACCTGATGCTCATGAGTTAGCCCCCGTCCATTGTTCGGGTGTGCGATTTTGGAACGACTCTCATTCCCTGAAGCTCAGCGTGCTACTCATGTCACGTGCCCCGTGCCGGATCAATGGCGCCCGGACTATTTCGCTCGGCGGGGTACGCGGCGTTACTTGAAAGACGCGGCCCAGGCTCTCCTGGTTGCGTGAGGAACTTAGCGCATCGCTCAGGCGTCCCCCAACACACCTTGTTGGGGGCGTCTTTCGGGAATATCCTCCGCGGCTGGCTGGCATCGCTGACTGAACATCAAGGACAGTTCATCTGCGTCTGCCGGTGTTCGTGCGTCCCTTGTTCCACTTACGCCACATGTGTTTCAGTCGTCGCGGCGCGCGCAACTGCCTGCCGAGTTGCGGAAAATGGCGAAGATGCAGGCCAGTCACGCGCGAAAACCCCACAGAATTCCGGATGTCATGGCTGTTGTCGCGCAGGGTCAACGGGCGTCACCGGCCGAATTGACGATCAGGGACCGGGAGTTGACCGCAGGTCGCCTACAGGCCGCGGCCGACCCGTACGTTGAGGCGGCCCCGCAGCGCGATTGCTGCGGGGCTGGGTGTAAAGGGGTCGGAGAGCGGGCCGGCCCGATGCGGCGGCGCCACGTGCGCCGCCAGGGCCCGAGCCAGCCGCTCCCCGCGATGTGCTCGAACTCGCCGTGGGGTGGGCGTGCTTACTGCCAGTGCGGGCGGCCGCTCTGCATGGCGCAGTGCAGCCGACCGCCGTGCGCGTCGCGCGTGGTGAGGCCCAGGTGGGCCTTCTTGCAGAACTGGCCGCGCTGGTAGTAGTTCCCGGACGGGGAGAGGATGACGCCCGCGGTGTCGGGGGCGCCGGCAGCGGAACCGGACGAGGACGACGAAGACGATCCGCCGCCGGATCGCGATCCCGCATGGGACGACGAGCCGGACCCCGACCCGTGGCCGGAACTCCCCTTCCCCTCAGGGGGGTTAGCCGCTGCCGCCGGTGTCGGGGAAGCGGTCGTGGCCGAGGGCGTCGGGGACGCGGTCGACGGGCTGGGGGAGGGGGAGGGTGAATCCGAGGGCGACTCCGAGACCGACGCCGAGGGCGAGAGCGAAGTGGACGGCGACGGGTCCGCCTGGTCCCCGCCGCTGGCGCTGGGCTGGCAACCGGTGAGGACGAGCAGTGCCGTGGCCGCGACTGCTGCGGCGGACAGGGAAGCACGGCGGCGGGCTCGGACACGTATCACGGAGGGACACATCCTGACGATAAGGGAGGGAAACGTATGGACACGCGCTCAGTGCGCACCGCAGACCTTATGCCGCTATCGCCTCTGTAGTCGGATATGTGGCTGAAATAAGACGCTCGCCGCTCCGCGCTCGCCTGGCCCACGGTCAACACCCGCCCCGCCCCCTGGCCTTCGACGGAGCGGGCGCATGCTCGGGCGGCCACCTTGGCTGTGGAGGTTCCCTCGACCGCGGCCCCGGTCCGCGCGATCAGCGCAACGAGACGAATGAACAATGATTCATGTAATCATGGTGGCGTACGATGAACCCATGGGCCACGGAGCGGCAACCCCTCGCAGCAGCGTCCCGCGCGCGCGTCTGGACGCGGCCAGCGCCACGAGGGTGGCCACCACGTTGCAGGCACTGGCCACCCCGTCCCGCCTGCTGATCCTCGCCCGGCTGCGCGAGGGCCCGCTCGCCGCCACCGAACTCGCCGCGGAGGTCGGCATGGAGCAGTCCGCCTGCTCCCACCAACTGCGCCTGCTGCGCAACCTCGGACTCGTGGTCGGCACCCGCAAGGGCCGTTCGGTGGTGTACGCGCTCTACGACAACCACGTCGCCGAACTCCTGGACCAGGCCCTCTACCACGTCGAGCACCTGAAGATGGGCCTGGCCGACGTGCCCGACGGGGCCGAGGCCGCTCCCGTGAACGGGCAGGCGACCACCTCCCGTTGAGCGCCCGGCTCGTGCCTGGGACGCGTCCGCAAGCGGAATATTCGTTGGCGGGCCGGGTTTCACGGTTGGCAGGCTGACGCCATGCCCCCTCCGCCCGATGACCTTCCCCACCACTCCTGGCTCGGCAGTCGCATCGACGCCCGCCCGCTGTTCGCCCCGGAGCACGCGGCGTTGATGGCCACCCTGCGCGGACTGGAGCCGGCCGACTGGCACAGGGAAGCCGTGCCCGGCTGGGACGTGCATGATGTGGCCGCACACCTTCTCGGTGACTGCTACGGGCGCCTGAGCCGTGACCGCGACGGTCACCGGGCCGAGCCCGCCTTCGCGCCGGGGGAGACGTTGGAGGCGTTCATCCACCGCATCAACCAGGAGTGGGTCGAGGCCCACCGTCGGGTCAGTCCTGCCGTGCTCATCGATGCCCTGGACGTGTCCGGTGCCCAAGTTGCCCGCCTCTTCGAGGTTGTTGAACCCGACAAACCCGCACTCGGAGTGTCCTGGGCCGGCGTCGATCCCGCCCCCGTGTGGCTCGACAGCGCCCGCGAACTGACCGAGTTCTGGGCCCATCGCCAACAGATCCGCCACGCCGTCGGTCAGGCAACTGACCCCGACCCAGGCACGTTGTCCGTGGTCCTGGACACCTTCCTGAGGGCCCTGCCCCACACCCTGCGGGAAACCCGTGCCGCCGCCGGCACCCAGCTCCAGATCCACATCCCGGGCCCGGCCGGCGGCACGTGGACCGCTACCGCCACCGCTGGTTGCTGGTCCCTGGCCGAGCCCGCCGCCGGAGCGCCCGCCGCCCGCGTCACCCTGGACGCGGAGAGTGCCTGGCGACTGTGCACGAGAGGGATCGAGCCGACCGCTGCGCTGGCCCGCGCCCACATCGACGGCGACCGTCAACTCGCCGCAGCTGCCTGCCAGATCGTGTCGATCGTGTACTGACGGAGCACATCAGCCAACGGTGGCCCGGACTCTCGCCCCCGGGCCACGACCATCCCGCCCCAGGCCACCGAGGGCCAACGGCGCCACCAGACCCGCCAGCGGGCCCACCGACCCCTGTCAGCGCTCATGCCTGCCGCTCATGCCTGCCTGGGGCCGAGGTCGGGTCGCTGAAGGTGGACACGAGCGCAGGGAGGAAGCGCCGCTCCAGTTCGCCCGGGGGGTAGACATCGGGTTCGACGTAGCTCTGGGCCTGTCCGCCTTCCCGGAGCGCCACGAGGAGGCGGGCGAACTCGTCGACGTCGACGGTGAGTTGACGTCCCAGGCGGGTGGCCAGCTCGGTGACCGCCTCGGCGATGGCGACGCGGGCCCGGGCGTCGTGCTCGGCCAACTTCCGTGCCGCCTCCGGCGTCCGGATGGCGTGCAGGGTGAACTCGGTGGTCACCAGATACCAGGCGCGTTCCTCGGCGTCGAGCTCGTTGCGGGCCACCATCTGTGCGAAGCGTTCCACCGTGGGCTCGTCGGTGCCCATCCGGTCGACCAGCGCCCTCAGTCGCGCGGCGAGACGGTCGCTGTGCTCGTCGAACAGCGTGAAGAACAGCTCTTCCTTGCTGGCGAAGTTGGAGTAGAACGCGCCCCGGGTGTAGCCGGCGCGGGTGCAGATCTGCTCGATGGTGGCGGCGTGGAAGCCGTGTTCGGCGAAGACCTCCAGCGCGGCCCGCAGCAGCGCGGCCCGGGTCTGCGGCCGGCGTTTGGTGACTCCCTTGGGCATCGCGACCCTCTCTCCACTTCTCCACTTCGCTGCCGTCTTCAGTGTGCGCCGTGGCCCGTTGTTCGTTCGCTCTCGTCCCGCTACGCGTTCCGCGTGCTGCTCTCCGGTGGGCGCGCGGCGGGTCCGCCCCACGATACAGCAACGCATCCGATGCATTGCTGTATCTGATGCATGCATGTATCTTTTGCTCGTCGTCGAACTCCCCACATCCTTGGAGGACTTCATGAGCACAGCCACGACCACCCCCTCCGCCTCGGACGCCCCCGACCTCACCGGCCTGGTCGGCCCCGCCCCCGACGGAACGGGACTCCCCACTCCTCCCGTCTTCGACTCCGTCGACGCCGAACGGCAGTACCGCAAGGAGCAACTCGCCGCCGGGTTCCGCCTGTTCGGGAAGTTCGGATTCTCCGAGGGCGTCGCCGGGCACATCACCGTGCGCGACCCCGAACACCCGGACTGCTTCTGGGTCAACCCGTTCGGCATGAGCTTCCACCGGATCAGGGTCTCGGACCTGATCCTGGTCGACCACGAGGGCAACGTCCTGCACGGCGAACGGCCGGTGAACAAGGCCGCGTTCGTTATCCACTCCCAGGTCCACGCCGCCCGCCCCGACGTTCAGGCCGCCGCCCACGCCCACTCGCTGCACGGCAAGGCATTCGCCAGCCTCGGCATTCCCCTCGCCCCCCTCACCCAGGACGCCTGCGCGTTCTACGAGGACCACGGCCTGTACACCGACTACCGGGGCGTTGCCGACGAGTTGGAGGAGGGCCGACGCATCGGGGCCGCCCTCGGTCCGCACAAGGCCGCCATCCTCGCCAACCACGGACTGCTCACCGTCGGCCACACCGTCGCCGAGGCGGTGTGGTGGTTCGTCACCATGGAACGCTCCTGCCAGGCCCAACTCCTGGCGATGGCCGCCGGAAAGCCACTGCACATCGACCACGAGACGGCCCTGCGGACCCGCGACCAGCTCGGCACTCCGCTCGCCGGCTGGTTCCAGGCCCAACCGATGTGGGATCACATCACCGACACCGCACCGGACTTGTTCGACTGACCCGCGCTGCGCCAGGCGTGTCACCCCGGTCCACCCGGCCGGCCAGGCACGGGTCAGCGCGACGGCAGCGGCCGCACCGTCGAGACCTTGTGCAACCTGATGACGATGCATAGGTTCGTTGCCGAACATGGGGGAGTGGACCTGTGCAGACCGAGGTAGAGCCTGAGAGCGAGACCACCGACAAGCGGGCTGTACGGCACGCGCTGTTGATCTCGCTGGCGAACGGGATCGGCTATCTGCCGTTCGCGTTGACCATCCCGATCCTGCCCGGTTACGTCACAGGCCGGCTGCACGGTGGCCCGGCGGAGGTCGGCGCGGTCATCGGCGGTTATGCGCTGACCTCGCTGCTGTCCCGCCCGGTGTCGGGCGCGCTGATGAACCGCCTCGGCACCCGGTCCCTGACCATCGGCGGAGCGGTGCTGACCACGGTCGCCACCGTCTGCTACCCGCTCGCCGGATCGATCGCCGAACTCATCGGCCTGCGCCTGCTGGTGGGCGTCGGCATGGGCGTGATGCTGGCCGCGACCGGGGTCTGGCCGGTGCAACTGGTCGCCAAGGACCGGCAGAGCTGGGCGCTGGGCCTGGGCGGCACCGTCAACTATCTGGCCATCGGCCTGGGCGCACCGCTGGGTACGCTCCTCGACCACCTGGTGGGCACGGCCACCACGTTCGTGATCGCCGGCCTGATCGCCCTGCTCGTCATCCCCATCGCCTTGTGCGTACCGGAGGTGCGTCTGCCCCCGAAGACGGAGCGGACCGGCATCGAGCGGGGCCGGACACTGCTCGGCACCGTGCTGCCCAGCATCGCGCTGGTCTTCACCGCGTTCGGCTTCGCGGCCGTCTCCAGCTTCGTGGTCGCGAAGTTCAACGCCCTTGGGATCACCGGGGGAGCAGCCGTGATCACCGCGTACTCCCTGACCGTGGTGGTGTTACGCATAGCGGGCACCTGGATCCGCTGGGAGGCCACGCGACTAGTGGCGCTCATCGGCCTGTTCCTCGTCGAGGCCCTGGGGCTCGCGCTCATCGGGGTGTCGGACGTCCTCGGTGTGGGGGTGCTCGGCGGCGTACTCATCGGTGTGGGCATGTGGCAGATCTACCCGGTGCTGGGGCTGTTCGTGGTGCGCTCGGTCAGCGAACGCCAGCGCGCCGCGGCGCTGTCGACCTTCGGGGCCTGCTTCACCGCGGGCGTCGCCGCCGGCAGCGGCTCCCTCGGCCTCGTTGCCCAAGCAGCCGGATACCAGGCGATGTTCCTCGTCTGCGCGGCCTGTGTCGTGCTGGGACTACTGGTGGCCGTGGCCGCGACCCGCGTCGCCCGGATCGGTTGACCTGACAACCTCCGATCGGGTCCGGCGCCCGACGTCAGTGGGCGGGAGGCCCGCGTGGTCGTTGCCACCGCGGGCTTCCCGCCCAGTCACGCTGACGATCAGGCCGACTCGGCCGTGTGGGCGGCGAGTTCGCCCAGGACGCGGGCCGCCGGGGCCGGGTCGACCAGCCACTTCAGGTGGCTGCTTTCAAGGGTGCGGACGTCGTACGGGTTGTCCGGCGTCAGGGCGTTGCCCTCGCGGATCAGCCGGTCCTGGAGCGCGAGCGACAGGCTCGCGTCGTCGGCCAGGCGGACGTAGGTCTTCGGGATGCGGCCCCAAGTCGCGGCCTGTGCGCGGTCGCTGGCGGTACCGCCGTCCAGATTCTCGTCGGGCTGGAAGGTGTTGAGGAAGGTCAGGAACTCCTCGTCGGTGCCGTCGGCGAGGAAAGCCGCCTTGAACGCCGCGAGGGTGTCCGGGTCCGCGGTGCGGAAGTTGAAGCGCAGCAGGCCGAGTTCGGCCGGGTTCCCGACCATCGCGGGCGCGAGCGAGCTGCCGTCGTACGCGGCCATCTCCGGCTCGGCGTAGTAGTCGTTGACGTCGAGATCGACCGGGCACCAGGCCGAGACGTAGACGAGGCGGTCGATCAGGTCCGGACGCGCGTTGGCCGCGGCGGTGGCCGTGATGCCGCCGCGACTGTGCGCGACGAGGATCACCGGGCCGTTCTCCTTGGCCCGTTCCAGGACGGTGATGAGGTGCCTGGCGTTGTCGGCGAGCGTGACGCCCTTGATCGAGCCGGGCGCGGCGGCGAGCGCTTCGAGGTCCTGCGGTGCCTGGTACGCGCGCGAGTAACTTGCCTGGAAGCCGTGGCCGGGGAGGTCGACGGCGACCGAACGGTGCCCGAGAAGGCCGAGTTCGGCCTGGAGCGGCGCGAAGGAGAAGGAGTTCGCGAAGGCTCCGTGAACCAGTACGAACGTCGGCTGCATCTGTTTACTCACTCTCTGCGTCTCGGCCGCACCGACGACACATGCGGCCGAGGGGCAACGCGAACGGCTGTCCGCTCGCTCCGATATCCCGGGGAGAGTACGCAGCGAAAGATCATCGGAGCAACCGGTTTGGATGCTTCCGCTTTGTGCGCCCTTCCTCGGCGAAGGCAGCGTCCGCCGAGCACGGAACGGCTGTGGGGATGACGATGGGAGCGGGGGAGCGAAGGGGAGCATCGAGAGTGCCCTGATCCAATCGGCAGCCAGGCAGCCAGGCAGCCAGGCAGCCAGGCGGCAGGCAGACCGACGGACAGACAGACAAGGCGGCGGACATGGACGTCACGGTGCGGGAGGAGAGCCCGTTCCGGTACCGCATCGAGCGGGAGGGCGCCATGCGCGTGCCCGGTGTCGTCTTCGCCAGTCGAGAGCTGCTGCCGCAGGCCGTCGGGGACCGGGCCCTGGAACAGGTGGTGAACGTGGCGACGCTGCCCGGGATCGTCCGCGCCTCGTACGCCATGCCCGACGTGCACTGGGGGTACGGCTTTCCCATCGGTGGGGTCGCCGCCACGGACGTCGATGCGGGTGGTGTCGTGTCGCCGGGCGGGGTGGGTTTCGACATCTCCTGCGGCGTCCGGCTGCTGGCCGCGCACATGGAACGGGCCGAGCTGGCGCCCCACTTGAAGACGCTGATGGACATCCTGGGGGACACCGTTCCGCGGGGCGCGGGGCGCGGCGGGCTGTGGAAGATCTCCGGACGCGCACAGATGGAGAAGCTGCTCGCCGGCGGCGCCCGGTACGCGGTCGAAAGCGGCCACGGTGTCCCGCGCGACCTGGAACGCTGCGAGGACCGCGGGGCGCTGGCGGACGCGGACCCGGGCCAGGTCGGCCAACGCGCCATCGAGCGCGGACTGCAACAGGTCGGCAGCCTGGGCTCGGGCAACCACTTCCTCGAAGTCCAGGCAGTGGACCGGGTGTACGACGCCAGGGCCGCGGCCGCCTTCGGCCTGCGGGCCGGCCAGGTCTGCGTGATGATCCACTGTGGCTCCCGCGGCCTCGGCCACCAGGTGTGCACCGATCACGTCCGGGTCATGGACCAGTCACTGCGCGCTTACGGCATCAAGATCCCGGACCGCCAACTGGCCTGCGCACCCGTCGTCTCGCGATCCGGTCGCAACTACCTCGGGGCGATGGCCGCGGCCGCCAACTACGGCCGCGCCAACCGGCAACTGCTCACCCAGGCCGCGCGCCGGGCCTTCGCCACCGCCGCCGGCGTCGACGTGGACCTGGTGTACGACGTCTCCCACAACATGGCCAAGGTCGAGACCCATGCGGTCGACGGTGCGAGGCGTCGGCTCTGCGTCCACCGCAAGGGGGCCACGCTGGCTCTGCCTGCTGGCCACCCCGGCCTGTCGGGGGCGCTCGCCGAGGCCGGCCAGCCCGTTCTCGTACCCGGCACCATGGGCACCGCCTCGTACGTCATGGTCGGCACGCCAGGCAACGACGCGTTCTTCTCCGCCTGCCACGGCGCGGGGCGGGTGTGGAGCAGGCACCGGGCCCTTCGCGAGGTCCAAGGGGAGCACTTGCGGAGCGTGTTGGAGTCGCGCGGCATCGCGGTCCGGCCCTCGTCGTGGCGCGGCCTCGCCGAGGAGGCCCCCGACGCCTACAAGGACGTCGACGCGGTCGCCGCCGCCACCGAAGGCGCCGGACTGGCCCGACTGGTCGCCAGGCTGATCCCATTGGGCGTCGTCAAAGGGTGAGGTGAGGGCGGGGCGGACCAGGAGCAGTAGCCAGGGCGAGAGGAGCAGTAGCCGGGACGAGCGGCCCGGTCACACGTCGAGCGTGACCGAGCAGTGCCAACCATCCGGCCCGCCCCCGCATGCCAACCCATGCAGCGTGACCGCTTTCGGTGCGGCCCCCGTGACTGGCAGCGACCCGATGTCTGTCATGGCGAGGAGGGCCCGCAGGCCGCCGCGGACGGGCACCAGCTCCACCTCGACCGGAGCCTCGTTCTGTGCGTCGAGCCAGTAGACGACCTCTTCCAACAGGGCCACCAGCAGGTCCTCGTCCGTATCCGCCCGCACCCTCACCTCCCGACGACGCGCACCCGTCTCGCCCTCCGCGCCCGCCAGGTCCAGGAAGGACGCGCAGACGCCTCGCACTGCCTGGGCCAGGCACACCTCACGGGTCGGGCCCCACGCCTCGACCCGCAGGTCCGCGGTGTGCGGAACGCTGCGGTACCCGCCGGCTCGCGGGCAGGCGCCGGCCCCCGTCATGGTTGTGGCGCGTCAGGCTCGGCGGCGGGGCGTGGGGAACCGGCGGCCCAGGCAAGGGCGGCGTCGAGGTCGTCGTAGGCGAAGCGACGCACCTCGGACTGGACGAGGTGGTTGGCAACACGGGGCGCCAACGCGGCGACCTGGCCGTCCACCGCCAACGCGATCCGCTCGACCCGCCGGTGATGACCGCGGACGCAGCGCACATGGCGGAACAGGCTGCCGAGGTTCTCCCAGCCCGGGAACCCGTGCGCATGGATCACGACTCCAGGCAGTGTGTCGTGGGTCTGCAACCAGTCGTCCGCGGTCGCCGCCAGGGCCTCGAAGTCCTGGGCGCGCAGCGGGCGTTCGATATCGACGAGGAGCACGCCGGAGTCGGGCAGGAGTCGATGGGACACGCCCGAGCCGGCCGGCAGCGACGCCAACCACGCCACGGCCTCCTCGCGCTCCTGCGTGCCGAAGACATGCACGGGGCAGGGCATCAGGAAGCGCGCCAGGCGAGTCGTCTCCCGAATCCAGCCCGCATCGCTCACGACCGCGCAGCCGTCGCACAGCCGCATCGCGGCGGGGGCGACCTTGAGGTCCTCCCAACCGGCGCCCGGTGTGAACGAACGGAACTCCGGCCCGATCTCGCACAGCACGCGCAGGCGGCGCCCTTCCCTACGGGCCTCGTCCACGAGCGGCTTCACCACCGTCTCGTAGTCACCCTTCGACACCGTGCCGATCGCCTGCACCACGTCGATGCCTGCGGGCGCGTCCTTGGCGTACTTCAGCATGGCGTTTCTCCCTCCGCGAGGGGTGGAGCTCGTTTCCTACAGCCCCTACCGCCCATTATTTCGCGCGCGCGGAAAGTCGACGCTGCGCTGCGCGTGCCGGCATCGCCCTGTGTGTACCGGTGCGCTACCCACGGTGAGTTGGGTGCTCGTCCCGGTTCGACCCGGGGTGCGTGACCGCGCAGCATGGGAACAGGGAGCGGAAGAGGACGATGCCGTCCTCCGCTCCCGTGAGGCCCAGGCCCTGGCGCCGTCGTGGATCGGAGCTTGCATGCAGCCGCCCGAACAGCTCCCGCGACCGGAGCCGCAGCTCCCCGACGACCTGCGGCAGCGACCGGATGCCGAGGGCGGCCGTTCCCAGGCACAGCTCCAGGCACTGCTGGACGCGGTGCTGGCCATCAGCCGGGAGCTGGAACTGCCTGCGGTGCTGCACCGGATCGTCACCACCGCCATGGACCTGGTCGATGCCCGCTACGGGGCGTTGGGCGTGTTGCACGAGTCCGGCCAGTACCTGGAGGCGTTCATCGTCGCCGGCCTGTCGGAGGAGGAACGGACCGCCTTGGAGGGCCTGGAGTTCCCACGCGGCCGCGGACTGCTCGGCCATCTCATCCGCCACCCCGAACCGCTCCGCGTCGACGACATGGGCTCCCACCCGGCCGCGGTCGGCTTCCCGCCCAACCACCCGCGCATGCGCACCCTGCTCGGGGTCGCCGTCAGCGTGCGCGGCCGGATCTACGGCGACCTGTACCTGACCGAGCGCCGCGACGGCCGCCCCTTCGACCTCGTCGACGAGGAGGTCGTCGTCGCGCTCGCGGGGGCCGCCGGCATCGCCATCGACAACGCCCGCCTCTTCGCGCAGGTCCGCGACAGCGCCGAGCAGTTCCAACGCCTGCTGCTGCCCACCTTGCCCGACCTCGCACCGTTCACCGGCGCGGCCGTCTACCGGCCCGCCGCCGCACCCGCCCACCTGGGCGGTGACTGGTACGACGCCGCCTGGCTCCCCGACGGCGCCGTCGGCATCGTCATCGGCGACGTGGTCGGCCACGACCTGCACGCCGCGGCAGCCATGGCGGCCACCCGCAACATGCTGCGCGCCCTGCTGTACGACCGCTGCACCCCACCGAGCGCCATCCTCACCCGGCTCGACCGCACCCTCCACGCCATCACCGACAACCCGGTCACCACCGCCTGCCTGGCCCGCATCGAACCCGCCGGCGGCGACTGGCAGTTGCACTGGTCCACCGCGGGCCACCTCCCGCCGCTGCTGATCACCCCCGACGGCGGAGCCGCATATCTGCACGCCGACCCAGGCATCCCCCTCGGCGTCGATCCCGCCCACCCCCGCGTCGACCACACCCATCCACTGCCCCCGCGCACCACCGTCGTCTTCTTCACCGACGGGCTGATCGAACACCCCGCCCACCACATCAACCAGGACCTCAACGCCCTCCTCCAACTCGCCACCGAACACGCCGAAGCGCCGCTGGACGGCCTCGTCCAGGCACTGGTCGACCACCACCCCAGCGACGGCCACGACGACATGGCCGTCCTCGCCCTGCGCACCCCGGACACCCCACCGGTCCGCCGCACAGGCTCGTGACGACCATGGCCGGGCTGCTGATCTCCGGTACGGAACTCGTCGTCCGCCTGGCATGGTGGGAGAAGGTGCTCGGGCGCCATGGCACTGTGCGCGTGCCGCTGACGGCCGTGCGCCGGGTGGCGGTCGAACCCGACTGGTGGCGCGCGCTGCGCGGCAGTCGGCGGCGCGGCCGGTGGATTCCCGAAACCCTGTGCCTGGGCATCCGCGAGCACCCCGGCGGGCGGGACTTCGTCGCCATCCGACCCCGCAGACCGGTCGTCTGCGTGGAACTGCGGGCCGCCGCCGCGCCGTTCAGCCTCCTCGCCGTCACCGTCGCGCACCCCCAGGCCACGACGGAACGCCTTCGCCGCCAACTCCCGGACATCGACCCCGCGGGCTGGCGGCAGGCAATTCCCGTGCCACCGGAAGCGGAGTGAAGGGCGTCACGCGGCGCCGACTCCACATCACTTGGTGTCGATTTGGCGAGATCCCGACCTCATCCTGCCCTTCGCCAGGGGCACGCCACCCCCGGCCGTGCCCTACGATCCCGCCATGAACCAAAGGTTCGCTGTGACGGCCGCCGTTCTGGCCGTACTCGCCGCCGCTTCGGGCTGCGCCGGGAACGGCGTGGTGGCCGAGACGACCGTCTCCTCCACCTCGTCCCCCGCGTCGCCTTCCACCTCTCTGCCTTCGGCCCTGCACCACCATGTGTGGACGCTCGCTCGGATGCTCGGCGCCCACGCGTTCCACCATCAGCGGGGCGTCTCCCACACCTCGCCCCCGACGACGGTGAACGCCCGCGTCGGCGCGGTGTTCAGCCACAACGGGACCGGTGACCACTTCTGCACCGGAAGCGTCGTGGACAGCCCCAAGAAGACCATCGTCATCACCGCGGCACACTGCATCCACACCGGCAAGGGCGGCAGTTACCAGTCGGACCTGGCCTTCGTCCCGGGATACCGCAACGGGAAGGCCCCCAACGGGGTCTGGACGATCAGCAAGATGATCGTCGACCCCCACTGGGCGCAGTCCTCCGACCCCGCCTACGACGTCGGCTTCGTCGTCGTCGACAAGCTGAAGGGAAAGCGGATCGCCGATGTGCTGGGGGCCAACCGCTTTGGCTACAACGTCGGTTACGACAAGTTCGTGAAGGTCACCGGCTATCCGGCCAGCGGTGATTCCCCCATCTCGTGCGCCAACAAGACCGTGCGGTTCCAGACCAACCAGATGAAGGTGGACTGCACCGGATACAGCGGCGGCACCAGCGGCAGCCCCTGGCTCACCAACTTCGACCGCACCACCCGCACCGGCGAGGTGATCGGCGTCATCGGCGGCTACCAGACCGGTGGCAGCACCGACGACACCTCCTACAGCCCGTACTTCAACGACGCCATCAAGTCCCTCTACGACAAGGCGGTCAGCGCCGAGAGCTGACGCGCGCGGGCACCAGGCGGGGGGATGCCGCACCAAGGCACGCCCGGATACCTGCACGTAACACGCGGTGGGTACCCTGCCGAGCTCCGGAAAGGGAGCGACGCACATGCACCAGGACGCCAGGGCGAACACCGCGATACGGATACGGCCGGGAGTTGAAGAAGACCTCCGCCAGCTCACCGACATCTACAACCACTACGTGACCGGCACCCCGGCCACCTTCGATGTCGAGCCCGTCCGCATCGAGGACCGCCGGCAATGGCTGGCCGATCACCCCGCAACCGGCCGGCACCGGCTGCTGGTGGCCCACGAAGCCGACACCGTCCTCGGCTACATCACCAGCAGCGCACTGCGTCCCAAGCAAGCCTTCGAGACCTCGGTGGAGACCAGCGTCTACCTTTCTCCCCACCACACCGGACGCGGCCTGGGAACCCTCCTCTACCGCGCCCTCTTCGAGGCCCTGGCCGAGGAGGACGTGCACCGCGCCTACGCGGCGATCACCCAGCCCAACGAGGCATCGATGCGCCTGCACGAGCGCCTGGGATTCCGCCCGGCCGGCATCCACCGCGAGGTCGGCCGCAAATTCGGAACGTACTGGGACGTCGCCTGGTGCGAGAAGCCCCTGCGCCAGACACCGCACAACGCCTCGGACAACCCGACGCTCGCGTCCGCCGTCTGACAACCGACGGCGCTGTCCACCCGCGCCGCACGTTGTCGGGTTCGCACAGCTCCGCGTCGCCAGGTCTGACCCTGCCCCCACCGCCGTTGCCGGACAACCTCGGTGACCATGGGCGGGTGCGACTCGATCCCGCGGACCCCGCCTTCTCCCATGACCCCTTTCCGTACTACGCCCGACTCCGCGAACAGGGGCCGGCCGCCCGGGTCGAGTTGGCGAACGGCACACGTGCCTGGCTGGTCACCGGCTACGAACCCGGCCGCGCGGTGCTCGCCGACCCCTGCTTCTCCAACGTCCCGTCGCCACGCGCCGGCCGGCCCAAGCCCCACTCGCCGGCCCAGCGCGCCCGTGCCTGCCTGGCGCGGCACATGCTCAACACCGACGCCCCCGACCACACCCGACTGCGCCGCCTGACCACCGCCGCCTTCGCCCCGCGCCGCATCGACGCCCTCCGCCCGCGGATCGACCGTCTCGCCACCGGGCTCATCGCGAGCCTGGCCGATCGGCTGTCCAGCGGCGAGACCGTAGACCTCGTCGATGCCTTCGCCTTTCCCCTTCCCATCCTGGTGATCAGCGAGGTGCTGGGCGTTCCGGAGGCCGACCGCGCAGCGCTGCGGGAATGGACCTACCGCGTCGGCTCACCCGCGGACGCGCTGCCACCGGGCGCCGTCGACGAGGCATGGGTACGGCTGCACGCCTACGTCAGCTCGCTGATCGCCGAGAAGCGACGCACGCCGGGCGACGACCTGTTCAGCGTGCTGATCGACGACTCGGCCGAAGACGCCCTCGACGACGGCGAGTTGCTCGCCATGGCCTTCCTCCTGCTCTTCGCGGGCTACGAGACGACGATGAACCTCCTCGCCTCGGCCTCCCTGCTGCTGCTCACCCACCCCGACGAACTGACGGCCGCCCAACGCGCCCCAGACACCCACTGGGCCGCTGTGGTGGAGGAAACACTGCGGTACGACAGCCCCCTGGAAGGGGCGACGTGGCGCCGCGCAACCGCGACCGTGAACCTCGGCGGCGCCGTCATACCGGCCGGCGACTCGGTCCTGGTCGTACTCGCCGCAGCCAACCGCGACCCGCACCACTTCCCGCAACCCGACGCGTTCCGCCCCTCCCGCTACCTCCCCGCCGCCGAGGCCGAACGCCCCGCCCCACACGCGGCCTTCGGACACGGACCACACTTCTGCATCGGCTCCCGCCTGGCCCGCCTGGAGGCAACGACCGCGCTCCCCCTCCTCTTCGACGCGCTACCCGACCTGTGCCTGGCCGCCGACGCAACCCAACTGCCCTACCGCCCGGGCCTCCTCGTCCGCGGCCCCCGCAGCCTGCCGGTCACCAGGTGACGCCCCAGTGGGGTTCCGCCCGGACGCACCGAAGGTAACGACTACGGTGCCGATCCGGGGTTTTTGCGCTTGTTGGCGTTGAAGCGCGCCTTCTTCTGACGGTTCCCGCAGGTGTTCATGTCGCACCATTTGCGGGTACGGCTTTGGCTGGCGTCGAAGAAGGCGGCTCGGCAGGTTGGCGATGCGCACAGGGCCAGTTTTCCGTCGCGTTCGCCCGAGAGGATGCTGATCGAGTCGGCGGCGATAACGCCGAGCGCATCTTCCACGCAGGAAGCCGAGTTGAGCCGCCATCGCCGCTGACGGTCGGGCGTCAGGATGGCCGCGGCCTGACCCTGAACGCTGCAGTCATTGATGACGCGGACGGCGGACGCGGGGAGAGCGTCCTGGAGCGCGGCCGCCGTCGCGGCGGCGTGCATCGACTCCCGCAGCAACCAAGCGAGTTCGAGCTGGGCAGTGGTGCAGGACTCCACGGCGAGGCCGTTCACCGCCAGCCAGTCGACGAGTCGCTGCGGTGTGGGGATGCGCTCCACCGCGTCGCCATGACGCTCCGTCAGAGTCGCCGTGAAGCTGGTCGCCAGCACCTTGCCGAGGCGGAAGTCAGGGAACCGAGCATGCATGGAACCACCTTAGCCGGTTGCGTGCCGGCATCGAGAGACGCTAGAACCTTCTTAGTCGGTTCGTCGACAGATCCCAGCAGGTTCCACGAAGACCAGGAGGTCTCAAGCCCATGAACCGTCTGACCAGCGACGTGCAAGCATGCGAAGCCCACGCGACCGACGCCGACCTCGACGAGCTGCGTGCGCGACTGGCCGCGGCGCGGCTGCCGGAGGCTGAGACGGTCCATCGCGCCGCGCCCGACCCCCGTCGATGGGACCAGGGCGTTCCTCGTGCCGACCTCGTGGACCTCGTGAACTACTGGCGCACCGCGTACGACTGGCGGTCGTTCGAAGCGCGCCTCAACGGGATCGGCCAGTTCCGCACGACCGTTGACGGCCTGGGAATCCACTTCCTGCACCGCCGGTCCGCGCGCGCAGACGCCACTCCTCTGATCATGACGCACGGCTGGCCAGGCAGCATTGCTGAGTTCATCGATGTGGTAGACGAGTTGGCAGATCCGAAAGACGCGGACGCGCCGGCGTTCCATGTCGTGGTCCCGTCGTTGCCGGGTTTTGGCTACAGCGACAAACCGACCACCACAGGGTGGGGCATCGAAAAGATCGCGGCCGCATGGGTGGAGCTGATGGGAAGGCTCGGCTACCACAAGTTCCTCGCCCACGGCGGCGACTGGGGAGGCCCGATCACCACGATCCTGGGCGGCAGGTACCCGGAGCAGGTTCTCGGCATCCACACCACGACCGCGCAGGCACCGCCCGGGTTGACCACGGACGGACTGACGGCGGCCGAGCGCAAGTGGACCGAGGACACCCACGATTTCTGGAGCCACCGCGCGGCGTTCGCGAAGCTACAGGCGGCCCGACCGCAGACCATCGGCTACTCGCTCGTCGATTCACCGGTCGGGCTTCTTGCCTGGATCCTGGACAAGTTCGCCGAGTGGACGGATACCGAAGACAGCCCGTTCGAGACGATTTCCAGGGACAGGTTTCTTGACAACGTCACCCTGTACTGGCTGACGCGGAGCGGCGCATCGTCGGCCCGCATCTACTACGAGAGCCACCTCTCGCTCGACCCCGAACTTCGGGTCGACGTCCCGTCGGCAATCGTCGTGTATCCCCGCGACATCGAAAAGTGCCCGCGGGCCTGGGCACAGGAGCGGTACCGACGGATCGTCCGATGGCGGTCGCCCGAAACCGGGGGCCACTTCCCGTCGTTGGAGGTTCCCGAGTATTTCGTCAAGGATCTGCAAGACGGCCTCGCGGCCGTGCTGGCCGCTCATCGGTGAACGCGACCGGGCCCGAGCGCGACGACGCGCCAAGGGCGGGTTGAGGGTGGCACGGGCGACGCCCGCCCCGCCCTCACGGCACCACGGGCTGATCCCAACTCTCCGCGTCCGGCGTGCCGGCCAGGCGCCGCAACGCCTCCTGGGCCGGTGAACCGGGCGCGGCCGTGTAGATGGTCAGCGCCTGGTCCGGACTGTCGGGGATACGGAAGGTCTCGAACTTCAGGGCCAGCGGTCCGACCAGCGGGTGGTAGAGGGGCTTGTCGCCGTGGGTCTCGTCCCGGATGGTGTGGTCGGCCCACATCCTGCGGAAGTCCTCGCTACGGGTGGACAGTTCGTCGATGAGGTCCGCCAACTCCTCGTCGTCCGGGTGCCTGCCCGCGTCGACCCGGAGAAACGCCACCGTGTCGTCCGCCTTACGCTGCCAGTTCACATAACGGTGCCGGGACGTTTCGTCGAGAAACGTGAGCCGGGCCAGATTTCGCTGCTCCTCGGGAAGCCGCGGAAAATCGGCGATGAGCACGCGCGCCATACGATTCCAGGAAAGTACCTGCAGGCGACGCCCCACCACATAAGCGGGCGCGTGCTCCAGCGACTCCAATACGTGCTGAAGCCCGGGCCGGACTTGCTGTGACGGCGGTTTCGGCCCCTCGGCCTCCGCATGCACCAGGGCGTAAAGGTGCTGCCGTTCGGCCGCCGACAGGCGCAGCGCGGCGGCCACGGAATCGAGCACCTGCGGCGAGACATTCCCGCTGCGCCCCTGCTCCAGCCGCACGTAATAGTCCACGCTGACCCCGGCGAGCAGCGCCAACTCCTCGCGCCGCAACCCCGGCACCCGCCGGCGCGACGCCGCCGGCAGGCCAACGTCCTGCGGCTGCACCCGGGCCCGCCGGGACCGCAGGAAATCACGCAACTCGGCCCGTCGATCCATGGCTCCATTATGCCCGAACCCAAGGGTGGTACTGCCAAACCCAGGAACGCCATCACCAGGAATGCCGTACCCCAGGAAAGGCGTAACGAAGGGAAAGGCGAACCTGCTTGTGGGCTTGCTCCACGCCCTGAGATCACCGCAAAGTCGAGTACGTCGCCGCTACGCCACGGGCAATGAGGGTGGAGGGGCGGGGAGCTACGAAGGAAATGCCGATCGCCGATACCGCCGGCATTACCGACGTCGCCGACACCAAGCGACAGCGACACCGCCAAACGACACGCGGAAATTCCTGGGAGCACAACATGAGCGAAAGGCTTCGCATAGTCATCGGGAGTGACTTCCGAGGGCTGGCGTACAAGGACTCTCTCAAGGCGTTCCTGGAGAACGACCCGCGGGTGGCCTCGGTGCAGGACGTCGGCGTCACCGGCGACACCCACACCGGCTACCCGCACATCGCGGTGGACGCCGCCGAGATCGTCGCCGACGGCGAGGCCGACCGCGCGCTGCTCATCTGCGGCACCGGCCTGGGCATGGCCATCAGTGCCAACCTCGTCCCCGGCATCCGCGCCGTCACCGTCAACGACGCCTACCAGGTCGAGGGGTCGGTCCTGCTCAACAACGCCCAGGTGATGGCCCTCGGCCAGATGTGCGTCAGCCTGCACCACGCCCAGGCCCTGGTCGACCAGTGGCTGGGCCTGCGCTACGACCCCACCTCCGAGTGGGCGCCCCTCATGGACGCGATGGTCGACTACGAGGCCGAGTACCCGCACAAGGCCAGTGCCGTCGACCCGCGCCAGACCACCCCTTCCTGTGCCTGACCCGCCCCCTGCCCCCCTGCCCCCTCCCGCAAAGGACCTCAACTCCCCATGACCACCCGGAAGATCCCCTACCTGCCCGGCGGTCGCGCACCGGAACACCTGCGCCACGCCCCGGACTTCGGACGCCTCGGCAGGCACTTCTTCGCCATCGACAAGCCGGTCGCCCACACCACCGCCAGCGGGGCGGCCGCCTGATGCACTGCTTCGACTGCGCCGCACTCGACCGCGAAACCGTGGCGGTCGCCCTGTGCCAGGGCTGCGGTGCCGGCCAGTGCTCCGCCCACGTGATCGTCGCGCAACGCGAAGTCCGTCGCCTGGCGGGCCTCGGGCAAGTCTCCTCGCCCGACACCGCCCGCCGTATGACGTGCGCGGCCTGCCAGGGAGCCAACCGAACCGTCTCCGCCTGACCCCCGGGCGCCTTGGGCAACACACCGCCCAGGCACTCACGGCCCCGGACTTCCATCACCACGCCGATCAACCCGGCTGAACGCTGAACAAGGACACCCCATCATGATCTTCATCACCGCCAAGTTCCTCGTCCGTCCCGAACATGCCGACCGGTGGCCGCAGATCGCGGCCGACTTCACCGCCGCCACCCGCGCCGAGCCCGGTTGCCTGTGGTTCGACTGGTCCCGCAGCGTGGACAACCCCAACGAGTACGTCCTCGTCGAGGCGTTCCGCGACGACGAGGCCGGGGCGACGCACGTCCAGTCCGCCCACTTCAAGGCCGCCCAGCAGACCCTGCCCCCGCATCTCGTGGAGACCCCCAGGGTCGTGAACTTCGCCGTTCCGCAAGGTGGTTGGTCGGAGCTGGGCGAGATGGCGGTCGGCGAGAGGTGACTTGACCGGGAAGATAACTGCGTAGCCGTCGGGTGCGCGGTGCCGGTATTGTCCGGTAGGCCGTACCCGCGGCTTCCCGGTAGTGCAGAGAGTGATCCACATGGCCAGCCAGCAAGCAACGACGACCCTTTGGCGCCCCACCGGCCCCAAGGAGCTGGACCTGGTCCGCGAGTTGGACTGGCGCGGATGGCCGCCCCGCCTCCCCGAGCAGCCGATCTTCTATCCCGTCCTCAACGAGGACTACGCGATCAAGATCGCGAGGGACTGGAACGTGAAGCACGATGGCGCCGGGTTCGTCACCCGGTTCGAGGTCGACTCGGACTTCTTGAGCCGGTATCCCGTCCAACAGGCCGGCGGCCAGACGATCCTTGAACTCTGGGTTCCGGCTGAGGAGTTGGCGGACTTCAACGCGCACATCGTCGGCAGGATCCAGGTCGTCCACGAGTTCCGCTAAACCGCTAGGACGGGAAGCTCGCTGACCAACCCTCCCAAGGAAACCCTCGTTGACCCCACATTCCCTTGCGTTCTACGTGGACGCGGTCACGTCCGGAACCGTGCTCGGCGAGTGCGTTGCATGGAACAGGGCGCGCTACGGTCAGCAGGCCACCGGCTGAACCACGCTGCCCGAGCTGGCTGGTCCGGAGCGGCTGCATCTGTGGGGGCGCACTGTTGGGTGCGCCCCGTTTCGCTTCATGGGGACGGGATGCCTTGGACCGTCGGGGCTACCGTGTCATTTCCGGGTCACTGGTGGACGGTCCAGTGATCATTGGAGCCTGCCTGGACGAACTTCAGCGGCGGGCACAGGAAGGCGTTGGGATCGGGGTTGGCGTCGGTCCACGGCGAGTCGGACGGGCTCGCCGGCTTCCAGGCACCGTTGCTGCGCAGCTGCACGGCGCTGCTGTCGAAGGTGGTGTCCCGTGCCTCCGTGCAGTAATAGCCCTCTCCGGTAGCCGGGTTGACGCTCGCATAGATCTCGAACATGTCCCATCCGTGATCCAGCCCGCTCTGGTCCGTCCCCGACTGCCGGAACAGCAGGTCCCAGGCGGCGGTGCGGTAGTTGTAGAGGTAGGCCGACCAGCGGTTGGCGGTGGCGTCGTCCTGCACCATCTGCACGCTGTACGCGGCCGGCCCGCCGTTGCCGGGGGTGTAGTTCTTGAGGAAGCTGTCGTCGATGGGGACGGTCTTGGCCGGGCCGATGGTCCCGCACCAGTCCCACGCCCAGATCTCGTTGCCGGTGTTGGTGTAGGCGGTCACCACTTCCATGCAGGAGTGCTGGGCCTTGGTGGTGGGCGCATAGGTGACGTTGTCCGCGTCGGTGACCGTGTAGGACGAGGCGACGGTGTGGGTGGCCATGATGCCGTCATGCGTACCGGGTTGGGGAAAGACGCCCCACCAGTTGTGGGTGACCTGGCCCGCCGGGGGAGTCGAGGTGGTTGGCCGGCCGTGGGGGGTACGGGGGTGGTGCGTCCACGCCGGGCCGGATACGGCACGGCGCCCGGCCAGGAACGTACGGACGGCTTGCGCGCGCTCGGGTGTGCTGGCCGGCGTGCGCGCTCCGACGACGACGCCGGTGTGGGGAGCCGTGGGGGAGGGCGGCGGAGTGGTCCGGGCGGTGGCCTGGTGGGTGGTGGCGGTGGCGGGGGCGGCCAGGGGCACGGTCACCAGGGTGATCAGGGCAACGGCGGTGAGGATCAGGGCGGCGAGGGGTGGAAGAGGTCTTGCTCTGGAACCGGTGCTGAGTCCGGGGCTGTTCACGGTTGACCTCCGGGGTGTGTGGGGGGTCCCTGAGCTGGTCCGAGCGTGCTGGTACGTGTCCGCTACGTGTCTGCGCCGACCTGAGCTGCCGATGTTCAGCGATATTCAGCTGTACTTGCCTGAGCGTGTCTGTGCCGGCCTGCTCTGGCCTGGACCAACTGGGGCCTAGGGGAATGTCCATGACGGGGTGTCGGGTGTCAAGGGATCCGACGTGGAGAGACGGCCCCACGCCATCCGCCGAATCGCTCGGAATCGCTGTAGCGACGCGCCGGACAAGGAGCTGAGCGGAGCAGGTCGGGCCCGCCGATAAATGCCTCGACACCGGCCGCGGTGATCGGGGACGCTTCGCGCGATGACCAGAATCGACGACACACCTCCCGCGTGGGACGAGCGCACCCAGCTCACCACGTTTCTCGACTACGCACGGGACACCGCCCGCGCCAAGTGTGCTGGCGTCTCCGCGGAGAACGCCGGCAAGGCGCTCCTGCCGGGCTCACCGCTGATGACCATGAGCGGGTTGATCAACCATCTCCGCTGGGTCGAGTATTACTGGTTCCAGGTGGTCTTCCTCGGCGAGGAAGACCGGGGCCCCTGGACCGAGGAGGACCCCGACCGCGAGATGCGGATCGCCCTCGACTTCCCGCTCACGCAATTGCTCGACGAGTACGCCGAACAGAGCGCCCGCTACCGCGAACTGGTCGCCGGGAACGACCTGGACAAGCAGGCCGAGGGAACCATCCGCAACGGCCTCCACGTCGACCTGCGCTGGATCCTCCTCCACCTCACCGAGGAGACAGCCCGCCACAACGGCCACCTGGACATCCTGCGCGAGCTGCTCGACGGCACGACCGGCGGCTAGGGCGCTTCTGACGGTTCTCCGCGGCGTCGCGGCGTCTGGCACGCACGCTCGCGGCGTTGCCGAAATGCCCCCATAGCTCCGCTATGAAGCCATCCCGGCGCCTTGCGATCGCACGCACCAGACGCCGCTCCTTCCTCCACGGAGATCCGTCAGAAGCGCCCTAGTTCCGGCGGAGATCACGGGCGGAGCCAAAGCCGGGGCGCGGCGACCGTGACGGTGCCATGGAGGAAGAAGCCGCGCCGAGCGACCTACCGGCCGACCTCGGCCAACTGGGGTGCCACGAAGGAGTTCCGCGCCGGCAGGAGGCGCTACGGCGCCGGCTCCCCACGACACACGCCCGACATCAACCCGTCACGCTGACCGGGAATCATCCGCCAACTCCCCCTGTTGTCCACGGACATGACTGTTGGAGTTGCGCTCAATCCCCTCAACCCCGCCAACCAGATAGACGCGAGCGTGGAGCTCGCCAGGGAAGCCGCGGCCGCCGGACTGCGATCCGCCTGGTTCGGGCAGCCCCTCGGGGTCGACTCGCCCCAGTTGGCCGCGCTCGTCGGTCGCGAGGTGCCCGGACTGCACGTGGGCACGTCCGCCATCCCCGTCTTCGGACGACACCCGCTGGCCGTCTCCAGCCAGGCACAGACCGCACAGGCGGCCACGCACGGCCGCTACCACCTCGGCCTGGCGCTCGGCACCAAGCTGTTGGTCGAAGGCGGCTTCGGGATCCCCTTCGAACGCCCCGTCGCCCGCCTGCGGGAATTCATCACCGCCCTACGGCAGTTGATCGAGACCGGCAGCGCCGACTTCCGCGGCGAACTGCTCACCGCCAACACCCCGATCCCGGCCCGCGTGCCCGGCGCGGAGTCCGGCGTCCCGATACTCGTCGCCGCCATGGGCCCCAAGGCACTGCGGGCCAGCGGTGAACTGGCGGACGGCATCCTGCCGTACCTCGCCGGGCCCCGCGCGCTGGCCGAACACATCGTGCCGGCCGTCACCGCGGCCGCCGAGGCCGCCGGGCGTCCCGCTCCCCGCATCGTGGCGATGGTCCACGGCGTGGTCACCGACGACGTCGAGGCGGTACGGGCCACCGTCACCGAGAACCTCGCCTTCTACGAGCAGATCCCCTCCTACGCGAGGGTCATCGAGCTGTCCGGCGCCCAACGGGCCGTCGATGTGGCCGTGATCGGCGACGAGGAGACCGTCGCCGCCGAGGTCCAGCGCTACCGGGACGCCGGAGCGAGCGAGGTGGTGCTCGTCGGGACGGAGGTCGCCGGTGACGCCGATCGACGCCGCACCTGGAAGCTGCTGGGCGAACTCGCCGGCTGACCACCCAGCGGCCGCCGGAATAACGGATGCCCCAGCCAACAGGCATCCGCTACGGTGGCCGCATGTCTACGCCCCGAATTTCCTAGCTGCGGATCCGCTTCCACGCCAGAAGTGTGTCCTTCGCTGTTTTCGGAGCGTTTAAGCATGATCACCGTTCGTGATGTCGAACTGCGCGCGGGTGCCCGCCTGCTGCTGTCCGACGTCTCCCTCACCGTCTCGCCCGGCGACCGGATCGGCCTGGTCGGCCGCAACGGGGCGGGCAAGACCACCCTGATGACCGCGCTCGCGGGCCACACCAAGCCCGCGACCGGCACCATCACCCGCACCGGCCCGGTCGGCCACCTCGCCCAGGACTCCCGCGCGGCCGACCCGAGCCAGACGGTCACCGACCGGATCCTGTCCGCCCGCGGCCTGGACGTCGCCCGCCAGCGGCTCAGCGCCGCCGAGTCCGCGCTGGCCGACGCCGACGGCGGCCGCGCGCTGGACCGGGCGATGACCGCCTACGCCGGCGCCGAGGCCGCCTTCCAGGCCGCCGGCGGCTATGCGGCCCAGGCCGAGGCGGCCCGGGTGGCCGCCGGCCTCGGGCTGCCCGAACGGGCCCTCGGCGGGCCCGTCGGCGCACTCTCCGGCGGCCAGCGGCGCCGCGTCGAACTGGCCCGCATCCTCTTCGCCGGCGACCACGGCACGCTGCTCCTGGACGAGCCGACCAACCACCTCGACGCGGACTCGCTCGCCTGGCTGCGCACCTTCCTCCGCTCCCACCAGGGCGGCCTGGTCGTCATCAGCCACGACACCGGCCTGCTCGCCGACGTGGTCAACCGCGTCCTCCACCTCGACGCCACCCGCGCCGCGATCGACCTCCACAACACCGGCTGGGCCGCGTACTTGGCCCAGCGCGAGGCGGACGCCCGACGCCGCACCCGCGAGCGCGCCAACGCCGAACGCAAGGCCACGGCGCTGCGCACCCAGGCGGAGAAGATGAAGGCCCGCTCGGCGACCGCCACGATGGCCAGGAGCATGGCCCGCCGCGCCGACCGCCTGCTCGCCGACCTGGAACCGGCCCGGCGCACCGAGAAGACCGCCCGCATCCGCCTGCCCGAGCCGCATCCCTGCGGCCGGATGCCGCTCGGCGCGATCAGCCTGACCAAGTCCTACGGCGAACACCAGGTCCTGCGCGGCGTGGACCTCGCCGTCGACCGGGGCAGCCGACTGGTGATCCTCGGCCTCAACGGGGCCGGAAAGACCACCCTGTTGCGCCTCCTCGCCGGCGCGGAGACCCCGGACACCGGGCGGGTGGTGCACGGCCAGGGGCTACGGCTCGGCTACTTCGCCCAGGAGCACGACACCCTCGACGGCGCCCGCACCGTCCAAGACAACCTGGCCGCGGCCGCCCCGCACCTCACCGACCAGGAACGCCGGCGCGTGCTCGGCGCGTTCCTGTTCACAGGGGACGACGCCGACAAACCCGCCGGCGTCCTGTCCGGCGGCGAGAAGACCCGGCTCGCACTGGCCGGACTGGTCCACTCCGGAGCCAATGTGCTGCTCCTGGACGAGCCGACCAACAACCTCGACCCCGCCTCGCGTGACGAGGTGCTGGCCGCCGTCGACTCCTACCCCGGAGCGATCGTGATGGTCACCCACGACGAGGGTGCCCTGGACGCCCTGCACCCCGACCGCGTCCTGCTGCTGCCGGACGCGGACGAGGACCTGTGGAGCGACGAGTACCGGGAGTTGGCCACGCTCGCCTAGGGGCTACCGGGCCCTGACCCAGCGGGCAGGCCCGCAACGCACCGAGGTCCGGTCCGCGACCGCGGACCGGACCTCAGGGCGGGCTGCGTCAGGAGGTGGGGCTGGGCGAGGGGGAGGCCGTCGGGCCCGCGGCCGCCACCCGCTGGGCCTCCTTGGTCACCAGAGCGGTCAGCTTGCTCGGGGTCAGCTTGGTGGTGGGGTTGGCGATGGTCTTCCCGTTGAGCTGCACGACCGGGACCGGACCGAGACCCGAACTGGCGTATTCCTGCTGGGACTTGGTCACCCAGCCCTGTCGTGTGCCGCGGTCCAGGCAGAGGTTGAAGGCGTCGTGCTCGATCTTCCCGGCCTTCTTGGCCATCTTCTTCAGCAGCGTGCGGTTCTTGAAGTCGTCCTGCTGCGGAGCCGGCTGGTGCGCCCAGACCTGGTCCATGAACTGGCTGAACCGCCCCTGGTCCTGAGCGCAAGCGGCCGCGGCGGCGGCCTCCTTGGCGCCCGAACCGCCGTACTGGTGGTCGCTCGCGGTCACCAGGCGGTAGTTGATCTGCGCCTGGCCGGACGCGAGGAGCTGGCCGAACGTCTTGGAGTACTGCTGGGCGAAGGCCCGCGACTCCGGGCTCCGCGGGTCCTCGTACACCGTCAAGGTGACCGGAATGGTCGGCTTGACCGGAAGGGCCAGCTTGTCTCCGCCGGTCACCGTCCCCACGGCATTGGACGGCGGCTGGAACGCGGTGGCCTCGCCGGACCGGGCGTACTGGCCGATCCAGGCCGCAGCGCCACAGATCACGGCGAGGCCGACGCCGATCACCGCGTAGTTGCGCCAGTTGCCGCGAGGGCCCTTTCGCGTCGCTTCGCTGCCGTTCTTGTTGTGCCCTGCGGAGGCCACCATGGGAACCCTTTCACCAGGTCAATCGATGTGCTCGCCGACGACGCCGTGCTCCGCGCCACGCCGCCCGAGCGGCGACCGCGGGGCGCGGTTCACCGCTGCGGCACGCACAGTGTGGCAGCATTCGCCGGCTGCCGGGGGCCCGGGTCCGGGTGCGGCCCCGTACGGAGCGCCGGAGGGCGGCCGCCGCCACCACCCCGTAGTCACACGGCGGTGGCGGCGCCGACCGTACCGTCGCTGGTGAGCCGGCGCAGGGCGAGCAGACCGCCGACGCCGGGGAGGCAGGCGAGCAGCACCGACCGGCCGGTGCGGTGTGGGTCGCGGGCGACGGCCCCGATGGTGAAGAGGTAGGCGCAGCCGTGCAACGGGCCGGCGAGCGAGGAGACCGCCGGCAGGTGCAGCGTGGCCAGGTTGGTCAGCAGGATGATCAGCGAGACCAGTTCAACGGTGGCCGCGGCGCGCAGCGGTCGGCGGGTGTTCGGAACGGACACGTCATGCTCCTGTGGTCGAGCCGGGACGAATGATCATGAGGATCGTGACCGTCGCCCAGAGCAGGTTGAACAGCCCGGTGAACATGGCCAGTTGGGCGGGGCGGTGGGGCGGCGCGGTGGTCGGCCCGTCGCCGTCGACGGCGGTCAGCAGGGCCTCCTGCCGGGGCAGCACCAGGGCGACCAGGACGCCGGCGGCGGCCGCGGTCAGGGCGATGGAGGCGATCAACCAGGCATCGCCCAGGACCCCCATGACGGAGGCGGTGGCGAAGCCGAACACCGGCACGGCCATGCCGATGCCCGCGTACACCCGGCAGATGCGGTGCAGCAGCCGGACGGTGCCCACCGCGTCCGCCCCGCCCCCGCCCATCTGGGCGCGGCGGACGGCGGGCGGGAACATGCTGGCGGCCACGGTGACCGGGCCGACCGCGACGATGGCGGCCAGCACGTGCAGCGAAAGCAAAATCTTGGTCATCGGTCGGCAACCGTCCAGGAGGAGCGGGCGAGGGCCCGGGGCCGGGGGAGCGCGTGGTCCATGTGCGGAAGAGGCTTTCTCGTTGAGTGAGCGAAGGGAGGTGAGTGATCGAAGGGAGGCGAGCGAGCGAAGGAGGCTGGTCGATCGAAGGGGGCTGATGGTTCGAGGGGACCTGGAGGGGCGAAGGGGGCCGGGTCAGAAGGGGAGGGCCAGCGCGGGCGCGGCGCCGGCGGCGGACCAGACGGTGCCGCGACGCTCGTGGGCGAAGATCCGCTCGACGGCGCGCGCCACCCGGGGGCCGATCTCGCGCTCGACGAGGTAGAGGGCAAGATCGAGACCGGAGGTGACCCCGCCGCTGGTGATCAGATCGCCGTCGTCGACCACCCGGGCGTCGACGTGCTCGGCGCCGGTGGCCGTCAGCAACTCCCGCCCCAGATCGTGGCTGTTGACCGAACGCCCCGTGATGAGACCGGCCATCGCAAGCAGCAGCGATCCGCCGCAGACCGCCGTCACCAGCGTGTCCGGCCGGGTCAGCGCCGCACCGACCAGCCGCGTCAGGTCGGTGTCGACGGCCCGGCGCAGAATCCCCGGAATGGTCCGGGCCCGCTCCGCCTCGCCCAGCCCCGTCGGATCGCGCAGATCGCCCACCGCCCCGGGCAGTACGATCACGTCGGCGCGCGCGGGATCCAGCGCCGCGGTGGCGCGCAGGGACACCGCCGCCAACCCACTGGGCACCTCCCGCGCCCCCTCGGCGCTCACCAACTCGACGCGGACGGCCCCCTCGGTGAGCATGCCGGCGCAGTGCAGCACCTCGTAGGGCGCGATGACGTCCAGCGGGTCGAAGCCGTCGAACAGTACGGAGTGGACGAGCATGCGGTGCCTCTTCTCCCGTCGTGACCAGCAGTGCGCGCCCCACGCTAGAAAGATCGACCCGCCTCCCACAGTGGCCGGAATGACAACTTTCCACGGATTCTCGCCAATGCCCTGGAGTGCAGCTATGCGGCCCCGGATGCCCGTCCACCACGGGACTGGCCACTGGCGAGAATCCCACTATCGTGTCGCCATGCACACCGTGGCCATCCTCGCCCTGGACCATGTGGTGCCGTTCGACATGGCGGCACCCCTGGAGATCTTCGGCCGCACCCGGCTGCCCGACGGACGCCGCCCCTACCGGACACGGATCTGCGCCCCCACGCCCCAGGTGCGCACCGACGGCTTCACCCTCAACGTCGCATGGGGACTGGACGCACTGGCGGAGGCCGACACCGTCATCGTGCCCGGCTGCTCGGAACAGGCCGGCGCACCGCACCCGGAGGCCCTGCGGGCGCTCCGCGAAGCGGCGGCCGCCGGCACCCGCATCGCCTCGGTCTGCGTCGGCGCCTTCGTCCTCGCCGAGGCGGGACTACTGGACGGACTGCGCGCCACCACCCACTGGATCGCGGCCGCCGAACTCGCCCGCCGCTACCCGCGCATCGAGGTCCAGCCCGACGTCCTCTACGTCGACAACGGCCAGTTCCTCACCTCGGCCGGCGCCGCCGCCAGCCTGGACCTCTGCCTCCACATGATCCGCCGCGACCTCGGCTCGGCGATCGCCGCGGACGCCGCCCGACTGTCCGTCATGCCGCTCGAACGCGAGGGCGGCCAGGCGCAGTTCATCGTCCACGAGCACCCACCGGTGCCCCAGGGCTCCACGCTCCAGCCCGTCCTCGACTGGATCGAGGACAACCTCGCCCACGAGATCACTCTCAAGGCCATGGCCGCCCGCTCCGGCATGAGTGAACGGACCTTCAGCCGCCGCTTCCGCGAACAGACCGGCACCACCCCGCTCCAGTGGCTGCTACGCGCCCGGGTCCGCCGGGCCCAATACCTCCTGGAGAACACCGACCATGCGGTCGAACGCATCGCCCACCAGGCCGGTTTCGGCTCGCCGACCGCCTTCCGGGACCGGTTCCGCCGGGTGGTCGGCACCACCCCGCAGTCCTACCGCGCCGCCTTCCACGGCCGCCCGGCGTCGGACCCGCCCCGGCTGCCCGCCCGACGAACCGAGCCCGTCACCACTCCGCCCGCAGCACGCCCGTGACGACGGCGACCACACGTACGGCGTCGTGGTCGTCACCGCCTGAAAGCCCCGTGCAGTAAACCGGTGAGGGCCAACGTCCGCTTCCGTTAGCGTAGTTCGGCCCCAGGGCCGGCCGATGGCCCGTGGCCTCGACGTCCGTCCGGCGGCATACCGCCACAGGAAAGGCACCCCATGACCTCTGCCCAGCACCTGCCCATGACCGTGAAGACCATGACCGTGCGCGGCCTGCGCCTCGCCTACGCGGATGCCGGCGGGCCGGGGGCGCCGGTGTTGGCCCTGCACGGGCACTTCGGTCGGGCCCGGCAGTTCGCCGGGCTGGCCGCCGCGCTGGCGCCGGAGTTCCGGGTGATCGCACTGGAGCAGCGCGCCCACGGCCAGAGCGACCGCGACGACGACCTGACCCCCGACGCCTACACCGCCGACGCCGCCGCGTTCGTTGGGGAGTTGGGACTGGGGCCGCTGCCGGTGCTCGGCCACTCGATGGGCGGCGTCGTGGGCTTCCGGCTGGCCGCGCACCACCCGGAACTCGTCCGGTCGCTGATCGTCGAGGAGGGCGGCGCGCTCAACCGCCGCCCCGAGGTGGCGCATCCGGTCCTCGACGTGCGTGACTGGCCGTGCCGGGCGCCGACGCTGGGCGAACTGCGCCGCCAGGTGGAGGCGCACGGCATCCCGGACGCCGGCTATTTCCTGGAGAGCGCCGTCGAACGGCCCGACGGCTGGGGGTTCCTCTTCGACTACGAGGACATGGTCCGGTCGCAGGAGCTGCTCGTCGGTGACTGGTGGCCCGACTGGCTCGGCTCCACCTGCCCGGCGCTGCTGGTGCACGGCCTGGACAGCGGCATCCTGCCGACGCCGATGGCGCGGGACATGGCCGAACGCCGACCGCACACCACCCTGCGGGAGTTCCCCCACTGCGGCCACTGGGTACACGACGACGCCCCGACCCAATTCGCCGCGGCAGTACGGGAGTTCCTCACGGCACAGACGGAGAATCACAGCTCCCGCGTCATGAACGCACTGTGGGGATCGGGCCGGTAGGCCGCGAACGGCGCGCAGGGGGCGAAGCCGAACTTCTCGTAGAGCTTCCTGGCGGGCAGGAAGAAGTCGCCCGCGCCGGTCTCCAGGCTCAGCCGGGTGCAGCCGAGGGACCTGGCCTCGGCGATGAGATGTTCCAACAACAGGGAGGCGATCCCGCTCCGCTTGCGGGCCGGGTCGGTGCGCATCGACTTGAGTTCGGTGTGCCGGGCGTCCAGTCGCTTGAGCGCACCGCACCCCACCAGCCGGTCGTCGTCGCGCACCGTCCAGAAGGTGACTTCGGGCCTACGGAGGCCGTCGAGGTCGAGGGCGTGCTTGCTCTCGGGCGGCGAGATCGCGCGCATCTGCTCGACGTGCTCGGTGAGGAAAGCGGCGATCTCGGGTCCGGAGAGGTCGTCCACGGCGATCTGCACGGCGGTGCTCTCCTTCGGTACGTGTACTGCCTGCGCGCCCCATTGTGGCTGCCGTTGGCTGGAGTTGTGACTTCCTCCGTGCGTTCCGTGCGTTCCGTGCGAGCGGAGTTGCGGTTCAGGCCGGTGTGTACCCCCGGCTGCGGACCAGTTCGCGAACGAGTCGGGTGAAGGCGCGCACGGCGGCGCTGCGGTAGGCGTCGGAGCGGCGGAGCAGGGCGACCGTGCGGGTGGGGAGCGCGGGGGCGAGGGGGAGGGGCGCCAGGTGCGGATGGTCGTGGGTGATCGCGTCGGGCAGGACGGTGGCCAGCGAGGTGCGTCGGACGATCTCGGTGAGTGCCTGGATGGAGTTGGCCTCCACCGCGATGCGGGGGTTGACGTGGTGCTGCTCGAAGTAGCCGTCGATGTGGACACGGGTGGCGAAGTCACCGCTGAGGAGGGCGAGTTGGCGGTCCGTCAGTTCGGCCACCGGGAGTGGTTGTGGGTGGCCGGTGCCGGGCTCGGGGGCGGCGGTGACCAGACTGAGGGTCTCGGTGAACAGGTCCGCCGCCTCGATCCCGGGCAGATGCGGACCCGTGAACGCGATGCCGAGATCGAGGTCGTCGTCCAACAGGGCCGCCTCGATGCGGTCCTGGGTCATCTCCCGGACGGCCAGCGTGACTCCGGGGTGCCTGGCGTGCAGTTCGGCGGTGAGCGGGCCGACGAGATAGGCGGTGAACGTCGGGGTGAGCCCCAGGCGCAGATGACCGCGGGACAGGTCCTGCACGTCGTTGACGGCCCGCTCGGCCGCGGCCAGGTCGCGCAGCGCATGCCTGGCGTGCTGCGCGTACGCCTCGCCGGCATCGGTCAGCCGCACGGTACGGCCGGTGCGGTCCAGCAACTGCACCCCCACGGTCCGCTCCAACTGCTTGATCTGCTGGGAGAGGGTCGGCTGGGAGATGTGCAGGTCCTCGGCGGCGCGGGTGAAGTTGCCGTGTTCCGCCACGGCGAGCAGATAGCGCAGATGACGCAGTTCCAGGGCCATGCCCACCACTATAGAAGCAACTATAGATGGGACCTATAGCGGACATGGCTGATTGCTCTTGGACTCTATAGGGCCAGGTCGTGCAGGGTGGATCTCGCCGGCCAGAACGGACGGGTCGGCACAGATCGAAGGGACCGCCCCATGCCTGACCTCGCCGAGCGCCTCACGCTTTTCCAGCGGGACGTCTACCCGGCCAAGGCAGACCTGTTCCGCCACCTGGCCACCCACCACCAACCCCACACCCTGTTCATCGGCTGCTCCGACGCCCGCGTCGTCCCGGAGCTGATCACGGCCTGCGAACCGGGCGAGCTGTTCGTCATCCGCACCGCGGGCAACCTCGTCCCGGCCTACCGCCGCCGCTCCGGCGACGGCGTGACGGCGAGCATCGAGTACGCCGTCACCGCGCTCGGCGTCAGCGACATCGTGGTCTGCGGACACTCGGCGTGCGGCGCGATGACCGCCCTGGCGGAGGGCCACGACCTCTCCGACGCGCCGGCACTCGCCCACTGGCTGCACCACGCGGACGCCTCACGGGCCCGCGCCGAGGCCGCCGGCGAAGCCGTGGATGTGGCCTCCTTGGTCCGGCAGAACGTACGGGCGCAACTCGCCAACCTCGCCACCCACCCCTCGGTCGCCCACGCGCTCACCGAGAACACGGTCCGCCTCCACGGCTGGGTCTACGACATCGCCGCGGGCACCGTGGACCCCGTCACCCCCACCCCCTGACCGGCCGGGCGGCGGCCCCACCCGCGCCGCCCGCCCGACCCCACCCCAACTCACCCACTCCGGAAGGAAACCCCTCCCATGACCAACCCCACCCCGCACGCCCAGTTCCACCCCGACGCGCGCCAGGCGCTCGCCCTCGCCGCGGTCGAGGCCAAGACCCGCAAGGATCTGACCTGGCAGCAGATCGCCGACGCCGCCGAACTGTCGGTCGCCTTCGTCACCGCCGCCGTGCTCGGCCAGCACGCCCTGCCGGAGCGGTCCGCCCGCGCTGTCGCCGACCTGCTGGGCCTCGACGAGGACGCGACGATGCTGCTCCAGACCATCCCCACCCGCGGCTCGATCCCCGGCGGCATCCCCACCGACCCGACCATCTACCGCTTCTACGAGATGCTCCAGGTCTACGGCACCACCCTCAAGGCCCTGGTCCACGAGCAGTTCGGCGACGGCATCATCTCCGCGATCAACTTCAAGCTGGACGTGAAGAAGGTCGCCGACCCCGAGGGCGGCGAGCGCGCGGTGATCACCCTGGACGGCAAGTACCTGCCGACCAAGCCCTTCTGACCCCGGACCCCGGGCGCCCGACCGCCCCCACCCCGAAGGGAACCCCTCCCATGGACTTCGTCCAACGCACCATCGACCTCGCCCGTCAGAACGTCACCGAGGGCGGCCGGCCCTTCGCCACCGTCATCGTCAAGGACGGCGAGATCCTGGCCGAGAGCCCCAACAAGGTCGCCCAGACCAACGACCCCACCGCGCACGCCGAGGTCCTCGCCATCCGCGAGGCGTGCACCAAGCTGGGCACCGAGCACCTGACCGGCACCACCATCTACGTCCTCGCCCACCCCTGCCCGATGTGCCTGGGCGCGCTCTACTACTGCTCGCCGGACGAGGTGGTTTTCCTCACCACCCGCGACGCCTACGAGCCGCACTATGTGGACGACCGCAAGTACTTCGAACTCGCCACCTTCTACGACGAGTTCGCCAAGGACTGGGCGCAGCGCCGCCTGCCGATGCGCTACGAACCGCGTGACGCGGCAGTGGACGTCTACCGCTTCTGGCAGCAGAACAACGGCGGCGACCGACACCAGCACCACTGATCTACCGCTCGACGGATCGACGTCGGAGCCCCGTGGATCGGCAGTCCGCTGCCGCCCCGCGGGGCCTCGCCGGGGCTCCGCCGGAGGTCGAATCGCCAGGCATCGAATCGCCAGGCATCGAGAGTCGCTACGCGTGAAATCCCTACGCGTCGAAATCGGTGGAGCGGGTGAGCTCCTCCCACGCCTCGAACTCCGCCCGGGAACCGTCCAGTTGCGCGGAGACCGCATCGGCGGCGTCACTGCCGAGCAGCAGTCGCAGCGGGGTGTTCTCGGCGTCCAGGGCGGTGCGGATGGCGGCGGCAGCCTTGGCCGGGTCGCCGGGCTGCTGTCCGTCGCTGTCCGCGAGCGACGCCCGGACCGGGCCGACCGTCTCTTCGTAGGCGGGGAGCGCCGCCGACTGGTTCAGCGCACCCGGGCCGGCGAACCCGGTGCGGAACGCGCCCGGTTCGACGATCAGCACCTTGATCCCCAGCGGCGCCACCTCGGCGGCGAGCCCCTCCGACAGCCCCTCCAGCGCGAACTTCGTCGCGCAGTAGGCCCCGACGCCGGCGAACGCGAACCGGCCGCCCATGCTGGACATCTGCACGATGGCCCCCGACTTGCGCGCACGCATGTGCGGGAGCACGGCCCGGGTCAGCGCGGCCGGCCCGAACACATGCAACTCCATCAAGTCCCGCAACTCCCGGTCGGTGGTCTCCTCGACCGCGCCGACATGCCCCCGACCGGCGTTGTTGACCAACACGTCGATCCGGCCGTGCCGTTCGACGACCTCCTGGACCGCGGCCTCGATGGCGTCGAGGTCCGTGACGTCCAGCGGCAGCGCCGTCACCCGGCCCGGGTGCGCCGCGACCAGATCGTCCAGCGGCGCGGTGCGGCGAGCCGCCGCCACGACGAGATCTCCGGCGGCGACCGCCGCCTCGACGATCGCCCGACCGAAGCCACTGCTCGCCCCCGTGACCAGCCACACCTTGCTCATCTCGCTGCACTCCCTTGATCGACCCGGTGGTTTCCGGCCATAGCTTGCCGGCAAGTCGCCGCCCCGGTCCAAGAGTTGTGGTGATAGCCGATGGTTATGGCGTGGTCAGGTACTGCGCCTCGCCGTTGCCCAGCGACCAGTCCGCCGACGCGTTCTCGGTCACGGTGACGAACACATTGCGCGGCTCGGTCCCCGCGTATGCCTGGGCCAGTTCCGCGATCCGGTGGTAGAGCGCCTGCTTCTGCTCGGGCGTGCGCCCCGCGCGCATCGTGATCGCGATGTACGCGATGCCGTCGTCGCGCTGCACGCCCAGGTAATTCCCGTGGCGCAGCGTGCTGTTGGTCCCGTCGTGGCTGACCAGGACCTGGAAGTGGTCGTCGGCCGGGATGCCGATCGTCTCGACCAGGGCCTCGTGCACGGCGCGACCGAGCGCGTCGAGCCGCTCGGGATCGGCCCGCAGTGCGTCAATGCGAACGAAGGGCATGGTGGTCTCCCGTTTCTGCTTGCGTTGTCCGCCTGGTGCGCGTCGCCGACGGCGTGCGCACCAGGACTGTACATACTAGTAGTTACAGTCGCGGTCGGCGGCAGACTCCAACCCCGGCCGGCGGCCCCGCTCACGGAATCAGGCGCTGCTCCTTGGCCGCCGCCACCGCGCCGGCGCGCGTCTCGACGCCCAACTTCGCGTAGATGCGGACCAGATGGGTCTTGACGGTCGCCTCGCTGATGAACAGCGCCTGGGCGATCTCCCGGTTGCCCAGGCCCCGGGCGAGCTGGCCGAGGATGTCCAACTGGCGCTCGGTGAGCGCGGCACGGGGCTTGCGGACGTGCTCCAGCACCCGGTCGGCCGCGGGCGCGGACAGCACCGCCCGGCCCTCCGCGGCGGCACTGATCGCGGCGAAGAGCTGCTCGGGGCGTTCGGCCTTGAGGAGATAGCCCGTGGCGCCGACCTGGATGGCCCGGGTGACGTCGGCGTCGGTGTCGTAGGTGGTGAGCACGAGGACGCGGGTGCCGGGCACCTCGGTGACCAGGCGACGGGTGGCCTCGATCCCGTCGATGCCGGTGCCCAGGCTGAGGTCCATCAACACCACGTCGGGCCGCTGCTTGGCGGCGACGGCCAACGCCTCCTCGCCGGTGGCCGCCTCGCCGACGACCTCGATGCCCGGCTCGGCGGAGAGCAGGGCGCGCAGGCCGGCGCGGACCACGGCGTGGTCGTCGCAGAGCAGCAGCCGAACGCGTCGTTCCGGCGCGCCGGCGCGGGAGTTGGGGGCGGTGGGGGACATGCGGGTCACTCCTCGTCGTCCGGGGCGGGTGCCGGGGCGCCGGCCCGGAGGGGGACGGCAGCGGAGACGACCGTGCCTTCCCCCGGGCGGGACTCGACGGTCAGCGTGCCGTCGAGCTGCCGCAACCGGGCCTGCATGGCGCGCAGTCCGTGGCCCCGGTGCGGCGCCGACGGCCGCGCGTCCTGGTCGGGCGGGAAGCCGCGGCCGTTGTCGGCGATGTCGAGGACCACGTCCTCGTCCAGGTAGCTGAGGGTCAACACGGCGTCGCTGGCGTGCGCGTGCTCCCGCACGTTGGCGACGGCACCCTGCGCCACCCGCAGCAGCCCCGCCTCGACGGCCGGCGGCAACGGGACGGGCTCGCCGTCGATCCGGAAGCGCACGACCGGCCCGCCGGCCGGCGATCCCGCCGCGGACCCGGCGGCGGACTCCCGCCGGGCCAGGGCGCGTAGCGCCTCCGGCAGCCCGCCACTTGCCAGGTCCGCGGGCGCCAGGTCGTGGACGAACCGCCGCGCCTCGACGAGATTGCGCTCGGCGATCTCCGCCGCGGTGGACATATGGCGGTGGGCCGCCTCCGCATCCGCGTCCCACAGCCGCTCGGCGGCCTGGAGCAGCATCAACTGGCTCGACAGCGACTGGGCGAGGGTGTCGTGGATCTCCCGCGACAGCCGCTCCCGCTCCGCCAGCATGCCGGCCTGCCGCTGACTGGACGCCAGCACCCGCCGGGTCTGGACCAGGTCCCCGATGAGCGAACGCTGCCGGGCCGACTGGCGCTGCATGTGCACAAACACCGTCGCGGCCAACCCGGCGACCACCGGCGGCACCACGATCAGCAGCGGATCGGGGCCGTTGATGCGTAGCTGCGCCACCACCACCAGCACGGTCAACACGGTGACCAGCGCGAACGCGGCCCGGGTCGGCAGCAGTTGCAGCGCCGTGTAGACGATCGCCACCGCGCTCCAGGCGAAGCTGGGTGCCTGGAGCACGAGGACCACCCACCCCAGCACGAACGCGCCGAGCCAGGCACGCCGCCACGGCACCGGGATCTCCCCGTCCACCGCCGGCCGGGCCACGTAGGCCACCGCGAGCAGCGAGGTCAGCCCGATCACCCACCAGGTGTTGGAGGCGCCGGGGTGGTGGGTCAGGAAGCGCGCCATGGCGGCGATCAGCAACAGGACGAACGAGGTCGAGATCACCGCTTCCATCCGGCGGCCGGTCGAGCCCGCGGTGGGCCCCGCCGGCGCTCCGTCGTCCGCGGCCCCGGTACGTTCCCGGCTCACGTGCTTCACGTTCATCCCTGATTCGTAGCCCGGATTCCGGGCCGCACCCGTCATCCGATCGGTTGACACCGACGTCATCCATCATGCTCCGCAACGCCATCCGCTCCGCCGACCGCTCCCGCGTCGGGGCCACCAAGGATGGAAACACCGCAACCACTGCGGGCCGCGGGGCCACCCGGCCCCGGGTCGACGAAGAGGAGCACTCCCATGCAGATGCCGTCCAAGCGCGTCCGGATCGTCACCGGTGCGGCCGCGCTGGCCGCCGTCGGGCTGACCGCCGTCGGCGCCGTCGCCGTCGCGGCCCCGGAGAAGAGCGGCAAGTCCACCGCGGCGACCGCGGGGGAGGCGCCGGCCCAGAGCGTCGTCGCCACCGACCACCTGACCGTCGCCGCGGCGACCAAGGCGGCGCAGGCCGCGCTCACCGCCGCCGAGAAGGCCGACCAGCACGTGTCGGTGTCGGTGGTCGACCGCAACGGCAACACCCTCGTCACGCTGCGCGGCGACGGCGCGGGCCCCCAGTCGTACCAGGCATCTCAGGCCAAGGCGTTCACCGCGGTGTCCTGGAACGCGCCCACCTCGGCGCTGGCCAAGCGCCTGGAGACGGCGCCCACCCTGAAGGACATTCCCGGCACCCTGTTCCTCGCCGGCGGTGCCCCCGTCCAGGCCAAGGGCGCCCCGATAGCGGGCGTCGGCGTCGCCGGCGCCCCCAGCGGCGACCAGGACGAGCAGTTCGCCCAGGCGGGCGTCGCCGCACTCAACGGCTGACCGGCCCGCTCGGACGTCGGGTGCCTGGCCCGCTGGGCCAGGCACCCGCCCTCAACTGGGCGGCGACGTCAGGCAGTTGCGGACCCGGACGACCCGTCAGGTGAACGGGTGGCGTAGTCGAGGGCGGTCTCGCTCAACGTCCCCTCCACGAGGTCGAGCAGCTCCAGGACCGCCTTGGCGATCGTGTCCGGGTCCTCGCCGGCCACGATGCGCCGGCCGATCTCCGCGTAGACCAGGGAGTGGAACCAGCCGATCTGACTGGCGACCACCCGCGGCGTCAGATCGTCCGCGGCCGCGCCGGTCTCCTCGGCCAAGACGACGTGCAGCGCGTCGGTCATCTGCCGGCCGAGGTCCTCCAGCCGGGCGGTGAGGGTGGGGGCGGCCCGCATCATCTCGAAGAACCGCCCGAAGCCCGCGGTCAGGCCCACCGCGCGGTCGTGGCGCCGCAGTTCGTCGCGGAGGTGGGCGAGGACCGCCCGAGCGGCGGACTCGCCGGCCGGGCGGGCGCGCACGATGTCGGCGAGCCGCTGCGGGGACGCCTGGTCCGGCGGCAGGACCAAGTCCTCCTTGGACTCGTAGTAGTTGTAGAGCGTGTTGACCGAGACCTCTGCGGCGGCGGCGACTTCCGCGATGGTCACGCGGTCGAAGCCCCGCTCCACGAAGAGGCCGACGGCCACCTCCGCGATGCGTTGCCGTGTCTGCCGCTTCTTGCGCTCCCGCAGCCCTTCACCCATGCCCCAACCCTAACCCCGGCACCGAACCGCACTGCATCTTTGCACCGCATTGCGCTTTCGTGCGCTCCGCTTTCGCGCGCCCGCCAACGGGAGCGGACAGTGGAGGTATGCGCCCCTCGGAAGCGTGATGATCATGGAACGGTACCCAGCCATCGCGGACCACGGCCTCGTCGGGGACCTGCAGACCGCCGCGTTGATCTCCTCCCGAGGAGTCGTCGACTGGTTCCCGGCACCCCGGTTCGACTCGCCCAGCATCTTCGCCGCACTGCTCGACCACGACCGCGGCGGCCACTTCCGCCTCGCCCCGGAAGACCGGGGCAGCACCTGCAGACAGCTCTACTACCCGGACACCGCGGTCCTCGTGACCCGCTTCATGTCCCCCGACGGCGTCGGCGAGGTCTTCGACTTCATGCCCCCCGACCACACGGGCACGCCGTCCGACCGCCATGTGCTGTTCCGCGGCGCCCGAGCGGTCCGCGGAACGGTCCGCTTCGACCTGGAATGCCGCCCACGCTTCGACTACGCACGGGCCGACCACACCTGCGACCTGCGCGACGACACCGTCACCTTCCGCGCACCGGGCCTCACCGCACACCTCCAAGCCACCTTCCCCCTGCGCCCCGACGGCACCGACGCACGCGGCACGGTCACCCTCCACGCCGGACAACTGGCCGCGGCCGTCCTCACCGTCGACGCCGCACCGACCCCGCCGACCCCGCCACCCCTGACCCCGGACGCCATGACCGAACGCTTCTGGCAGGCCGTGGAGTTCTGGCAGCGCTGGCTGAGCACCTCCCGCTATCGTGGCCGATGGCCGGGGGCCGTGCACCGCTCCGCGATCACCCTCAAACTGCTCACCTACGCCCCCACCGGGGCACCGGTCGCCGCCGCCACCATGGGCCTGCCCGAGCAGATCGGCGGCGAACGCAACTGGGACTACCGCTACACCTGGGTCCGTGACGGCTCACTCTCCGTGCGGGCCCTCCTCGACCTGGGATTCGCCGAGGAGGCGGCGCAGTTCACCCACTGGTTGGGAGACCGCCTCCAGGCCCCGGAGGGCGACCGGCGCGAACCGCTCCAGATCATGTACCGCGTCGACGGGAACCCCGACCTCCCCGAGGAACTCCTGCCGCAACTCGCCGGCTACCGCGACTCGTCCCCCGTGCGCGTCGGCAACGCCGCCACCGACCAACTGCAACTGGACATCTACGGCGAGGCGCTCTACGCCCTGTCGGAGGGCCGGGAGATCGCCCTGCGGGCCGGCTACCACGGCTGGAAGAACGTCGCCCGCACACTGGACTGGCTCGCCGACTCCTGGGACCGCCCCGACGAGGGCATCTGGGAAACCCGCGGCGGCCGCAAGGACTTCACCTTCAGCCGGATGATGTCCTGGGTCGCCTTCGACCGGGGTCTCCGCCTGGCCGCCGAGTACAGCCGGCCCGCAGACACGGCCCGATGGACCGCCGCCCGCGACACGATCCTGGAACAGGTGATGCAGTGCGGCTGGAACGCGGAGCAACGAGCCCTCGTCCAGCACTACGGCGGCACGGTGCTCGACGCCTCGCTCCTGCTCCTCCCGCGCGTGGGTTTCCTGTCACCCAAGACCGAGAGCTGGCTGTCGACGCTGGACGCCATGGAACGCACTCTGGTGTCGGACAGCCTCGTCTACCGCTACGACCCCCTCGCCTCGCCCGACGGCCTCCGCGGCTCCGAAGGCACCTTCAGCCTGTGCACCTTCCTCTACGTCGACGCCCTGGCCCGCGCCGGCCGCCTCCGCCAGGCACGCTACGCCTTCGAGAAGATGCAGACCTACGCCAACCACGTCGGCCTCTTCGCCGAGGAAATCGGCCCCAGCGGCGAGCAGTTGGGCAACTTCCCCCAGGCATTCACCCACCTGTCCCTCATCATGGCCGCCACCACGCTGGACGACGCCCTGGACCGGCAGCGGGACGGAGCGCCGAGGTGGGACGACCTACCGAGGCGACTCGGCACCTGGCTCCACTGACGGCGAGCACGCCGCGCCTCCCACCAGACCACCGGAGCACCCAGCCACCTGCGCCGTCAGGCTTCCCGCGCCGCGAACGCCGCCGGAAGCCAGCGCCCCGACTCCCGGGCGCGCGCCGCGAGATGACCGACATAGGCGTCGCGGACCTCCTCCGGCGCCGCGAACCCCGGCTCGCCGACGAGCCAGGCATCGGGCACCGCGGCCACGACCTCGCGCAGCAGTCCGACGGTCACCCGCGGCGCCAACTCCGCATCGGCGGCCGCCACATCGGGCCGATGGTGGCCGAGCGCATGGTGCCGGAAGTCGTACGCCCGCCCCGCCGCCTCGGCCGCGGTGTCCCAGCGGTGGTGGAAGACGAGCGCGGCGCCGTGGTCGATGAGCCACAGACGGGGCCGCTGATGCCCGGAGGTCGGCCAGGCCATGAGGTTGGGACTGTGCGTGGTGCGATCGACGTTGGCGGTGAACGCGTCCAACCACACGATCCGAGCCGCCTCCGCGGGCTCGACGTCCACCCCGGCCCCCGTGAAGTCGGCGGCCCCCGGCAGGAAGTCCATGCCGAGGTTGAGCCCCGCACTGGCCCACAGCAGGTCCTGCACCTCCTGATGCGGCTCCTGACTGGCAACCTCCGGATCGAAGTGGACCAGCACCAACTCCGGTACCCGCAGCCCCAGTCGCCGCGCCAACTCGCCCACGATGACCTCGGCGACGAGCGCCTTCCGCCCCTGCGCCGAGCCGGTGAACTTGACGACATAGGTCCCCAGGTCGTCCGCCTCGACGACACCGGGCACCGACCCACCACTGCGCAACGGCGTCACATACCGAACGGCCGTCACCGTCCGCAACACCCCTGATGCCGAGGTCATCGCCCCCGCCCTCCTCCCAAGATCCGCCGCAGGCGCTCGACGACCACGCACCGGGCCACGCACACCACATCACCTACATTGCACTCTACTGTAAAACTGCAATGCATTACTATTTCCCGGCGCGGGCGTGGCCGATGCCCGCCGTCCGGCCTGCCCGCGAGCAAGCGGGGGGTGACACGAGGGGAAGGGGCGGCATGACCGACAGGGAGCGACGCGATGCGGCGGTGCGGCGCGTCAATGAGGCATTGCAGACCTACACGTTGTCCGCCGAGGGCTGGCGCCGCAGCCCCGGCGAGACCTTGCGGTGCGTCCTCGCCGACCTGCTGCACTGGTGCGACGGCACCCAGCGCGACTTCGACGCCGCCCTCCGGCAGGCCCGCGCCCGGCACGCCGAGACGACCGGGCGGGCCGGTGGCGACGGTTGAAGCGAAGCGCAAGGTCGATTCCGGCAAAGACGCGCCTATGCCAGGGGAAACAGCGCGAAAGAGCGAATTGTTGGCCGCTGCCCTAATGATGACGTTCTGTCTGCCGAAGGGAAGAGCAGAGAGCGGCAGTGGGTCGCTTGGAATGATCGAAAGGTTCGGAATGTCACGGATCACTCGAATTACCGCCGTGGCTGCCCTCGCGGTCGGTACTGCTCTGGGCGGGAGTTCGGTTGCCTTCGCCGACAGTGGCGCGGGCGGCGGCGCCGTCGGTTCGCCCGGCGTGATCTCGGGCAACGTCATCCAGATCCCGTTGCACGTTCCCATCAACCTGTGCGGCAACACCATCGACATCATCGGTCTGCTGAACCCGGCCTTCGGCAACAACTGCCTCAACGGCCACTTCATGCACCACAAGGAGAAGCACCACAAGGAAGGGCACCGCGGCCACCACGGGCGCCACCACCACAACGGTGGCGGTCGCCGCTGAGCGGCTGAGCCTCGGCTTCGACACAACGGACCCGCCCCGTCCCTGTTCCGATCTCCTCGGTCAGGGACGGGGCGGGTCCGTTGTGTGCGTGGGGGAGCGGCTCTCGGCGTTCACGGTGCCGGTCGCCCCGGTGTGCGGGTGGTGGGGTTGCGCAGGTCCTCGGCCGCGTCGGAGACCCGCCGCAGCAACTCCAGGAAGGTGGAACGCTCCTGGGGGGCCAACGGGGCCAGGAAGACCTCGTTCATCCGGGCCGTTCGTGCGGAGAGTCTGTGGTGGAGGCGGGCGCCCTCCGCGGTGAGGCGGAGCGCGGAGCGTCGGGCGTCCCTGGTGTCCCGGACCTTGTCGACCAGGCCACGGGCGACCAGGCGGCGGACCACCTCGGCGATGGTGGAGCGGTCCAGGCCGACTCGTTCGCCGACGGTGCGCTGGTCCAGGCCGTCCGCGTCGACCAGGGTGTTGAGGACCGCGAACTGCGGGGACGTGACGTCCTCCGAAACCATGGTGGTCCACAGCAGTGTGTGTGCCTGCTGGAGTCGTCGGGCCAGGTGGCCGGGGTGGGTGCTGAGGTCGAGCGGGGGCACGGCGGTCCTGTCCTCCCGGGCGGTGTGCACTGCGCGACGCTCGCCACACAATGCTCATTGCACTGAGGGTCTTGCCCTTGCCTTCTCATCATGCCACGCTGCGGAACTGACGAGAGATAGTCAGTGTGCTGAGTATTTGACGTCGGGAGGAGGGGCGGATGGACAAGGTGGTGGCCTCGGCCACGGAGGCGGTGGCCGACGTGCGGGACGGGGCGACGCTGGCCGTCGGCGGCTTCGGGCTCAGCGGGGTGCCCGACGTGCTCGTCCAGGCCGTGTACGACAAGGGCGTCGGCGGGCTGGGCGTCGTGTCGAACAACTGCGGCGCGATGGACCGGGGGTTGGCCGTGCTGCTCGCCGCGGGCCGGATCGCCCGCGTCACCGGCTCGTACATCGGCGGCAACAAGGAGTTCGCGCGCCGGTACCTGGCCGGCGAGTTGGAGGTCGAGCTGATCCCGCAGGGGACGCTTGCCGAGCGGCTGCGCGCCGGGGGCGCCGGCATCCCCGCCTTCTACACCCCGGCCGGGGTCGGCACCCAGGTTGCCGACGGGGGACTGCCCTGGCGGTACGACGGCTCGGGCGGGATCGCGGTGGCCTCACCGCCCAAGGAGGTGCGGGAGTTCGACGGGCGTCGTTACGTGTTGGAGCGCGGAATCCGTACCGACTTCGGGCTCGTCCGGGCCGCCAAGGGCGACCGGCACGGCAATCTGGTCTTCGCCAAGTCCGCGCGGAACTTCAACCCCCTTGCGGCGATGGCCGGACGGGTCACCATCGCCGAGGTGGAGCAGCTGGTCGAGCCCGGTGCGATCGACCCGGACCACGTTCACCTGCCGGGCATCTTCGTCCAACGGGTCGTGGCGCTCACCGCGGAACAGGCCGCCGACAAGCAGATAGAGCGGCGCACCGTCGCCGTGCCAAAGACCCCGGGGAAGGGGGCGCGCTGATGCCGTGGAGCCGCGAGGAGATGGCCGCGCGGGCGGCCCGGGAACTGACGGATGGTCAGTATGTCAACCTCGGCATCGGACTGCCCACGCTGATCCCCAACCACCTGCCCGACGGCGTCGAGGTGATCCTGGAATCCGAGAACGGAATCCTGGGGACCGGACCGTACCCCACCGAGGACCAGCTCGACCCCGACCTCATCAACGCCGGCAAGGAGACCGTCACGGTCCTGCCCGGCGCCGCCTACTTCGACTCCGCCCTCTCCTTCGGCATGATCCGCGGCGGCCACATCGACGTCGCGGTGCTCGGCGCGATGCAGGTCTCGCACCACGGCGACCTCGCCAACTGGGCCGTCCCCGGCAAGCTGATCACCGGAATCGGCGGCGCCATGGACCTGGTGCACGGCGCCCGCACCGTCCTCGTCGTCATGACCCACACCGCCAAGGACGGCTCGGCCAAGCTCGTCGAGGACTGCACGCTCCCGCTGACCGGCCAAGCCTGCGTCGACCGGATCATCACCGACCTCGGCGTGTTCGACGTCACCGGAGACGGCTTCGCGCTCGTCGAACGGGCGCCGGGCGTCACGACCGAGGAGATCGTGGAGAAGACCGCGGCGCCCGTCCGGGCAGCCGAACGGACCGCGGTGGACGGCCGACTTCCGGAAGAGGGCCGGTGAGCGGCATCGAGGCGGGGCGCTGAGCGCGGGAGCCCACGCAGCCATCGAACCAAGGGAGTTCACCACCCATGACAGCGACGCAAGGCGACATCGACCGGGAGATCGCGCAGGAGCGGGCGGCGTATGAAGCGGCCCTCGCCAGAGGAGGCCCGCGCACCCACCACCCGGCCCGGAACTACCCGCCCTACCGCTCCAGCGCACTGCGCCACCCCAAGCAGCCGCCGATCCCCGTGGCGCTGGAGCGGGACCCGGAGGCCGTCGAACTGGCCTCACCCGTCTTCGGCGCGACCGACGTCACCGAACTGGACAACGACCTCACCCGCCAGCACCCGGGCGAGCCCCTGGGCGAACGGATCACCGTCAGCGGCCGGCTGTTGGACCGCGCCGGCCGCCCCGTACGAGGCCAACTGATCGAGATCTGGCAGGCCAATGCCGCCGGCCGCTACGCCCACCAACGCGATCAGCACCCCGCCCCGCTCGACCCCCACTTCACCGGCGTCGGCCGGACGTTGACCGACGACGACGGCCACTACACCTTCACCACCATCAAGCCCGGCGCCTACCCCTGGCGCAACCACACCGGTGCCTGGCGGCCCGCCCACATCCACTTCTCGCTCTTCGGGGCCGCCTTCACCCAAAGGCTGATCACCCAGATGTACTTCCCCGGCGACCCGCTCTTCCCGCGCGACCCGATCCTCCAGTCCGTCACCGACGAGGCCGCGCGGCAACGGCTGGTGGCCCGCTACGACCACGACCTGTCGCAGCCCGAGCGGTCCCTCGGCTACCACTGGGACATCGTGCTCGACGGGCCCACCGCCACCTGGATCGAGGAGGGCCGCTGACATGACGCCCCACCCCGCACCGCCGACACCCGCCCACACGATCGGCCCGTTCTACGGATACGCCCTGCCGTTCCCCGACGGCGGTGACGCGGCCCCGCCCGGACACCCCGACGCACTGACCCTGCACGGCCACGTCCTGGACGGCGCCGGCAACCCCGTCCCCGACGCGCTGCTGGAATTCTGGGGACCCGGACCGGACGGCGAACTGCCGCGCGCCGCCGGGTCGTCGCGCCGCGATCCGGCCACCGGCGGCTACCTCGGCCGGGACGGCGTCGGCTCCACCGGCTTCGCCCGCGTACCGACCGACGCGGACGGCCACTGGACGATCCGCACGCTGCGGCCCGCCGCCCGCGGCGAGCGCGCCCCCTACCTCGCGCTCTGCGTCTTCGCCCGCGGCCTCACCCGTCACCTGTTCACCCGCGTCTATCTGCCGGCGCCGGACGGGCGACCGATGCCCGCGGACCCCCTGCTGGACGCCCTGCCACCCGAACGGCGCGCGACACTGCTGGCCACCCCCGAGCCGCGGGGCACCCATCGCTTCGACATCCGCCTACAGGGCGGCGCGGAGACCGTGTTCTTGGAGTTCGGATGAGTGCTGGGCGTGACGAGCAGAGCAGCCAGGGCGAGTTCGGGTTGCTCGCGCCGGGGTGGGTCGGGACGCCGGCCGAGGCCGCCACCGGGGACATCGCCTACCTCCAGGCGATGTTGGATGCCCAGGCCGCCCTCACCAGGGCCCAGGTGACCGTCGGCCTCGCCCCCGCCGAGGCGGCCCGGGCCGTCGACGCGGCCGCCCGCGCGGACCGCTTCGACGCCCGTGAACTCGCGCTGCGCGGGCGCTCGGGCGGCAACCCGGTCATTCCGCTGGTCGCCGCAGTGACCGCCGCGGTGGACGAACGCCATGCCCCGTACGTCCACCGGGGTGCGACCAGCCAGGACATCCTCGACACCGCGTCGATGCTGGTCGCCCACCGGACGTTGGGGCCGGTACTGGACGACCTGGAGCGCACCGCCGGCGCCCTGGCCCGCCTCGCCGCCGAGCACCGCGCGACCCCCATGCCCGGCCGGACCCTCACCCAGCACGCCGTCCCGACGACCTTCGGCCTCAAGGCCGCGGGATGGCGGAGCCTGGTGCTCGACGCCCGCGATCGACTCACCGTTGTGCGGGGCTCGCTTCCGGCCCAACTGGGAGGAGCCGCAGGGACATTGGCGGCCAGTCAGGCGTATGCGGAGGGCGATGGGGTGGCTGACCCCACGGAGGCGGCGCTGGGGCTGCTCGGCGCGTACGCCCGTGAAGTGGGGCTGGCCGAACCCGAGTTGCCCTGGCACACCCTGCGCACTCCCCTCGCCGAACTCGCCGGCGGTCTCGCCTGCGCCGCGGGGGCGCTCGGCAAGATGGCCGCCGATGTGCTGGTCCTCTCCCGTACCGAGGTCGGTGAGGTGAGCGAGGGGGCGGGCGGCGGTTCTTCGGCCATGCCGCACAAGGCCAATCCGGTGCGGGCCACGCTCCTCGCCGCCGCGGCGCGCCGGGCGCCGGCGTTGGCCGCCGTGCTCTACGGGTGCCTGGCCGCGGAGGACGAGCGGCCCGCCGGTGCCTGGCACGCGGAGTGGGAGACGTTGCGGGATCTGCTCCGCCTGGTCGGGGGCGCGGCCCGGGACGCCGCGGAGCTCGTCACGGGCCTCCAGGTGCACCCGGCCCGGATGCGCGCCAACTTGGACGTGACCGGCGGCATGATCGTGTCGGAGCGGTTGTCCGCGGCCCTCGCCGGTCGACTGGGCCGGGCCGAGGCGCGCCGCCTGGTGACCGAGGCGGCGCGCACCGTCCGCACCCGTGGTGGCACCCTCGCCGAGGCGCTCGCCGCCGAACCGGCCCTGGACGGAGTCGACTTGGACGCGTTGACCGACCCCGCCCACTACACCGGAGCGGCGGCGGCCCTCACCGACCGGGCCCTCGGGAGGTCGTGACCGGCTGTCGGATGGCACCGCCGCGCGAACCCTGCGCACGTCCGAACTCCCGGGCGGCCAGGCCGAAGACGAGACCGCCGACCAGGAACCACGGGTTCCACAGCGTCAGGGACCACAGGCGTTGTGCCGGGCTGATGTCCAGCTCCGGGCCCGCGGTGCCGAGCAGCAGGAGCACCTCGATGGCGATGCCGCGCACCAGCAGCACGGCGCAGGCGCACCAACCCAACGCCTTGACTGCCGATCCTGTTGGGCCGCCGGGCCGTGGCCTGGCGAGAAGCCACCCCAGCCCACCGCCGACGAGGCAGAGCCCGCCCACGCCCCACAAGCCCACCGCCACGAACCACCCGGGACGCTCCTCGGCCAGCGGCCCCGCCGAGACGCTCAGGCCCCAACTGCCGCCCAGCGCCCAGGAGAAGTGAAGGGCGGCGAAGGCGACCGCCCAGGCACCCGCGCCGCGCCCCCACCACCCCGATCTTCCCGGCGTCGTCTTGTTCTGCGGATCTCTCTGCATGGAGAGGAGCATGCCACTGTCGTGGAGCCCAGTCGCCTGCACCGTGACCCGGGCGTCGGCGACGGGTGTTAGAGGAGGAAGCGGGACAGGCTCTGGAGGACGCAGGCCGGTTTCGTGCCGCCCTCGATCTCCACCGTGCCGTCGACGGTGATCTGCACGCCGCCGGGCACCTCGTCGACGGTGGCCAGGCGTGCGGCCAGCCGCAGTCGCGCGCCCACCGGCACCGGTGCCGGGAAACGCACCTTGTTCAGCCCGTAGTTGACCTTGGTGGTGACGCCGTGGACGTCCAGGAGCTGGGTGAAGAGCGGGATGAAGAGCGCGAGGGTGAGATGGCCGTGGGCGATCGGCGCGCCGAAGGGCCCGTCCTTGGCCCGCTCGGGGTCGACATGGATCCACTGGTGGTCGTCGGTGGCGTCGGCGAAGCCGTTGATCCGGTCCTGGGTGACGGTGATCCAGTCGCTGGTGCCCAGGTCGCTGCCGGCCAACTTCCGCAGTTCGTCCAGGCCGTTGACGGTGCGGCCGTTCTTGACGCGGTGGGGCATTTCTTCTCCTCGGTGGTGAGTGGGGTGGGTCAGGTGGTGCCGTGTGCGCGGCCGTGTTCCGCGCGGAGTTGGTCCTTGCGGAGCTTGCCGGAGCCGGTGCGGGGGAGCGCGTCGACCAGTACGAGGGACTTGGGGATCTTGTACGGGGCGAGGCGGCCGCGGAGGGAGGCCAGGAGGTCGTCGGCCCGGGGCGCGGTGCCGGGGTGGGGGACGACGACCGCCCGTGGGACCTCGCCCCAGTTGTCGTCGGGGACGCCGATGACGGCGCACTCGGCGATGTCGGGGTGGGTGAGCAGGGCGTTCTCCACCTCGGCGGGGTAGATGTTCTCGCCGCCGGAGATGATCACGTCCTTGATGCGGTCGACGATGGTGAGGTAGCCGTCGGCGTCGATCCGGGCGGCATCGCCGCTGCGGAACCAGCCGTCGGCGAAGGCGGCCGCGGTCTCCTCCGGCAGCCCCCAGTAGCCGGGCATGACGTGTGGGCCGCGGACGACCACCTCGCCGGTCTCCCCGATGCCGACGGGGCTTTGGCCGTCGCTCCGGACGACGCGCACATCGGTGAAGAAGTGCGGCACCCCGGCCGATCCGGCCTTGGACACGGCGTGTTCGGCGTCCAGGAAGAGCGTTCCGGGTGCCGCCTCCGTCATGCCGTAGCCCTGGAGGAAGGTCAGGCCGCGCTCCTGGTAGGCGTCGATGAGCGGGGTGGGTACGGGGGAGCCGCCGCAGTTGAGCAGCCGGAGGCTGGACAGGTCGGCGGCCGCCCAACGGGGGTGCCGGGCGATCCGGTCGAACATGGTCGGCACCCCGAACATGTAGGTGATCCGGTGGCGTTGGATCTGGTCGAGGGTGTCGCCGGGGTCGAAGGAGTCGACGAGCAGGCAGCGGCCGCCCTTGAGGAGGACGGGCAGGGTGAGCATGTTGAGGCCGGCGGTGTGGAAGAGCGGTGCGGAGACCAACGCGGTCTCGTCGGCGAGCAGATCGAGGTCCACCAGGACGTTGAGGGCGTTCCAGGTGAGGTTGCCGTGGGTGAGCATCGCGCCCTTGGGGCGGCCGGTGGTGCCGGAGGTGTACATGAGGAGTGCGAGGTCGTCGTGGGTGACCGGCTCGTCGACGGGCGTGGTGGGGGCGGCGGCGAGCAGCGCCTCGTAGGCGGGGCCGCCGGCCGCAAGGACGGTCCGTGGGCCGGCGTCGGCGCGCACCGCGTCGGCCAGGGGCGTGCAGGTGGGGGAGTGCAGCAGGGCGGCGGCGCCGGAGTCCCGTATCTGGTAGGCGAGTTCGGGCGCGGCCAGGCGGGTGTTGAGCGGGACGAAGACGGCGCCGAGGAGGCCGGCGGCGAACAGGGCCTCCAGGAAGGAGGGGTGGTTGGGGCCGAGGTAGGCGATGCGGTCGCCACGGCGGAGGCCGGCGGTCCGCAGGGCGTGGGCGAGCCGGGTGGTGCGCTCGTGGAGTTCGGCGTAGCTGATGGTGGTGGACCGGTGCATCAGGGCGGTGCGGTGCGGGGTCTTGCGGGCCCGGCGGGCGGGCCAGGACCCCAGTCCGTCGTTGCGCATCACGTTCCCCTTCAGGAGCCGGCGGCGGTGAGTCCCAGCAGCCGGGCGGCGTTGGCCTTGAGGATCTTGGGGCGGACCTCGTCCTTGATCGGGAGGTCGGCGAAGTCGGCGAGCCAGCGGTCGGGCGTCAGCACGGGGTAGTCGGAGCCGAAGAGGACCTTGTCCTGGAGCAGGGAGTTGGCGTAGCGCACGAGTTGGGGCGGGAAGTACTTCGGGGACCAGCCGGAGAGGTCGATGTGCACGCCCGGCTTGTGGGTGGCCACGGCCAGCGCCTCGTCCTGCCACGGGAACGACGGATGAGCCAGGATGATCTTCAGGTGCGGGAAGTCCGCGGCGACGTCGTCCACGTGCAGCGGGTTGGAGTACTTCAGCCGGATTCCGCCGCCGCCCGGCACGCCGGCGCCGATGCCGGTCTGGCCGGTGTGGAACAGGGCGATGCAGCCGGTCTCCTCGATCACCTCGTACAGCCCGTACGCCAGCCGGTCGTTGGGGTAGAAGCCCTGGATGCTGGGGTGGAACTTGAAGCCGCGGACGCCGTATTCCTCGACCAGGCGGCGGGCCTGCCGGATTCCGGCGCGGCCCCGGAACGGATCGACCGAGGCGAACGGGATCAGCACATCGGGGTTGGCGGCGGCGGCCTCGGCGACCTCCTCGTTGGGCACCGGTGCGGTCCCGGTGGCGTGTTCGGCGTCCACGGTGAAGATCACCGCGGCCATCCGCCGCTCCCGGTAGTAGGCGACGGTCTGCGCCAGCGTCGGCTTCCGGTCCCCGGTGACCTTGAAGTACGCGCCGGAGGCCGCGTGCAACTCCCCGGGCAGCGACTCCCGTCCGTCCGCCGAGACCTCGCAGTGGGTGTGGACGTCGATGGCCGTCAGGGCGGCCACGTCGATGTCGTTCATCGGGCCTGGGTGAGGTCGGGGGCGGGGATGCCGACGGTCTGCGCGGCGCGGCCGACCGAGGTGTGCCAGGCGGCGGCGAGCGCCTGCGGGGTCCAGCCGCCGTCGGCGTAGGCGGTGGCGACCTCCTGGGGGTGTGACCACAGGGCGAGCTTGTCCCCGCCGATGCCGATGCACTGGCCGGTGATCCCGCGGGCCGCGTCGGAGGCGAGGAAGGGCACCAGCGCGGCGCAGTCCTCGGGGGTGCCGAACCCCTCGCCCTTGCGCAGCGCGTCCGGCAGCGGAGCGCCGCCTTCCATCGCCTCGACGTACGGGGCGAAGGCGGGAATGGTCCGGGTCATGGCGGTCGCGGCGACCGGCACGATCGCATTGACCGTGATGCCGGCCCTGGCCAGTTCCATGGACCAGGTGCGGGCCATGGCCGCGATACCGGCCTTGGCCGCCGCGTAGTTGGTCTGGCCGAGGTTGCCGCGCTGGCCCGCGGGCGAGCCGACCAGCACCAGGCTGCCGCCCTGCCCCTGGGCGCGCAGCTGGACGGCGGCGGCCCGGGCGCAGGTGAAGGTGCCGCGCAGATGCGTGGTGATGACGGCGTCGAAGTCGTCGTCGGTCATCTTCCACAGCATCCGGTCGCGCAGGATGCCGGCGTTGGTGACCAGCACGTCCAGGCGGCCGAAGGTGTGCACGGCGCGGGCGATCAGCCGGTCGGCGGCCTCGGCGGTGCCGACCGGGACGGTCTCGGCGACCGCCGTTCCGCCGGCCGCGGTGACGGCGGCGACCGCCTGTTCGGCGGCCGCCTCGTCGACGTCGTTGACGACGACCGAGGCGCCCGCGGCGGCCAGGGCGCTGGCATAGGCGAGGCCGAGCCCGCGGCCGGAGCCGGTGACCACGGCGACCTTGCCGGTGAGGTCGACGGGGGAGGGGTGTGCCATGGGAAGTCCCTTCGTGAAGCGGGGAGTTGCGCAGGGCGATAGGGGCGTCGGAGAGCTGTGCTCGATCCGCGCCGGACGATCCATAGCGAAGCTAAGACCAATAATTGTTGACGTCAATGGTTGTCGGCGACACCAGTGCTGCGCCATGCTGGGCACAGCACACCCCGCGCACCGGCCCCACCCGGGCCCCAACCAGGGAGCACGCCATCGCCAGCAAGCAACCGCCCACCCGCGGAACGGAATCCGTCGCCCCCGACCAACCCTGGATGCGCGGCCTGCACTCCGACACCGGCTACCTCCTCTACCGACTCGGCCTGCGCTCCGGACAGATGTTCAACGCCGCCCTCCAGGAATCCGGGGTACGGCTGCGCCACTACGCACTGCTGCGCTACCTCGCCACCGCCGAGGGCGCCCTGCAACGGGAGTTGAGCACCCGCCTCGGCTACGACCCCAGCGCCATCGTCGGCCTCGTCGACGACCTCGAAGGACTCGGCTTCGTCGAGCGGCGCCCCGCCCCGACCGACCGGCGCAGCCGCCTCGTCGTCCTCACCGACGACGGCCGAGCCTTCCTGCGCGACACCGACCGGATGAGCCGCAACGTCACCGAGCAACTGCTCGCACCGCTCTCCGAGGACGAACGCACCGCGCTGCACGGGCTGTTGCTGCGCACCTCGGAGCCCGACGAGCCCTGACCGGGCAGCGAAAAGCGGTACCCGGCGTGCGGCCCGGCCCGGCCGCACGTCCCTCCCACCCACCGATCGAGGAGGAACCCGCCCGTGAAACCCCGCATCCCCGCCCCACGCGCCACCGGAGTCCTGGCCGCCGCCCTGCTCGCCGCCGGCACCCTCGGCGCCACCGCCCCCGCGCACGCCACCGGCCGGACCGTCCACCTGCACGGCCCGTTGGCCTCCGGCGCCACCTACGTGCTCGACGTACCGGCCCACTGGAACGGCACCCTCCTGCTCTTCAGCCACGGCTACCGCGCGGCCGGCACCTCGAACCCCGCCGAGGACGCCTCCGACGCCCGCACCGCACGCCTGCTGCTCGCCGAGGGGTACGCCCTCGCCGGCTCCTCGTACGCCACCACCGGATGGGCCGTGGCGCAGGCCGTCCCCGACCAACTCGCCACCCTCGACGCTTTCACCGCACGCGTCGGCCGGGCCCAACGCACCATCGCCTGGGGCCAGTCCTACGGCGGCCTGGTGACCACCGCCCTCGCCGAACGCCACCCCGACCGCCTGGACGGCTCGCTGTCGACCTGCGGCCTCGTCCAGGGCGGCGTCGCCAACTGGAACTCCACCCTCGACCCGGTCTTCGCCCTCAAGACCCTCCTCGCCCCCGGCAAGCACATCCCCCTGACCCGCCTGGGCAGTCAGACCAACGCCCGCGCCGCGGCCCACGCCCTCACCGGCGCCGTCACCCGGGCGCAGCGCAGCGCCGCCGGCCGGGCCCGCATCGCGCTCGCCGCCGCCCTGCACAACATCCCCGGCTGGAACGACCCCTCCCAAACCCGCCCCGCCCCCACCGACTACGCCGCCCAACAGGCCAACCAGTACGAGGCGATGACCGGCCTCTTGACGATGCCGGCCTTCTCCTGGCGGCAGGAGACCGAGCAGCGCGCCGGCGGCTCCCCGTCCTGGAACACCGGCGTGGACTACGCCGCCCTGCTCCGCCACTCCGCCGACTACCAAGAGGTCAAGGCCCTTTACAAGGCCGCCGGACGCTCCCTCGCTAACGATCTCGGCACGCTCAACAAGGCCCCCAGGCTCCACGCCGACCCCGCCGCCGTCGCCTACCTCACCCGGAACATCGCCTTCACCGGCCGCCTCCGCAAGCCCCAACTGGACATCCACACCACGGGCGACCCCCTCATCCCCGTACAGTCCGAAAGCGCCTACCGGCGCGCGGTGTTGGGCGCCGGCACCACGCGCCTGCTCCGCCAGGCATACGTGGACAACGCCGGCCACTGCACCTTCACCCCCGCCGAACGGGCCGCCGCCCTGCACGCCGTCGACCGCCGGATCACCACCGGCCACTGGGGAGACACCAGCCCCACCGCCCTCAACACCGAGGCCCATCGCCTCGACCCCACCACCGCGGCCCGCTACCTCACCTTCCGCCCGGGCCCCTACCCCCGCCCCTTCGACCTCGCGCACCACCACGTCAACGGGCGCCGCACCTCAGGCGGTTGACGCCCCTTCGCGATACGCCCCACTCGCTCCGGGTTTCCCTCTCACTCCACGTGTCCGCAGGCGGAGCACACGAACTGGCTCTCCTGTGTCGGATTCCCCCTCTCGTCCGTCTCGACCGTCCGGTACATCGTTCCGCCACACCTGCCGCAGCCTCTGGTCTCAATGAGCTGACCCATGTGCAGATCCTCCATCGGGCGGCGCGAGCGGCACCCGCCGCGCAGCGCCAGCGCGTAGTCGAGCAGGCCGAACGCCTCTTGCCGGCCCCGCTCGCGGATGGTGATGTCGTCCGCGGTCTCGCCGGTCGCCGCGACACGACCGCATCGATAGCACCAGTGCCGGTTACTCTGCGCGCCCGGCTCCAGCATCGACAAGCCGCAGTCAGGACACTCCACCGTCGGCCTCCTTGACGAATCCGCACCGCGCACAGACGGAGATCGGGTGCCCGTCCCGATCCCGCTGGCCCCACATGGTGTTTCGGCAGCGCGGGCAGCCGCTGGTGTGGATGCCGCGTGGCCCGAGCGGCGGCGGCTCGGGCGTGGACTCCACATACGCGATGATCAGCGCCCGGTCCCGCTCGCTGTTCCCGGCCATGCGCAACAGATTCGCCATCCGCGAGCGTGCTTCGTCGGCGAAGGTCCCCATGGCGCGGAGATTACTTGGCCCGCGCGCGAGAGACGACGACCTCCCCCGGAGTGCACTCGATCAGTTGAGATGACCAGGACCGCATCGGGAGCCCGAGCGCGTCGCGAGCCCCGATCCCGTCAATGTTAAGTCAGTTGCTTGACTTACGTTTTCGGCCGGCGTTGACTGACCGCCGACTTCGAGCGACATCCAGTGGCTTCGAGCGATATCGCGCGACATCGAGTGGCTCCGAGTGGCTTCGGGACGAAGGGAGACGGCGGTGAGCCACGGCAACAGCGGCCCCGCACTGGACTGTCCGCTCACGGCACCGGGCGCGTAGGCGGCGCCCGAGGCCATGACCGAGCGGCTCGTCGACGAGATGACCGCGCACGGCCACCCGGCGGGCCTCCAGGCCGCCGTCGGCTACGACCAGCGCGAAATAGCCACCGCCCAAAGGGAGTTGCGGCACATCGAAGGACTGGTCGTCGGTGGCCTGTGCGAAGTCCCGGTCCGGTGGTGACGATGCCCCGCAGAGCCACCCGCTCCGCGCAGACCCGCGAGGTCATCCTCGCCGCGGCGGAGCGCCTGTTCGCCGAGCACGGCCTGTCCACCGTCTCCAACCGCCAGGTCAGCGAGGCCGCCGGCCAGGGCAACAACGCCGCCGTCGGCTACCACTGGCTGGCGCCGGTGACCGCCATCGCCTGACGATCTCCGCCTGAGGGCCGTCGAGCCGCCGACCCGGACCGGCGGTCGTCAAGGCGGGCGTTCCGCTGCTCGCCAGTCACCGGCCACCCCACACAAGATCGCCCGCAGCGACCATTGCCAGGCACTCCCTGACCTGCGGTTTCAATGTCTGTCAGGGGCTGGTCCAGGCGCCGCATACCCATTAGGACGCGGTGGAATCGCGCCGCAATTCACGGATAACGACCATTACGTAACTGGGGGCAATGTAGACCACACATCAACCAGAGGTCTCGTAATGGATCAGCAGATCGTGCAGGTGAAGATTCACCCTGCCATAGGCGTGGCCCGGGTCGGCAACAGCGATGCAACGCCCTTCATCGGCCCGGAGTCGCCGGACCAGCCGCCGCTGCAACTGGGCTCCTACAAGGACAGCAACGGCAAGATCATCAAGCAGGCGGCCCGCTTCCGGCTCTACGGCTACAACGCGGCCGGCGACGTCGTCCGGGAGCTGAAGCTGGGCGAGGAGGGCGTCACCCAGATCGCGTGGACGGCCCACCTCGCCAACAAGAAGGCCGCCTGGTACCAGTTCCACATCCCGCTCGACATCCCCGAGGCCGCCAACCTCTCGGACGCCAAGCGGAGCCGGCGGAACGCCGACGTCAAGGGCGCCGACCGCAAGAAGCTGGTCATCGACTCAGGCGCCAAGACCCTCACGGCCGGCGAGAAGAACACCGTCGTCTTCGAGGGCAAGATCATGACCAAGACGGTCGGCCTGGGCACGGCGCACACCGATGGGGACGGCCGGCTCGTCATCGCCGGCGGCAACGGCGTATCGGGCTCCTGGACCACCCCTCCGAAGGAGATCAGCGGCGTCGCCAACAACGACTCCTGGTACGACAACACCTCCGACGGTCCGATCACCGCCAAGGTCACCGTCAACGGCGCAGTCATCGACGCGGCCCCGGCCTGGGTCGTGGTCGGCCCGCCGCACTACGCACCCGGCGTCAAGACCATCCGCACCCTCTACGACCTGCTGTACGACGTCTTCGCCACCGAGAAGACGCTGGAACTGGTGCCGCAGATCTCCTACCCCGAGCACATCGAGCCGCTGTTGGCCCGGTTCTGCGAACTCCAGTGGGTCAACCACGGCTTCGCCACCCAGTTCGGCTGGGACGGCCCGCACCACTTCCTCGACCCGAAGATGCGCAAGCGGCTCAATGACCCCGGTGAGATCAGCCGCGACCTCCGTCGCCAGATCTACCACCAGATGCGCGACTACGACCGGGACAGCGTGTCGCCCGTTCCCTGGCCGTGGCTCTACGGCGACGCCATGTCCGGCGGCAAGGCCACCTCGGTCCGGGAGTTCCTGACGCTGTCCCCCACGCAGGACTGGTTGCTGGCCCAGTGGGCCGAAGGGCACTTCACCCCCGGTCCGCCCCGGACCGGATACCCCAACGTGGACGCCGCCCCCGTCGCCCAACAGCCCGGGCTGCTCGACCAGGCGGCGCTGGACAACTGTGCCGCCGACGCCTTCCACCCCGGCAGCGAGGTCACCTGGCCGATCCGCCACAAGACCATGTACTCCGAGCCCTTCCGCATCCTGCACCGCAACCCGGACCAGCCCGAACGCGACTACGGCGACGTGCTCAGGGACACGGACCTGTACAGCAAGGACGGGCCGCTGTACGCCCAGGGTCCCGGCGACCTCACCCGCTGGATGGCCGCACCCTGGCAGTGCGACACCGCGAGCTGCCGCATGGGCTACGCGGAGCGCGGCGGACTCGGCCCCCGCTACAGCCCCTTCGTGCCCACCTTCTGGCCCGCCCAGATGCCCAACCACGTGCTGACGGAGAAGGACTTCAACACCGTCAACACCACGCCGACCGGCGACGACAGCGCCCGTGAGAAGGCGTTCGAGAACCGGGCGGTGTGGCTGCGCGGGCTGCCCGGGGTGGAGATGAACAAGCAGCGCGAGAAGATGATCGAGATCTGGTGGCAGTTCGGCATCGTCGAGCCGCGCGAATACACCGTGGGCGACGGCAAGTTCCCCGCGTACATGCAGGTCGAGTCCAAGCCCGGCTACGGGGCGGTGCCCGACCACGCCAACCTCATCAACATCCAGGTACCCGAGGCCGGCGTCCCGCAGCGGGCCGCGGCGGCCGGCACCTGGCGCGGCGCCATCTCCGCGGACGAGGTCGAGAGCGCGCTCGTCCGGCAGGCGGTCGAGGAAGTCAAGGAGCTCACCGGCTACGGCGATGCGGAGATCGCCGCCGGTTACCTGGAGAAGCTCGACCCCTTCCACGAAGCACCGTGACACCGGCACCCGCCCACGACGTGCTGATCGCCGGCGGCGGACCGGCCGGTTGTGCCGCCGCGCTCGCCCTCGTACGGGCGGGTCGCCGGGTGCTGTTGGCCGACGCCGGGACCGGGCCGCCCAAGGTCGGCGAGGCGCTGGTCTCCGTCGCGCGACTGCTCCTGACCGACCTCGGCGTCGACCGCTCCGTCCTGGACACCGGACATCTGCCCTGCCACGGAAACCTCTCCGCCTGGGGCTCGTCCGCACTCCACGGGGTGGACGCGCTCCGCGACCCCTACGGCCACGGCTGGCACCTGGACCGCCAGCTCTTCGACCAAAGGCTGCGTGCCGCCGCCCGTACCGCGGGCGCCGAGGTCGTCGAGCGCACCGTCGTCCGACGCCCGGTCCGGCAACCGGACGGCGCCTGGCAGGTCCCGCTGCGCGACCGCGACGAGCGGGGCGCCGAACGCACCGTCCGCGCCCGGTGGTTGATCGACGCCACCGGGCGGGGCGCCGCGCTCGCCGTCCACGCCGGCGCCCGCCGCCGGACCACCGACCGGCTGACCGCCCTCCACCTCCTCCTCGACCCGGCCCCGGACGCCGTCACCGACGGCCGCTCGCTGGTCGAGTCCGACCAGGACGGCTGGTGGTACACCGCCCCACTGCCCTCCCGACAGCGCCTGGTCGCCTACTTCACCGACCCTGACCTGCCCCTCGCCGCCGCCCGCGGCGCCGAGGGGTTCCACGACCGGATGCTGGCCACCCGCCACATCTCCGGCCGGGCACGCCCGCACGGCCGCCCCCCGCTCCGACCGCCCCGCCGAGCACCCGCGCACACCGCCCACCTGGACCGGGTGCACGGGGACGGCTGGACGGCCGCCGGCGACGCGGCCGCCGCCTTCGACCCGCTCAGCTCCCAGGGCATCCTCACCGCCCTCTACACCGGACTGAGCGCCGGCGAGGCCGTCGACGCCCAACTGTCCGGCGACCCCACGGCGTTGGCCGGCTACGCGGAGCAGGTCGCCACCGCCCGTGCCGCCTACGAGTACGGCCACCGCGCCGTACACGCCCAGGAGACCCGATGGGCCGACCGCCCCTTCTGGGCCCGGCGGCACCGCACCCCCAACCCCACCAAAACGAAAGGCAGTTACCCGACATGAACACCCCCGCCCCCTCGCCCCAGCACGGCGGTCACGAGCACATCCACCGCTTCCTCATCCTGGGCAAGGAGAAGCTGTTCTTCTACCACCTCGCCCTCTACAACCCGGACCTCGGCCACCACTACCAGGCGGTCTTCACCTTCCAGGTCGAGGACGGCGGCGCCTTGAAGCAGATGTACCTGGAGGACCTGAAGAAGAACGAGGACAAGCGGGTCTACTACGCCGTGCGCTGCCCGCACCACTTCGAGCTCCCGGAGCTCCAGAACGGCCTGGACTTCAACGTCTACTTGGAGCGGGTGGTGGTCAAGGAGGACGGCAGCCGCGACTTCCAGCAGATGACCCCGGCCGAGGCGCCGCCGGTGCCGGTGAAGTGCCGACCGGAGGACGTGCTGTACTTCCGGGACCTGTCGGACCGGCCCCTGCCCTACCCCCAGCACCTCACCTACCTGGCGTTCGGTGCCGGCAAGGAGGTCCACCTCGCCCACGAACTCGCCGAGCGCCCGAACTGGGACGAGGTCATCACCGTGGCCACGAAGCAGACCATCAACGACGAGACCCTGAAGAAGGTCCCGCCCCTCGTCATCGAGTCGATCAACGACCCCAAGGGCGTGATCAAGGAGAGCCTGCTGAAGAAGGGCCAGCAATACCAGGGCAAGATCGGTGGCAGCAACCTGACGGTGGACTTCATCGTCGGTCGCCAGGGCTGGTGGAACCACACCAGCCTCAACACCGCCTGACGGACGCCGACGCCCCCGGTCGCCCCGGCTCGGGCCTGCGGACCCCCAGCGGCCCGAGCCGGTGGCTATATGACTGCCCATCAGGACAGGTTCTTCTCGATCGCGGAGATGTAGCGCTTGATCGAGTGGTCCCGAATTCCGGCCGTGGCGGGCGCGAAGGCGTCCGCGGTCAACCCCTTGGCCCGGTCCGTCAGACCGCCCAACAGGCCCATGGACTCGTGCACTTTGCCCCCGGAGTCGATGTAGCGGAGCGCGTCGACGTGGGTGAAGACGGGCTCGGGCGGCAACTGCGGCACGATGTCATCGTTGTTGACGAAGCGGTACATGCGGTTGTTGAAGCCCTTGTTGTACGCATCCGCCAGGAAGCGGTCACAGGTGCGGGGCTGACCGTAGGTGTAGACCCCGTCCGCCTGGAGCCGAGGGTCCTCCAGGTACAGCCGCGCGCCGGCGAGCATGGCGAGCGCGCCGCCGAGGCTGTGGCCGGTGAACCACACCGTCTGGTTGTTGGTGCGCAGTGCGGCCAAGGCGTCCTTGACGCTCGGGAAGATGGACTGGAGGGCCTCGGCGAAGCCGTAGTGCACATAGCCCGTCGCGGCCGGCCCCGGCCACGGCGGCGTGCTGGCGTCCGACAACCAGTCACGGATCTCCGCCGGCTCCGTCCCGCGGAAGGCGGTGATGATCATGTGGTCGCTGGCCGCGGTGTACGCCTGGGTGTCCTCAAGCGGGAACGGCGGGGTGAAGCGCGTCTGATGGTGGCGAACCTCGTCGAAACCCCAGTCACGGGCGCGGGATTCGATCGTGGCCTCGTCCTTGTAGGCCAGATCGGACGCCTGGGCCAACCAGTACGCCAGGGGGAGGCTGTACCCGGCGGATGCGTGATGGTCGATCGCGGTCGGTGCGGACATGCGGGCTCCTTTCGCTGGGCGGTGACGGCCCCGTACCGGGGCAGAGCGCTCCAGTCACTCCAGTACGAGACCGGTCCCTTCGTAACGGCCGGTGCCTGGCCCGCCGCCTCGCCGCGCCCGGACTTCCCCCGAACGATTGGCCATTGGCCCGGAGGGCGCGCTCACCGCCCGCTCACAGCCCGGCGCCGCCCGCGGCGTCGATGACCCGCCCGGTGACCCACCGCGCGTCGTGCGACGCGAGGAACGCCACGATGGCGGCGACGTCGTCCGGCTGGCCGACCCGGTTCAGCACGGACCGCCCCGCGATATCCGCCTCGGCCTGCGGATTACCGCGCAGCCAGTCGGCGTTGACGTCGGTGTCGATGACTCCGGGGGCGACCCCGTTCACGGTGATGCCCCGGGGGCCGAGTTCCTGGGCCAGGTTGCGGGTGAAGTTGTCGAGGGCGCCCTTGGTGGCTCCGTAGGCGATGGCCTGTGGCATGGCCCGCTGGCCGGCGGTGCTGGAGACGTTGATGATCCGGCCGCCGTCGCGCAGCCGCTTGAGTCCCTCCCGCACGACGAAGAACGGGGCTCGGACGTTCACCGCGAAGACCTCGTCGAACTGGTCCTCGCTGAGTTCGGGGAGGCTCGCGAGCATCCCGATACCGGCGTTGTTGACGATGATGTCGACGGCCGTGCCCGTCCCGGGCGCATGCTCCCCGATCCGTTCGTCGAAGGCCGACCACAGGGCGGCGGCGTCGCCACGGTGGCCCAGCGGGGCGTGCAGCGCGACGGCCTGGCCACCGTCCTTGCGGATGCGGGAGACCACCTCGTCCGCGGCCGTCGCATCGCGGGCGTAGGACAGCGCGACCAGCGCACCGTCGCGGCCGAGGCGCTCGGCGATGGCGCGTCCGATGCCCCGGCTGCCGCCGGTAACCAGCGCGACCTTGCCGGCGAGCGGCTTGCTGTTCCTACTACTTCCGTTATCAGTCATGGGAGTTGGCCTCCTCGGCTTCGGTGACTTCGTGGACTTCGTCGGATTCCTGGGTTCGCCGCGGGGCACGGATCCGGCATCCACCGGGGTGCTCCGATGGCCAGGACGGTATGGCCTCACATGGGTGTGAGGGTCAAATGCGAGCCGTCCGCCTGGGCGTCGCCCCGCCGTGCGGCGCGTCGCGGTGTTGCCCCGTTGGGTCGGCGAACTGCCCACCGACCGGCCGCTGGTGTTCGCCGCGCTTGGCACCGTGCTCCCCATGTGGCACAAGCGCAAGGGAGAAGGTGGCCTTGCCGCCTACCTTGGTGCCGGGCGGCGGACCAGTGGTAGGTAGACGTTGTCGACGATGTCTGTGATGGCGTCGTCGGTGACGGGGGTGCCGAAGATGAGGAACTCGTTGCGGAGCAGGTCGGTCGCTACGGTGGCGCGGCGCGAGTCCAGGATCCAGGGTTCGATCTCGCCGCGTTCGACGGCGCGTTCCAGGATGTTGCGGAGGGAGGCCGGGCCGGCGGTGTGGAGCCGTTTGCGGATGAGCGTGGCGAACTCGGGGTCGCGCGTCATCTCGGCCAGCAGGCCGCGCAGGATGCCGCCGAGCGGGCTGGCCATCTTGGCGGCGAGCTGCCGCATCAGGGCGATCACATCCTCCCGCAGGGCGCCGGTGTTGGGCATCTCGATCTGCGAGAAGCCGGCCAACGCGCAGGCGTCCACGACGAGTTCGGCCCGATTGGACCAGCGGCGGTAGAGGGCGGCCTTGCCGGTGCGGGCGCGGGCGGCCACCCGTTCCATCGTCAGTGCGGCGTAGCCGGTCTCGCTGAGTTCCTCCAGCGTTGCCATGAGGATGGCGTTCTCCAGCTCCGCGCCGCGGCGGCGGGGGCCCTTGCGGTGGTCGGCGGTGGGGTCGGCGTTGGGTGACAGCGTGACTCCTGAAGATCTCCGGTAGAGGCCATTGCGTTCCCTATGGGGGCAGTCTATGCTCCGATTTAGAGAACTAGGCGTTCTTTAACGGTGAGAGATTTCGATGCGGAGTGGACCGATGACCGAGACCACCGCAACGCCCCAGGCAGCGGACGCACCCGCCTTCCCGAACGACCGGACCTGTCCGTACCGGTTACCGGACGGCTACGCCAAGCTGCGGGACACCCCCGGTGCGCTGCACCGGGTGACCCTCTACAACGGCCGCCAGGCATGGGTGGTGACCAAGCACGAGGCCGCCCGCCAGCTGCTCGCCGACCCGCGCCTGTCCTCCAACCGCACCCACGCCAGCTTCCCCGCCACCTCGCCCCGCATCGAGGCGATCCGGGAGAGCCGCCAGGCGTTCATCGGCATGGACCCGCCCGAGCACGGCCCCAAGCGCCGGATGACGATCAGTGAGTTCACCGTCAAGCGCATCAAGGCCATGCGCCCCGAGGTCGAGGAGATCGTGCACGGCTTCCTCGACGAGATGCTGGCCTCCGGCTCACCCGCCGACCTGGTCAGCCAGTTCGCGCTGCCGGTCCCGTCCATGGTGATCTGCCGGCTGCTCGGTGTGCCCTACGCCGACCACGACTTCTTCCAGGACGCCAGCAGGCGCCTGGTGCAGGGCGAGAGCGCGCAGGCCGCGGCCGCCGCGCGGGACGACCTCAGGCGCTACTTCGACGGGCTGATCACCACGTTCCAGGCGGAGCCCGGCCCAGGGCTCATCGGCAGCCTGGTGGCCGAGCAGTTGGCCAAGGGTGAGATCGACCGCGAGGAACTGGCCTCCACCGCGATGCTGTTGCTGATCGCCGGCCACGAGACCACGGCCTCGATGACCTCCCTCAGCGTGATCACCCTGTTGGAACACCCCGACCAGTACGCCGCCCTGCGGAACGACCGCAGTCTCGTCCCCGGCGCGGTCGAGGAGTTGCTCCGCTACCTCGCCATCGCCGACATCGCGGGCGGCCGCGTCGCCCTGGCCGACATCGAGATCGACGGGCAGACCATCAAGGCCGGAGACGGCGTGATCGTCACCAACTCCATCGCCAACCGCGACGCCTCGGTCTACGCGGACCCGGACACCCTGGACGTGCGCCGCTCCGCCCGTCACCACCTCTCGTTCGGCTTCGGAGTGCACCAGTGCCTGGGGCAGAACCTCGCCCGCCTGGAGCTGGAGGTCATCCTCACCGCGCTGCTGGACCGCGTGCCGACGCTCCAACTGGCCGTTCCCGTAGAGGAGTTGACGCTGCGCCCGGGGACCACGATCCAGGGCGTCAACGAGCTCCCGGTCACCTGGTGAAGGAGAGGAGGGAGAGGACGGCGAAGCGGGCGTCTGGTGGGGGAGCGAAGGGAAGGAACGGCCATGGCCATGAAGGTGAGTGCGGACAGGGCGGTCTGCGTTGGTGCCGGATTGTGTGCGCTGACCGCCCCCGGGGTCTTCGACCAGGACGACGACGGCATCGTCACGGTGTTGGCGGTCGAGCCCGCCGAGGGTGATCGGCCGGCGGCGCGCGAGGCCGGTTTGCTCTGCCCTTCGGGCGCCGTGCGCGTCGTCGAGGAGGCCGAGGACCGCAGCCCGATGGGCTAGGTCTGTCCGATGGGGCAGGGTCGGAACGGCCCTGGGGTTACCCCTTCTTCGCGTCAGATCCACCCCTTCCGTGCCGCGTACAGGGCGAGTTGGAAGCGGGTGGTGGCGCCGGCCGCGCGATTGAGCTGTTCCAGCTGGCGGGACAGGGTGCGGCGGCTGATGCCGAGGAGTTCGGCGAGGGATTCGTCGGTGATGCCGCTGCCGAGTAGTTCCAGGATGCGACGTTGGACCGGGCGGAGCGCGGTCGGCACCCGCTCGCCGAAGTGGAGGGGGTAGGCGGAGCGCCATGAGGTCTCGAACAGGCCGGTGAGCGCGCGTAACAGGCTGGAGGGGCGGACCAGCAGCATCGAGTCGTTCACCTCGGCGTCGCCGAACGCCAGCGAGACGATGGCCAGGCGTTGGTCGAAGATCGCCAGCTTGACCGGCAGGGACTGGAGGACCCGTGCCTGTTCGCCGGCCGCGATGCACGGCCTGATGTTGCAGGCGTAGTAATCGCCGTTCTCCACCGCGGACTTGGAGTAGACGACGCGGTAGGCCACGCCGCGCTCCAGGTTGCGGATCTCGATCGGGTTGGGAGTGCCGCCGGTGTGCCACGGCGGCGTGTCGAAACGCAGCACCTCGGTGGAGGCCGCGTCCTCCACCTGCATGATGCGTTCGACGATCTGCTGGCCGGTGACCACTTCGACGAGGTGGTCGGTGGCCTGTGGGTGCACCTGGCGACGGTAGGTGCGGTAGGCGTCCATCGCCGAGAGATGGGCTTGCTGAAGCTCCGCGGTACGGGAGTTGGCGAGGTGGCCCAGACCGAGGGACGGGTCGATCGGGGCCACTCCGGAACCGTCGGGACCGTGACTGGAGGCCAGGCCCAGGTGGATGAGCCGGGCGAGGGCGCGTTCCGTGACGGTGCGTGCCTGGCCGAGCCGCCGGGCCAGCGCCGTCGCCGTGGTGGGGCCGGCGTCCAACATGGCCAGATAGGCGGCGGCTTCGGCCTTGGACAGGCCGAGCCGGAGGAGCGGGGCCGACCGGTCGTCATCGCTCATGAGTAGCTCATGGGTAGCTCGTGGGGGGTAGGGGAGCTTTGGCGGTGCGCGAGTGTGGGGGAGCGGGAGGAGAGGGGAGAGGAGGGGGTCGGTAGCCGGGTCAGCTCAATTGGCCGTCGTAGTCGGGCAGTTTGAAGCCCTTCTCGTAGTGTCCGCCCTCGAAGTCGGTGCTGCGATTTCCGACGTTGGCGATGAGGGTGTATCCCTCGGACTCGTACTTCTTCCGGCAGCCGAGCTTGACCTTGGCCTTGCCCGGGCTGTCACCGTCGGGCTTGAGGCAGAGGCCGTCCACGGTGTAGCCGGCCGAGGTGAGTTCGCGGGTTGTGGCGTCCTGCTTGTCGGGGCTGCGATACGAGGCGAACAGCACGGCGGCACCGTGCTCGTGCGCGTATTCGGTCGCCTTGAGGATCGCCTCGATCGGCTTTCCCCGGTCGTAGTGGGTCGCCAGCGAGGTGTTGTCGATGTCCAGGACGACGGCGGGCTTTTCGCCGCTCTTCCCACCGGAAAGACGGCCTTTCAGGTAGTCCTGCAAGGATGCGGCGATCGGTGCGATATCGCTCAGCCATTGGCTCTCGCTCGGCAGCTTGGCGGGGTGGGGCGCCGCCTGCGCCGTAGCGGGGAGGGCCATCATCATGCCCACCGCCGGGCCCAACAGCACCAGGGCGCGCTTCTTACCCTTGACCATGTTCTCGGTCATGTCGTCCATCACTCCTTTTGCCTGTGGTCTCTTTCCTGAACGCCCAGGCCGTTCCTGCCTCCTGCGCGTGATCGTCCAGAACAGTGGTACCTGAATCGGCCGTCGCGTAGTGTCCAGATCGCGCCATTGGCCGCGATGGGCGCGTGATCCGTGCCCTATTGCCTTCGCCGGTCCGCTGCCGTTCTTCTGGGGTTTCTCCGCCGTTTGCGCGCGATTCTCGGTTCCCGAACACCCCGTCCCGCCCGCTGCGTTCTGCCCCATTCCGTCCGGCTGTCAAGCGAAATGACCGAGCAACTCCGCTGGCAATGTGGGGATATCGACGGGAATGCCGTCGGCGCGCAGCGATGCGGTGGCGGCGCAGCCGGCGGCCACCGCCTGCCGTGCCGCGATAGGTGAGGTCAGCGTGGGAATTCCGGTACGGACGAAGTCCACGAATTCGGCCACCAGTTGCGGGTCGGCGCCGCCGTGGCCACCCTCTTCGGAGGGCACCTCGACGACGAGATCGGCGTCCTCGCGGTAGCCGCTGCGCCGGCTGTTCCAGACCTTCACCACCGCACCCTCGGTGTCGCCGAAGTTCTCCATCCGGCCGTGGGTGCCGATGACGGTGTAGTTGCGCCAGTAGTCGGGGGTGAAGTGGCACTGCTGGTACGTGGCGAACACGCCGTTGTCCAGCCGCATGTTCATCATCGAGAGGTCCTCGACGTCCACCACGTCATGGAGGCCGGTCAGCGAGGTGGGCGGCCAGTTGGCGTCCGGGTCGTACCACTCGGTCATGGTCCGCTCGCCCTGACCGCCCCGCGCCGCGATGCCGCCGTAGACGGTCAACCCGCCCATCGCCTGGGTCCGCACGGTGTAGCCGCCGGCCAGCCAGTGGATCACGTCGAGGTCGTGCGCGCCCTTCTGGAGCAGGAGACTGGTGGTCCGCCGCCGGTCGGCATGCCAGTCCTTGAAGTAGAAGTCGCCACCGTGGCCGACGAAATGGCGGCACCAGACCGCCTTGACCTCGCCGATGGTGCCCTTGACGATCAGCTCCCGCAGCGTCCGGACGACCGGCATGTGCCGCATGTTGTGCCCGACGTAGAGCCTGGTGCCGGTGCGACGGGCCGCTTCCAACACCCGGTCGCAACCCGCCGTCGTGATGGCCAGCGGCTTGTCGACGAACACCGCTACGCCGGCCTCCAGGAACGAGCTGGCCAGCTCCTCGTGGGTGTCGTCCGGTGTGGTCAGCAGGACGCCGTCCAAGCCTCCGTTCGCGCCCCGGTCGAGCAAGGGGCGGTGGTCGGCGTAGTGGGCCGCCTCCGGGTACAGCTCGCGGCTGCGCTCCCGACGGGCCGCGAGCGGGTCACACACCGCCACCACCCGCGCCGGCAGGCCCCGCTCCGCGACATGCCTGCCGAGCGTTCCGCGCAGACCGAGACCTACTACGGCCAGCCGGAGGTTGCCGTGGGTGCGTGGTGGGGAGGGTTCCTGAGGACTGGGCAACGTCAACTGCCTTTCCGGCGTGGGGGTGTGGGGGAGGGTGGGGAGAACGCGAGGCGTGCGCCGCGACGTCGGGTCGCGACGGTCCGCCTCGACAGGCGCGTACGGTTGTCACCCTCGGGGTGCGGCGGCCATGCTGGTGAGAGGGGGTCCGCCGTCCCAAGGAGCAGAATGCCGCGCACGCAGGGGGCCGGTTCACCGTTGCCGCCCGAAGACCGCACGCTGTCGCCCTTCACGGGATACGGCCGCGCCCACTGGTTGGCCCTTGCCGACCAACTCCTCACGGACGTACATCGGTTCGCCTCTCCCTCCGGCGCGCGCATCGTGCTGCCCGGCCGGCCCTCGGTGTCGGGCACCGGCTCCGACCAACTCGAAGGCTTCGCCCGGACGTTCCTGCTGTTGGCCTTCCGCACGGCCGGCTGCGGTGGGGAAGCACCCGCGGGGCTGCTCCAGTCGTACGCCGAGGGTATCGGCGCCGGCGTCGATCCGGGACACCCCGAGGCGTGGCCGTCACTCGACCGGGCATGCCGCCAGACGCTCGTCGAGGCGTGCTCGCTCGCACTCGGGCTCCATCTGACCCGGCCGTGGCTGTGGGATCACCTGTCAAGTTCCATACGGGAACGGACCGTTGAGTGGTTCCAGGGTGTGTGGGGACTGTCGATACCCGACAACAACTGGCATATGTTCCGGGTGATCGTCGGCGAGTTCCTGGCGAGCGTCGGCGGCGGCCATGACCGTGCCGAGATGGCCGCCGACCTCGCGCGGATCGAGGAGTTCTACGTCGGCGACGGGTGGTACCGCGACGGCGGTCACGCCGACACCGCGGACAACTTCGACCACTACAACGGCTGGGCCCTGCACACCTACCCGCTCCTGTGGACCCTGATGGCCGACCCGCACGCGACGGACCGGGCGGCCCGTCTGCCGCTGTTCAAGGCACGCCTGCGACGGTTCCTCGCGGACTACGCGCTGTTCTTCGGTGCGGACGGAGCCCCCATGCACCAGGGCCGCTCGCTCATCTACCGGTTCGCGGCGGCCACCGCCCCGTGGTTGGGCGCGCTGGTCGACGCGACACCGCTCAGCCCGGGCCAGACCAGGCGCCTGGCCAGCGGCACCCTGCGGCACTTCACCGAGCACGGGTTCCGCGACCGGAACGGGATCGCCACCCTCGGCTGGTACGGGCCGTACCCGCCCATGGTGCAGCGCTATTCCGGCCCGGGCTCGCCCTACTGGCTCGCCAAGGCCTTCCTCGGCCTGCTGCTCCCGGCGGACCATCCGTGTTGGACCGCCCCCGAGGAGCCGCTGCCCGTCGAACGCGAGGACCGCATCCAGGCACTGCCGGCCCCCGGCTTCCTCCTCTCGACGACCCGGACCGACGGCATCGTCCGCCTGATCAACCACGGCAGCGACCACCACGGCATCGACCACTTCGCAGGGAACGGTCAGGGCGGTACGGCCGGGGATCCGCACTACGCGCGGTTCGCCTACTCCACGGCCACCGGCCCGTGCCACGCCAACGCCCACACCCAGGCCGCCCACCACAGGCACCAACCGGACAACCACGTGGCGCTCGACCACCCGGAATTCGGTCTGTCCGGCCGCGCCCGCATCCACCGTCGGCACGTCCAGGACCGCTACGCCGCGTCCTGGCACCGCCCGACCTGGAACGGTCGTACCGACCCCGAGGCCCGCATCGAGACCGCGAGCGTGGTCTGGGGAGCGTGGGAGCTCCGCGCCCACCTGGTCGACGCGCCCCCGCACCTACCGCTGTACGACAGCGGTTGGCAGATCGCGGGGGAGCGGCCCCCTCGCGTCCGGTCCGTCGACGGCGTGGCCGCCGCCACCACGGACGACGGCCTCACCAGTTCGTTCGTCTCCCTCGCCGGCCACACCGAGCTCGCCGTGGCGACCGCCGAAGGCACCAGCGCCTTCGGCCGGCATTCCGCCGTTCCCCACGCCACCGGCCGGCGCACCACGGCACGCTCCGTACATGTCGCCCTCGTCGGCCTCACCGGCCGTGGCGCGGACCCCCACCCTCCTACCGTACGATGCGACATCAACGGGACGACGGTCAACGCCCGCTTCCCCGACGGCACTTGGGTCTTCCTCGCCCTTGGGGAAGAGCCTGGCCAGTCGCCGTTGGTGGGAGGGGAGCGGCTGGCCGGGTCGGTGCGCTATGCCCGACTGTCTCCGGGGGAGCGGCCGGTGATCGTTCCGGGGGTGGGGTAGGGCTCGCTGAGTACGTCGACCGCGTGCCCGGCTCCGACCGCACCCCAGATCCCCAACCCAATCCCCACCAAAGGTCAATCGGGGAGGAGAAACGATAGGTCTCGCAAACTGCCCATTTTCATCCATTCCATGACGCCTTCCCTGTGGCTGGATATCGGGTGCGTCTCGGAGTGCGGGATGCGGATCGCGTGGCGTCTCTTCGCCCGTACGATGCCCGAAACTCCGTTCCGTCCACATCTCCCCCGGAAGGCCATCGCGGAATGCCCGTCTTCAGACGCCGCAAAGGCAGCCGTCCCCGCTTGCTCCCCGAACTCGACGACGTCGCCCTCGGGCGCGTTCGCAAACGCGTCGAGACCTGCTGGGACCGCGGTTCGCTCGATACGGCTGTCATGGCCCTGATGTCGGACATCCTGGACGATGCCGGCGAGGACTGGGACCGCAAGGCACACCGCCTCCGCGTCCTGGCCGCATCCGCGGGGCGGGCACTGCCGGGCATCTGGCGGGAGCACAACCCGCGCAAGCAGTCCGCCGTGTTGCTGCATGCCTGGTCGGAGCTGTTCCAGGCGGGCCAAGAGGGCTCCAACGTCGACCTCGACGCGACCCGGGAGAGCTGTCGATTCGCGGCCGAGCTGGTGCCCGCCGACCCCACGCCCTGGGCGATCTACCTGGCAACGCTCCGCCTGGAGCGGTGGCCGTCCACCGAACTGTCGGCGGTCTGGCGGGAGATCAAGGCCCGCGACCCGTGGAACCGGGAGGCCCATCTCCAGGCCCTGGGGTACCTCTCGCCGGACGAGTGCGGTTCCAGCGGTCAGGTGCTGGACCTGCTCGACAGCGTTCGCGCCATGCCGCCGAACGCCCCCGCGGCCGGACTGGAGCTCACCGCGCTCGTCCGCAGTCACCAGCGCGCCATGGCCCCCGGTGGGGTAACCGCCCTCGGCGCGGGGGAGTTCTGGCGGCGCCATGACGCCGTCACCGTGCTCGACCACGCCGCGCACTACTGGCTCAGCCCCGGCTTCCTCCACCACGCGCGGGCGCTCGCCGACCTGAACCTGCTGGCCTACGCGCTGATCAAGGCCGCGCGGCCGGGCGAGGCCGCGAAAACGCTGCGCGCCACCGGCGGCGTCGCGACGCCTTGGCCGTGGAACGCGGAGGGCGAGCCGCTGGAGCGTTTCGCGCATCACTACGGTCGCGCCTGCGCGGAGGACTGACGGGGGCGTTGCGTCCCTGCTGGTCTCGCTACTGGTTGACTGGCGGGGGACCGTCGCGTCCCTGGCGGGCGCGTGTCTGTGGTCGTACCCGCGTGTGCCAGGGGCGCGGGTCGCGGAAACAGGCTCCCCACCAGCCGCTTCCCGCACCCCACCGCCCGAACTGCGCCCGGGGCGCGCTGGATCACGCATGCGACCCATAGCCGGAACGAGTGGAATAACCGACTCGTTCCCCTAGCTCCCGAATGTCCCCATCGCTCCCAGGGCATGCCTTCCGCGGAAGAGCGTTGGGAGACCCGCATGCGTAACACCGCCAGCACCGGCCGCTCCGTGGCGACCGGGTGCGGCCGCGGGCGCATGCTGGTGTTCGTGGCCCTGTTGGCCCTGCTCTTCACGGCGTTGAGCGCCCCTTACTCCGACGCGCTGTCGCCCGGCGCCGGGAAGTGCACCGCTTCCGCCGAGACCGCCGACGGCGCCGCCACCGGTCCCGCGGACCGGACCTGCGACCCCTCGGCGCACCTGCTGACTCGCTCGCGGAGCGAGACGCACCATCACGGCAACGGCTTCCGCCGGCTGTCCCACGCGACGGCCGGCCATCTGCGCCCCCACGTTCCAACCGGGCCGAACGACAAGGCGGTTCGGGAATCCCGGGTGTTGAACTCCCTGGTCGCGCCCGAACGCGCTGCTTCCTGGGCCGTTCTCCCGGCCGCCACCGGAGCGCCCTCCCGTGTGACCGTTCTGCGCTGCTGAGCGGACCCGGCCGCGCACATCCCCCAGCCCGCCTTCCCCACGAAGGGGGCCAACGGGGCGCCGCCACCTGCCACTTCAGCGTCCACGACCTCAGCACCGCAGGAGTTCCGGCATGCCCGCCGACATCTTCGCGGCCCTCGGCGCCCTCGTGCGCGCCGAGGCTGCCCGCAACGCAGCCCGACCCGAGCCCCGTACCCCCACCCCAACCTCCACCCCAACCCCCGCTACGCCGCCAGGCGATGCCAGATCCGCGCCGCCGCAACCCTCGACCGCTTCCGTGCCAGGCAACCAGGGCGACCCGTCCACATCCGCGCCGACAACGCCTTTGGCCCCGGTCCCGGCCCCCGTCCAGGCTGTCTGGCGCCCCCGCTCCCGGCGGTCCCGCAAGCTCCGACTGCTGTGGTTGCTAAGGGTGTTGCGGGCCTGCGCCGGCTGCGTCAGTGGGCGGCGACGAACCGACTCCGCAGAGCCCCGCGCGACCGAAGGCCATCCCGCGCCGGACTCCTGACGGGCCTCCTCCCGGGCCCACCGACGACGGCCTGGCGGCGCAGGCGTCGAGCGAACCTCGATGCCTGCGCCAGGCGATGGCGCAGTCCGAGCAGCACTTCATGAAGGGGCAGTGGCCCAACGGTTCTGACTGGCAGGGGCTGTCTGTTGGTCGTTTTGGGGAAGTCGGCTACCGTTCCGCGGAAGCAGAGGGAGGGGGCCTGGATGGGAAGCCGGGTATCTCGTCATGCGTCTTGGGCACTGGCACTGGCACTGTTGGCGTCAGCGGCCGTCGGGTGTGCGCGGGATGCGGAGGAATCCGTGGCGTCGATAGGCGGTCCGCGTTCGGCGTGCGCGTTGCCGGTGACGTTCGAGGTGGTGGGGGTCTGGAAGGCGAAGCCGTTGGAACCGGACGACTCGGCCTCGTGGTACCACTTCTCCAATACCTGCAAGCTCGAACTGGGGACGGGGAAGGAAGCGGTGGAGCTCACCGTTGACGCCGACTCCCTCAAGGGCGACAACCCTCGCAAGGTGGTGGGTGACCACGATGGCGAGGGAGCGACCAACCTCTATGGCGAGTACATGCACAACCGGCACGTGACCGAGTCGATGACCGTCGCCGGACGGCCGGCAGCGGAGATGGACTACGAGCTTCAGCCCCCAAGCGCCTTTGACCCCAGCATCTGGGTCCGCAAGCTCGCGGTGGTGGCGCCGAAGGACACCATCGTGCTGGAGGTGAAGAGCCATGGCCCCGGCGGTGAGGAACGTACCCGTCGGGTCTACGACCGGGTGAAGTCCACCCTGCGCGCCGCCTCCTGACACGACCTCGGCTGGTCTGGTGAGCGGGGACGAGCCGGGCCGGTGGCTGTGGCCTCACTCGGGAAGGCAGGCCACCGAGACGTTCGGTGTCGACGAAAACCCTTTGCCGCCCGGGGCGTTCGCGCCGATCCTGGTCAGCCGGAGGTGGTGAGGATGGTGGACGAGATGGTGCTGACGCTCAGTGCGCGCGATCTCCTGACGGATGATCTGGCGGCGTGCGGGTGGTCGGGGTCCGCCCTCCATCTTCGGTCCGTTGCCGAGCAGTTGCGGCGGGCCGAGCTCGGCGAGGTGGACTACTTGGCGGTCTGCCCGTCCTCGGGCGTGCCGGTGGCCATCGGGGGAGTGGACTACGGGCTTCGTGAAGCGGTGGGCACGCTGTGGCAGTTGGCGGTCCATCCTGCCTGGCAGTCGTGCGGGGTCGGCAGCTTCCTGATTCGGACGGCGGAGGAGCGGATCAGACAGCGCGGCCTCCGTCGGGCCGAGCTCGGGGTGGAGGAGGACAACCCCCGGGCACGGGCGCTGTACGAGCGACTGGGCTATGTCGCTTACGGCCGGGAAGCTGATGCCTGGGACGAACTGGCTCCGGACGGGTCGGTGCGCCGCTACGAGACGATGTGCACGTTGATGCGGAAGGAACTCCCCTGAAGGCAGGGGGGTTTGGGCTCTCCTACAGCGGCAATGGCGGCCCATGGATCGAGGTCGCCACCAACTTCCGCAACATCGCCATCCCCTGTTCCTCCTTCCCTTCGCTGAAGGGAAGGGAAGGAGGAACAGGGAGCCTCGCCGGTTGTCAGTCTTCCACCGGTACCGGTGCGCCCGCCCGTGCCGACGCGTAGCCGGCCTTGACGATCCGCAGGAGGCGCAGGCCGGCTTCGGCGTCCGAGACGTTCACCTCGCCCTTGCGTGGTCCGAAGAGGAACGTGCGCAGCATGCGCTCGTCCAGGTCGACGCCGTAGGGGAGTTCGAGGCCGGTGCCGCGGCGTTCGCTGAAGCCGTGGACCTTCTGGTCGAAGGCGTCCATCTCCAGGGTTGCCCGCTCGCCGACCACGGTCATGTCCAGGCCGCCCCAGGAGTGGTGGGAGCGGGGGTGGGACCAACTGCAGTCGATGGTGGCCACGACGCCGTTGTCGTACGTCACGGTGACCAGGCCGCCGGTCTCGACGGTGGCCTTGCCCTCGTAGAGCAGGTTGTTGGTCTGCGCGTACACCTCGACGGCGCGGGCCCCGAACAGGTCGTCGAGGAGGTCGGCGAGGTGCACGGTGTGGTCCATGAGGGCGCCGCCGCCGGCGAGTTCGGGGTCGGCGAACCACTGGCGCAGGTGGCTGGGCAGGTGGCCGTTGTTGGCGCCGGTCACGGTGAGGACGCGGCCGGTGTCGCCGGAGGTGACGGCCCGCTTGACGGCCGCGTACGCGGGGCTGAAGCGGACCGGGTGGGCGATCGAGAGGCGCACGCCCGCGGCGCGGCAGGCGGCGAGCATGGCCTCGCCGTCGGCCACGGTGGTCGCGAGCGGCTTCTCGCACAGCACGTCCACGCCGTGTGCGGCGGCGAGTTCGACGAGGGGGCGGTGGCGGGCGTTCTCGGAGCAGACGATCACCGCGTCCGGCTGCCAGGCGAAGACGTCGTCGAACGTGGCGGCGTAGGGGACGTCGAGCGAGGCGGCGAGATCGCTGCCGCGCACCTCACCGGGTGCGGCGCCGGCGGTGTCCGGGTCGCTGGCGAGGACCTCCACGCCGGGCATGTCCCGCAGCAACTCCAGGTACGTGGCCGCGTGGACGTGGGCGAACGACAGGACGGCGACCTTCATCGCGTGACCTCCTTGAGCTCGACGGCGCGGCCGGTGCGGCTGGATTCGAGGGCGGCCCGCGCGAGGCGCACGGCCTCGATGCCGTCCTGGGCGGTGACGCGGGGCGACACCATGGCGTCGTCCCATGCCGCGGCGAACTCGCGGAGCTGGCTGAGATAGGGGCTCTCCGTCATGGGCGTCGACGGGATGCCCTCGTGCGCGGTGCGGGCGTCCTGCGCGGTGATGCGGAAGCCGGGCGCGGCGGCGGAGTCGTGGCGCAGCAGCCCCTCGGAGCCGGCGACATGGAACGTGGTGCGGAACGGCTGGTCGGGCAGTCCCCACAGGCCGGAGACGTGGGTGAGCGCGCCGGAGGCGTGGGTGAGCACGACCGTGGCGGTGACGACGTCGGCCGGGGCGTCCGTGCCGTTCCCGGCCTGGGTATCCGCGAGGCGCTCGGTGCCTCGGGTCAGGGCGTGTACGCGGACCACGTCCCCCGCGACCCAGCGGGCGATGTCGAGGTCGTGCAGCATGAAGTCCATGAGGATGCCGCCGGATTGGGCGGGGTCGCCGAGCCAGGGGGCCCAACGCGGCCTCGCGCTGCTCCGGGTGAAGCGCAGCACGGCGAGGTCGCCGAGCTCGCGCTGGTGCACCGCCTTCCGCATGGCGGCGTACGCGGGGAAGTAGCGCACGACATGTGCCGGTTGCAGGCGGACGCCCGCTGACTCGGCCGCTGCGCCTATCTCCTGGGCGTCCGCCACCGTCAGGGCTAACGGCTTCTCGCACACGACGTGTTTGCCCGCGGCGATCGCAGCGAGGGCCAGGTCCTTGTGGGTGGCGGTGGGCGTGCAGATGTCGACGGCGCGGCAGTGGGCGAGGAGTTCGTCGAGCGTGCTGGCGGTGACGTCGTGGCCGAGCGCGGCGTACTCGGCGGCGAGCTTCTCCGCCGAGTCGCCGCGGCTGTACACGCTGACGGTGGCGCCCAGTTCCAGCCAGCCGTCGAGGTGGGAGCGGGCGATGGCGCCCGCGCCGAGCAGGCCGATATGAAGCGGTGACATCGAGGTTCGTGCCTTTCTCTCTACGTCAAGATCAATTGTGCCGTGGGCTGGAGTGACGGTGGCTTTGATTTCTCCGACCCGCTTGATGTGGGGCGCGGGGCACAGGGCAGCGGGGCGCGGTGAGCCTCCCCCTGCCGGGCGGCCCACGCCTCGTGTGCGGGGCGTCTCCCGGCCCGGTGGCCGAAGGGTGTCCGTCGACGTTCGGATTCCGTTAGGGAAGTGGTGCCGGGGTGCGTCCGGCGGCGGTTCGGCCGCCACGGTGGACCGGGATCGGCGCCGGGACCGGGCGGACCGGGAACGGATCGGGTGCAGCGCGCGAGGAGGAGACCCGTGGTGGATGGTTGCGGCGGCGTGGTCGTGCCGGCGGTGAAGTGGTGAGCGCGGAGCGCGTCGTGGGGGTGCTGGTGGCGGTGGCACTGGTCGGGTTGTTGGTGGCCGGCGTCAAGTTCCGCGACCGGTTCTGATTCCGGGACCGCTGCTGAATCTGACGTGGCGGGGGCGGGGCGGCGCGATATGGCCCGTCCGGCGGATCTTGTGACCCATGGCTCACTAGGCTGCGACGATGGAACGCGCAACCGATGTGCCCGAGCGCCCTGACGAGTCTGCGGACGCGGCCCGGGTGAACGACTACGACAGCTTCGCCGAGGCGTACTCGGCGGACAACGAGTGCAGTCTCGTGAATGCGTACTACGCGCGACCCGCGATGCTGGACCTCGCCGGAGACGTGTCCGGTCGTCGCATCCTGGACGCCGGCTGTGGCTCCGGCCCCCTCTCCGCAGCGCTGCGCGACCGCGGCGCCGTCGTCACCGGCATCGACGCCAGCGCGGGAATGTTGGCACTGGCCACGCGACGGCTCGGTGCGGACGCGGACGTGCACCAGGTCGACCTTCGCGACCGCTTGCCGTTCGACGACGGCGCGTTCGACGACGTGATGTCTTCGCTGGTCCTGCACTACCTGGAGGACTGGGGGCCGACGCTGGCCGAGTTGCGGCGCGTGCTCAGGCCCGGCGGCCGGCTGATCGCGTCGGTGGACCACCCGGTCGTGGCCTACACGATCCAGGAACCTCGGCCCGACTACTTCGCGACCACCAGCTATACCTTCGACTGGACGTTCGGCGGGCAGACCGTCCCGATGAAGTTCTGGCGCAAGCCGTTGCACGCGATGATCGATGCCTTCACCGCCGCGGGCTTCCGCCTTGCCACCCTCAGCGAGCCGCAGCCGGACCCGGCCGCCCGTGAACTCTTCCCCGACGGCTTCCGCGACCTTTCGGCCAAACCCTGCTTCCTGTTCTTCGTTGTCGAGGTGCCGCTTTCGGACACTGGCTCGGTCAACTAGGGCCTGTAGGGCGTCTTGTCGCAGCAGGTGGGTCGGTCATACCGCCACCGCCACCGGCGCCGCGGAGATCCGTCAGAAGCGCCCTAGTCGTCGCCCAAACCCGCCTCTTCGAGGTCCAGGCTGCGTTGGAGTCTGCGGCGGGTGGTGTCGCTGATGTGGTTGTCCGCGTACAGGCGGTGGAGTTGGGCGGATTCGGCCGCTATCACGGTGCGACGCAGTTCCCGGTAGGTGGCGGCCGAGGCCCATGGGGTGGGTGTGGCGGCGTCGTCCTGGTCGGCGTCGGCCTGGTCGAGTCGGGCCAGGAGGCCGCGCCGTAGTTGGTCTATGACCGGGGCGGGCGCGGCCTCGGCCGATTCGAGGTCGTCCAGGCAGCTCAGGCCCGCCTTGGCGAGGCCGGCGCGGGCGCGGGCCTCCTCCCGGGCGGTGTGTTCCGGCTCCAGCGCGATCCCGGACCAGCGCACGACCGGTGCCAGGGTGAAGCCCTGGAGGACGAGGGTGAAGACGACCACGCCGGTGGTGAGGACGAGGACCAACGGGCGGTGTGGCAACGGGCCGCCGCCGTCGGCGGTCAGCGGAATGGACAGCGCGGCGGCCAGCGGCATCACGCCGCGGGTGCCGGCCCAGGAGACCACCGCGGGGATGCGCCAGGTGACCGTGCCGTTGCCGCGGCGCCGCTGCATGATGGCGGACAGCGGCAGGACCCCGAGGAGCCGGACGGCGAGCACCGTGCCGGCCACCGCGAGCAGCCCCAGCGGCCAGGCCCGTTCGTCCGGCGTCAACTGGCGCACGAGCGGAGGCAGTTCCAGCCCGATCAGGGCGAAGACGACGCTCTCCAGGAGGAAGACCACGGTGCCGTAGACGGCGTGCACCTGGAGGCGGATGGCGGCGTTGGTCAGCTTGTGGCCGGTGCTGCCGAGCACCACCCCCGCGACCACCACCGCGGTGACGCCCGAGGTGTGCAGGTCCTCGGCGAGCACATACGCGGCGTACGGGGTGACGAGGGCGATCACCGTCTCCAGTATCGGGTCCTCGGTCCGCCGCCGGATCAGCGCGACCACGCCCGCGACGGCGCCGCCGACCAGCGCCCCGCCGCCGCCCAACAGCAGGAACTGGCCGCCGGCCGAGGGCAGCGTGACCGCGTTGGCGGCGACCGCCGTGCCCACCGCGACCTTGAAGAGCACCAGGCTGGTGGCGTCGTTGAAGAGGCTCTCGGACTGGACCAGCACCTGTATCCGCGGCGGCAGCGCGATCTTGCGTCCGAGGGCGGTCACGGCGACCGGGTCGGTGCTGGCCAGCACCGCGCCCAGGACGAACGCCATGGTGGGGGAGAGCGGCGTGACCGCGGAGGCCACCACGCCCACGGCCGCCGCGCTGGCCAGCACCAGACCGAAGGCGAGGACGGTCACCGGCCGCCACACCAGGCGCAGTTCGCGCCACGGGATGTCCTCGGCGGACGCGTACAGCAGTGGCGGCAGCACCACCACGCTGATCACTTCGGGCGCCACCTGGATGTCCCGAAGCCAGGGCAACAGGCCGATGAGCACCCCGCCGACGACCAGCAACGAGGGGGCGGGGATGCGCCAGTGGCGGGCGCCGGTGGCCACCAGGGTGGCGAATCCGACGAGGAGGAGGATGGCAGTAAGTTCGGTCACACGCTCGTCTCTCGGTGGCTTCGGCCGTCAAGGAACCGCCGCCGACCAGACTTCCCGGCACTCCGCAAGGAAACCTATCGGGTTTTATCGGGTCTCTGCCACAGTTCCTACGCGCCATGTGTCCGCATGCGCGGCCGCGGTTGAGGGGGCGTCATGGCGGGGCCCCGGGACGGCAATCCGCCCCGGGGCCCCGCGAGTTCGGCCTCAGCCCTGCCCGGCCTTGCCGCCGTGGTTGGCGTTCTTCTTGCGGCGGGCTCTCTTCTTACGGGCGCGCTTGGACATCGGTACGGATCCTTTCGGAGTGTCGGTGGAGTGCGGGAGCGCGGGAGTGGCCGTCAGGCGTGGTGGGCGACGAGTTCGTCGGCCAGCTTGCTCAGGCGCTTGACGGTGCGGTCCTCGGCGGCGACGGGTGCCGGGTCGACGCGCTGGTCGCGGTCGTAGTAGGCGCCGTTGACGATCTCGACGGCCGGGTCGCAGAGCCGGACCACATGGGTCGCGCCCTCCGCCGCCGGGCCGCCCTCGACGCCGTAGAGCGGCAGCAGACCGGTCTCGCAGACGCCCGGGTGGACGGAGACGGCGGCCACGCGCGGGTCGGCGGCGAAGACGGTGAGGGCGAGTTGGGACTGGGCGTAGGCGGCGAGCCGGGAGTAGCGGCGGGCGCGCTGCGGGTCGCTCCACTGGATGGAGGCGGTGCGGTGCAGCGAGGAGGAGACGTTGACCACGCGGCCGCCGACTCCGCTGGTGATTGCCGGCTCCAGCAGGCAGGTCAGCAGGTAGTGGGCGAGGAAGTTGACCTGGAAGGCGAGTTCGTTGCCGTCGGCGGTGAGGGTGTGGCGCTCGGGCGCCGCGGTGGCGGCGTTGTTGACCAGCACGTCCAGGTGCGGGTGGTCGGCGACGACCCGCCGGGCCAGCGCCTCGACCTCCTCCAGGCGTGCGAAGTCCGCGCCGAGGCCGATCAGTCGGGCGGCATCCAGGCCCGACGTGGCGACGAGCGCATCGGCCGCCGCCAGGGCTTCCTCGATGGTCCGGCCGTGCAGCAGCACGGTCGCGCCGCGTTCGGCGAGCTGCCGGGCGGTCTCGTAACCGATGCCGGAGGTGGCCCCGGTGACCAGGACGGTACGGGAGGAAAGGTCGAAGACGGACATGATTCCTATCTGGGTTGGGACGAAGGAAGGGAGGGGTGCGCCGCGTCCGGCTATGCCGGAGTCGCTGCCGCAACGGGCGGCAGCGAACGGGCATGGCCGTGCGGAGGCACGGAAACGGGGCGCCCGAGCGGATCGTGACGCCCCGTGAGGATCCGGAAGACGGCTCAGAGGGAGGCGGAGCCCTCCGGGCAGCGCGGCGCACGACACGGGGCCGCCGGATGAGGCGGGCGGTCGAGCAGGAGCCAGGCGCTGTTCACGCCACCATCAAATGCCGGGCCGGGCACGGTCGCAAGCACTCCCGGCCCCTCTTGACGCCGCCCTGATGACCTGCGGCGCGACGGCCGGAAGGCACCGCCCGGCCGGCGCGCCGATCAGAGCGCCACGGCCGCCAACAGCACCAGCGCGAGCAGCAGGACGGTTCCGCCGGCGGCGATGAACGCGCGCTCCATGCCCAGGCGTTCCCGGTCCCGGACGACGACGGTGCGCGGATCGGCGGGGTCGTAGTGGAGGAGCACCCGGTCACCGTCGATCAGCGGACGGCGGGACGTCGACGCGACGGGGCAGACCACCTCCATGACCCGTTCGTCGTCCGTCACGAACTGGAGCAACGGGCGCGGCCGGACCGGCTCCTCGGCGCCCCGGCCCGGCGCCTGCATGACCAGGGCCGGCACGCACACACCGGTCCGCTGCACCCGGCGCACGTGCCGCAGCCCGTACACCCCGGCGAGCAGGGCGAGCGCACCACCGAACGCGGCGAACACCGCCAGCACCGCCACTCCGTCCATCGCGCGCCTCCTTCCGGATTCCCCGTGCCTGGCGTTCCGTTCCCGCCCCGGCCTGACTCGTCGGACGACAGGGCCTAGGTGTGTTGTTCGGAGAGGTTGGTGACGCGGCTGGCTGGGGTGTGGCCGCCGATTCCGGTGTGGGGTCGGTGGTGGTTGTACCAGTGCA
>NZ_JBHVJX010000031.1:0-90883 GCF_042798755.1 Streptomyces sp. NPDC057743
ACAGGGGCCATCGCCCGGCACGCCGAGAGCACGCACCGACCACCGCCCGGCCCGCCCTCCGGGCGAACGACGGGAGTTTGACGACAGGACCTAGGCGCGGATCGACTCCGCCAGTTCGTCCATGCGGCGGGCCAACGACCGCTTCCAGCCGAGCAGTCGGGCGCGGCGGCCCAGGCGCGCGCCGCCTCCCGGGCGCGCGCGACGGCGGCCCCGACCTCCTCGGGGCCGTGCCCGGGATGCTCGCCGACCGGCTCGCCGGTGAGCGGGGAACGGGAGATCAGCACGGTCATCAGGCGTCCTCGCGGGGCAGTGGAAGGAGCGGGCGGTGCTGGGCCCAGGCGGGCCCGAGGTCGTCGAGGGTGTAGCCGAAGGGGTAGGAGCGGGGCCGGTGCAGGCCGGGCCGGGATGCGGGTCGGGCGGGCAGCAGCCGGACGAGCGCCGCCCGGGCGCGCAGCGTGCGGTGGGCCAGCGCCTGCAACCAGGGCGGCTGCGGCGGGAAACCGAGGGCGGTGAGCAGCGGTTCGTCGAGCAGGGCGAGGGAGAAGCGGGCGACGGCGGGGCGGAGCGCGGCCGGGTACCAGGAGGCCATGACCCGGAACGTGGCGTTGGCGACCCGGTGGTTGGCCGGGTGGTAGGCGAACATCTCCGCCTCGTAGGCGTCCAGGAGCCGTTCGTAGCCGGCCATGGTGCGGGGCGCGCCCTCGATGCCCATCAGGGTGGCCAACTTGTGGCCGACCAGGGCGAGGGCGGCGTTCTCGTTGGCGCACAGCGGGCGCCAGCCGTAGCGGTCGATCCAGCGCTTGGGGCCGACGACGGTGGTGGCCAGGACGTAGCGGTAGTCCTCGTTGGGGATGCGGTACTTCCCGTGGATGCGGTTGAGGTGGCGGGCGGCGGCGCGGCCCCGGTCGGAGTCGAGGCCGTCGGCGGCAAGCTCGTAGCCGAGGAGCACGGTGTCGTCGTAGCGCTTCTGCCCGTTGCGCTCGAACTCCTGGGTGCGGTCGAGGAGTTGGGAGATCCGCGGGACTCCGTAGTCGCGCAGGAAGGCGATCGAGACGCCCTGGGTGTAGTCCCACGGGAACTCGTACTGGATGAGCCAGCGGAAGATCTGCTCGAAGTCCCGCTCGGGATCCATCCGGCGGATGGTGCGCAGTCGGGTGTAGCGGCCCATGGTGCGTGCCTCCTTCAGGTGGGTGGCGTGCGGGCGGCCGGCTAGGGCCTGTCCGATGGGTCATGGCCGGACAGCCCCTCATGGCTGCCCAGCAGCGCGTAGCGGACCTCCGCGGCGTCGACGAGGACCTGGCCCGCGGTGACCGGTCGCAGGGTGAGCGAGGGCAGTCGGACGGCGATCGGGAGGTTGGCGGGGATCACGTCCGCGCCGAGGCAGATCCGCGGGGTGCGCACCCTCAACCAGGGGATTTCCAGGGATCCTTGGAGGTAGGTGGCGTAGACGTCGACGTTGCGGATGTCGAGTTGGACGTCGAGGAGATGGGGGGCGCCGTCGGGTCCGGTGACCCTCAGGCGGTAGTCGTCGGCGACGATCCGGGCGGCGTGCACCCACAGGACCTTGATCCGGCCGCCGCCCAGGGTGGGCAGATAGGTCGCGCCGTGGACGACGGCGTCGGTGGCGGTCAGGCGGGTGGCGCCGACGGTGGGGTAGTAGGGGCTGACGGGGTAGGTGGCGCGGCCGGGACCGGGCTGTTGGCCGATGACGACGGGTGGGGCGAGGGCGGTGAGGTCGCCGGGGGTGCCGATCTCACCGGGGTGGGCGGTGCGGGTGGGTGGTGCGGACCGGCCGCCGCCGGACGGGGGCGGGCCGGTGGGGGCGGGGTCGTCGGCGCCTCCGGTGTCGGGGCCGGAGAGGCAGGGGAGCGGGATGTGGCCGGGGGCGTCGCCGGTCGCGCGGGCCGGTGCCGCGGTGGTCAACCCGGCGGCGAGGGCGAGCGGGAGGGTCAGGGCGAGGGCGGCGGCGCCGGGCAGCCGCCCGGGCCGGCCCTCAGGCGCTTTTGGGCGCGCGGCCACCGCCTCCCCCGTTGGTTCCGCCGCGTCCGCCGGTCCCGGGGGCGCCGCGTCCGGCAGCCACCCGAAGGCCATCGACGAGCCCAACAGCCCCAGCCCGCAGCCGATGCCGAAGCCGCCGAGATTGGTGGTCGCGAGCGAGACCAGGGCGGCGATGGCGGTCACCACCGAGACGAACAGCCGCTGGGCGGGCGCGAAGACGAAGAACAGGCCGCCGGCGATCAGCACCAGTCCGACCCCGACCGCGGACATCGCGCCGACGCCGACCCTCAGCATCAACGGCAGCGGCGCCAGCGGCAGCGCGATCAGTTCCAGTCCGCCGGCCACCGCCCACAGCCCGGCCCAGAAGGGGCGTCGGCGGCGCCAGGAGCGCAGCGGGCGGCGCAGTCCGGGCGCCGGCAGGACGCGGTCGAGCCAACTGCCGGTCTCCTTGGCGAGCTCGGCGAGGAAACCGAGGACGAAGGTGAACACGGGCCCTCCTGGCGGCTAGTAGCACTCTTTGCCGGTGTGGCTGAGCTCGATCTCGACCTTGTCGAGGGTGAGCGACCCGCCGTTGGAGGCCCAGGCGGTGCTCTTGACGTCGCGGGCCACCGCGGTGCCCGCCTGGACTCCGAACAGGCCCCGCGGCCCGCTGACGCCCGGCGCCCCGGTGAGGGTCGACGCGTCCCGGCCCGCCTGGACGCCGGTCACCCGACCCCCGCTGCTGGTCAGCGCGTCGGCGTTGACGACGAGGTCCTGGCCGCGCACGGGCCGGTCGCCGCCCGAGCGGACCAGCAGCGACACCTCGCCCACCAGCGGCAGTTGCTGCTTCACCGACAGGCAGACGCCCCTGGCCGTACCGGACCTGATGCCGGCCAGCAGCACCGCGTGACCGGTGCCGTCCGAGCCGCCGAGCGACGACGGGAAGCTGGAGATCCCCCGGCCGGTGATCTCGTCGGCGGAGACCTTGAAGTTCTTGCCGGACACCGCGAAGGAGGCCGCCATCGCCCCCTGCGCCAGGGCGATCACCACCGCCCCCACACAGGCCACGCCCGGCACCAGCATCACCGCGGTGCGCTTCCAGTGCGTCCGTCCCTCGGGGCTCAACTCACGTGCTCTCGCGGCCATTTCGGGAACCTCCCGATGGAGTGAGTCAATGTTACAAGGACTATTGACTTGTTTCACGAGCCGCGTCAACACTGCTGACACGCATTCAGCAAGGAGCGGGAGGGACGCCGTGACGACAGCCGACACCCCCTTCGAACGCCGGGCGGAGCAGGCCCCTGCGCGGGTCCGGGCGCCCCGCCGCGGCGGCGTCGCCTGGCGCCACTTCGGCGACACCCGGGCCTTTCTGACGTCGCCTCAGCTCCTGCTGCTCCAGGTCGCGCACCCCGTCGTCGGAGCCGGCGTCGCCGACCACTCCGACTTCCGCGCCGAGCCCTGGCAGCGGCTGCTCCGCACGGTCGGCTCGCTGAGCACGGTGATCTACGGCGGGCAGGCCGCGGCCACCGCCGAGGCCCGGCGACTGATCGACGTGCACCGGGAGATGAAGGGCGTCGACGCGCAGGGCCGCCGCTACCACGCGCTGCACCCGGAGGCGTACCACTGGGTGCACGCCACCCTCGTCCGCGGCCCGGTCGAGGCGCTGCGGCTCTTCGGCCGGGGCCTGACGCCGGCCGAGACCGAGACGTACTACCGCGAGATGCGCGACGTCGGCCGGGTCTGGGGCCTCAAGGGCCACCATCTGCCGCCCGACTGGGCCTCGTTCTGCGCCTACTACGACGGCGTGGTGGCCGAGCGGCTGGAGTTCAACGACTCGGTGCGCGACGTGCTGGCGGAGCTGGCCCGGCCGCAGAAGCCGCCGGTGTGGTGGGTACCGGCCGCACTCTGGCGCCCGTTCGCCGCGCTCGCCGCCCACTACGCGCTGCTGGTCACCGTCGGCACGTTGCCGCCCGCCCTCCGTGCGCGGTTCGGGCTCGAATGGAGCGACCGGGAGCAGCGGCGGCTACGGAGGTTCGCCCGGCTGGTGCGGTGTCTGATGGCGCCGGTGCCGCCGCCGCTGCGGATCGCCCCGGCGCTCTTCCTGGCCTACTGGGCCACCCACCGGCCCGGCACCGACCCGCGGGCCCGCCGGCCGCTGGGAGCCGCCGTATGATGAGTAACGGTATGGACACGGTACGAAAGACGCCCGAACACCCCGATCCCGCGCCCCCGCCGCCGGGCGGCGTGCTCTGGTCGCTCGTCGGGGACGTGCGGACCCTGCTGTCCCTGCCCGCCGCGCTGACCCTCCAGGTCGCCCACCCCGCGGTGGGCGCCGGCGTCGACGACCACTCGGTCTTCCGCACCGACCCCTGGGGTCGCGGCGAACGCTCCCTGACCTCGTACCAGCTCTGGGTGTACGGCGGGCCGGCCGCGGCCGAGGAGGGCCGGCGGCTGCGCAGGCTGCACCGGACCATCCAGGGCACCGACCCGCACGGCCGGAAGTACCACGCGCTCACCCCCGCCTACTTCTCCTGGGTGCACGCCACCGGCTACCCCGTCTTCCGGCACGCCCAGCGCTACCTCGGCCGCCCCTTCACCCCCGCCCAGGAGCGGCAGCTCTACGCGGAGTGGCTCCGGGTCGGCCGGGTCCTCGGCATCCACGACCGGGACATGCCGGGCACCATCGAGGAGTTCTGGCCCTACTACCGCAAGGTCCTCGACACCGAGATCGAACAGACCGCGGTGGTACGGGAGTTGATCGCCACCGACCAGCCGGTGCCGGCGCCCGACCGCGGCCCCCGGTGGCTGCGACTGCTGCTCCGGCTGGCCTGGCCGGCGCTCCGGCCGGGCTTCCTCCGCCTCCGCCGCTTCCTGACCATCGGGCTGATGCCGCCGGACGCCCGGCGCGCCATCGGCCTGCCGTGGACCGACGCCCAAGAGCGCCGACTGCGCCGACTGGGCCTGGTGGTGCGGCTGGTGGTGCCGGTGCTGCCGGAGCGGCTGCGGTTCCTGCCGGCCGCGCGGCGGGCCCGCCGGGAGCACCGGGCGGCCCGCCGCCAGGGCCTGCCCTAGGGCCCGTCCGACGGGTCAGGGTCGGACAGGCCCTCAAGGCGTGCGGGCGTCAGCCGGGCGCGCCCGGCCCCCGCCCGCCGCCCACGTCAGTGACCGTCGTGCACGGCGTGGGTGGCCGCGATCTGCTTCCAGGACTTGGGCTGGGCGACCAGGCCCCGCGCGGCGAACGCCCGGGCGCCCGCGCCGGTTTGCGGCTTGCTCGGTTGGAACAGCCAGGTGTCGAAGAAGTCGGCCAGCGGCTTGCCGGACTTCTGCTCGGCGAACTTCACGAAGTCAGCGACGGAGGCGTTGCCGTACCGGTGCTCGGTTGGCCAGGACTTCAGCAGGCCGAAGAAGACCTTGTCGCCCAGCTTGACGCGGAGCGCCTGGAGGGCCAGCGCGCCGCGGTCGTAGACCGCCGAGTCGAACTGCTTGTCCGCGCCCGGGTCGCCCGGCTTCACCGTCCAGAACGGGTCGCCCGCCGGGTGCTGGGCGTAGACGTAGTCCGCCAACTGCTGGGCGGTGCCCTCGCCCTCCTTCTCCGACCACAGCCACTGGCTGTACGCGGCGAAGCCCTCGTTGATCCAGATGTCCTTCCAGTCCTTCAGCGACACACTGTCGCCGTACCACTGGTGCGCCAACTCATGCACCACGACCGAGACGTTGGTCCCCTTGTCGAAGGCCTGCTTGCCGTAGAACGGACGGGTCTGGGTCTCCAGCGCGTAGTGCGCCGGGACGTTGGGGACGTAGCCGCCGACCGCGTTGAACGGGTACCGGCCGAAGACGCTCTCCAGCCACTCGGTGACCTCGGTGGTGCGCTCGATGCTGGCCCGCGCCGACCCCAGGTTGGCGCCCAGGTCCGGGCTGACCGCGTTGATCACCGGGGTGCCGTCGGCGGTGGTGTCCGTGGTGATGTCGAACTTGCCGATCGCCAGCGTCGTCAGATACGTCGCCTGCGGCTTGTCCGAGCGCCAGTTGTAGCGCGTCCAGCCCAACTTGGAGGTCTTCGAGGCCAGTACGCCGTTGCTGAGCGCCTGGGTGCCGTCCGGCACCGCGATGGAGATGTCGTACGTCGCCTTGTCGCTGGGGTGGTCGTTGCTGGGGAACCACCACACCGCCGAGTCCGGCTCCTGCGCCACCACCCCGCCGTCCGGCGTGCGCGCCCAGGCGGTGAAGCCGTCGATCTTCAGCTCCGAGGGCTTGCCCGCGTAACGGACCACCACGCTGATGTCCTCGCCCTTCGGCAGCCCCTTGGGCGGGGTGACCTCCAGCTCGTGCTTGCCGGAGGTGGCGAAGGCGGCCTTCTTGCCGTTGACCCGGACCTCGCTGACCTTCAGGCCGAAGTCCAGGTTGAAGCGGGAGAGGTCCTGGGTGGTCTTGGCGAGCAGAGTCGCCGTGCCCTCCAACAGGTCCGTCTTCGGCTGGTACTTCAACCGCAGGTCGTAGTGGGAGACGCGGTACCCGCCGTTGCCGCTCTCGGGGTAGTAGCTGTCGCCCACGTCGGGGGCACCGGGGGTGAAGTCAGCCGCCGACGCCGGGATCGCCAGCATCAGGCTGAGCGCCGCCGCACCCGGCACCAGAAGTCTGTGACGCACGAGTCCTCCAACTCGTAGGGGAGGTCGATCTCTTGAGCTTATGTACGCATCGGGGCCGCGTCATGTCCATGGCCACATCTGACACATGACCGACATCTCATCGACACGCACCCCGTAACGCCCCCTTCTGCACGGGAGTTGACCCGCGCTACCGTCCGCCCGTGACGATACGCATCGCAACCCCCCACCCCCCTTGGAAAACCCTCGTCCTGACCGCCGTCCTCGCCCTCCTCGCGCTGCTCGCCGCCCCCGGTGCGGCGTCCGCGGCCCATGCGCCCAAGGAGAGCACCCCGGTCTACTCCTACGCCCACGCCATCCGCGAGACGGTCTGGGTGGACACCGGGCTCGACGGCGACGGCAACGGTCACCCCGACCGGGTCGCCGCCGACATCATCCGGCCCTCCGAACCCGCCAAACAGGGCCGCAAAATACCCGTGATCATGGACGCGAGCCCCTACTACTCCTGTTGCGGGCGCGGCAACGAGAGCCAGAAGAAGACCTATGACGCCCAGGGCCGCCCGGTCCAGTTCCCGCTCTTCTACGACAACTACTTCGTGCCCCGCGGCTATGCGACCGTCCTCGTCGACCTGGCCGGCACCAACCGCTCCGACGGCTGCGTCGACGTCGGCGGCCGCTCTGACGTGCAGTCCGCCAAGGCCGTCGTCGACTGGTTGAACGGCCGGGCCCGCGGCTACACCGCCCGCTCCGGCGGCAGAGCCGTCACCGCGGACTGGTCCAACGGCAACACCGGGATGATCGGCAAGAGTTGGGACGCCACCATCGCCAACGGCGTCGCAGCCACCGGCGTTTCGGGCCTGAAGACCATCGTCCCGATCTCCGGCATCTCCTCCTGGTACGACTACTACTTCCAACAGGGCGCCCCGCTCTACGACTCCGGCCCCGACGGCCTGGCCAGCGCCGTCGAGAGCCCCGCCGCCCACAAGAACTGCACCGCCGTCCAACAGAAACTGGTCAAGGGCGCCCCGCGCAACGGCGACTGGACCGACCTGTGGACCGAGCGGGACTACGTCCAAGGCGCCGACAAGGTCCGCGCCAGCGTCTTCCTCGTCCACGGCATGCAGGACCTCAACGTCCGCACCAAGCACTTCGGCCAGTGGTGGGACGCGCTCGCCCGGCACGGCGTCCAGCGCAAGATCTGGCTCTCCCAGACCGGCCACGTCGACCCCTTCGACTACCGTCGCGCCGACTGGGTGCGCACCCTCCACCAGTGGTTCGACCACTACCTGATGGGCTACGCCAACGGCATCGACCGCGCCCCCATGGCCGACATCGAGCGCGCCCCCGACGCCTGGGCCACGGACGCCCGTTGGCCCGCCGCCGGCACCGCGGCGGTCACCCTGCACCCGCGCAACGGCACCACCGCCGGCGTCGGCGCGCTCGGCACCCGGCCCACCCCGGCCGGCCAGACCGCCGCCTTCACGGACGACCCCAAGTTGGGCGAGGCCGACTGGGCCGGCGCCATCGACCGGGCCGCCCCGGCCAAGGCGGGCTTCACCACCGGTCCGTTGACCGCCCCGCTGCGGCTCTCCGGCGCCGGCACGGTGACCGTCACCGCCACCCCCAGCACCACCAGCGCCCACCTCTCCGCCGTCCTCGTCGACCTCGGCCCGGACACCATCCGCAACTACGGCGGCGACGGCGAGGGCATCGTCACCGGCACCACCACGAGCTGCTGGGGCGCCGGCACCACCGGCGACACCGGCTGCTTCAAGGACACCGCCGCCGACACCCGCAAGGTCGGCTTCACCGTCTTCAGCCGCGGCTGGGCCGACCTCGGCCACGCCACCGACCCGCACCACGGCCACCCGCTCACCCCCGGCAAGCCCTACACCCTCACCGTCCAACTCGCCGCCAGCGACCACATCGTGCCCGCCGGCCACCGGCTCGCGCTCATCGTCGCCGGCACCGACAAGGACCTGATCGACCCGCCCGCCTCCCGGCCCACCCTCACCCTCGACCTGCCCCGCACCACCGCCCGGCTCCCGCTGACCGGCGGCGCCCCGGCCCTCGCCCGGGCCACCGCGGGCTCGCCGACGGCCGGCCACCCGGCCCGGCCCGCCGACGGCATCGCCCCGCCGGCGTCGCTCAGCCGACTGCCGTAGCGAAACCGAGGGCGAGCGCACGCCCAGGGGCCGCCCCGCGGGCACGGGGCGGCCCCACCCCTCGCCGACCCACGAAAGGCACCCCGTGGCACCCCTGCGCACACCCCGCCCCCGCGGCCTCGCCCTCGGCGCCCTGGCGGCCGCCGGCACCGTCGCGTTCGCCCCCTTCCCGCCCGCGCCCACCGCCCCAACGCCCGTTCCCCGCACGGGATTCGAGGCCAGCCACGGCGCCCGCTGGACCAGCGAGCCGGAGGAGACCGCGTTCCTGGCGGCCGTGGACCGGGCCTCCCCGCGGGTCCGCGTCGAGCGGATCGGCACCACCGTCCAGGGCCGCCCGCTGCGGCTCGTCCGGATCGGCGGACCGGCTCCCAAGGACCCCGCCGCCGTCCGCCGCGGCAACTCCGTGCTGCTGATCTGCTCCCAGCACGGCGACGAACCCGCCGGCCGGGAAGCCTGCCTGAGCACCGTCCGCGACCTCGCCCGCGCCACCGACCCGGCCACCACCCGCTTCCTCGCGCACACCAGCGTCCTGGTCGTCCCCACCGCCAACCCCGACGGCCGGGCCGCCGACACCCGTGGCAACGCCGACCGCATCGACCTCAACCGCGACCACCTCGCACTGACCACCCCCGAGGCCCAAGCGATCGCCGCGCAGCTCCGCGACTACCGCCCCGACACCGTCTACGACCTGCACGAATACACCCCCAAGCCGCCCTGGTACGACCGCGACCTGCTCTCCCTGTGGCCGCGCAACCGCAACACCGCGGCCCCCGTCCACCGGGCCTCCCTCATGCTGTCCCGCTACTTCGTCGCCCCCGCCGCCCAACGGGCCGGCTTCACCACCGGCGTCTACGGCATCTGGACCGACCCGGCGACCGGCGCCCCCGTCAAGCAGGTGGCCGGCGACGGCCAGGGGCGCATCCTGCGCAACACCGCCGGCATCAAGGGCTCCGTCGCGCTGCTCGTGGAGACTCGCGCCGACGGCCAGCGACTCGCCGCCGGGCCGGCCGACCCGGCGGCCGGCAACCGCCGCCGGGTCGCCGCCCAACGCGCCGCCCTGAAGGGCCTGTTCGCCTTCCTCGACCGCGAGCGCGGGCGCATCGAGACGGCCACCACCGCGGCCCGGGCCGCCGGCCTGGCCGACCGCGGTCCCGTCTACCTCGCCGGCGCCGACAACGAACCCCCGGACCCGGACCGGGTGTTGACCCACCCGCCGCGCGCCTACCGCCTGGACGCCGCGCAGTTCGCCCGGGTCCGCCCGGTCCTCGCGGCACACGGGGTGCGCTGGCGGTGGGACGGCGACGGCGGCGCCACCGTGCCGCTGCGCCAACCCCTGCGCGCGCTGGTCCCGTTGCTGCTCGACGGGCGGGCCGACGGCCACCTCGTGGCCGGCACCCCGCTCGACCGCTGAGTCGGCGGCGGGTCAGCGCGCCAACTCCTCGCTCACTGCGCCAACTCCGCGCCCACCAGCCGCAGCACCTCGTCCGCGCACCCCCAGGACACCGTCACCCCGGCGCCCCCGTGGCCGTAGTTGTGCACGCACACCGTCCCGTCCGGCAGTCGCTCCGCCGCCAGCCGCACCGCCGGGCGGGCCGGCCGCAGCCCCACCCGGTGCGCCAGCACGCGGGCCCGCGCCGCCTCGGGCACGTACCGGGCGCAGCGCGCCACGATCGCCTCCGCCACCGCCGGATCCGGCTCCCGGGACCAGGCGCCCTCCCGCGCCGTCCCGCCCAGCACCAGCCCGTAGGGCTGCGGCAGCAGGTACGTGGTGTCCACCGACCCCGCATCGGCGGCGCTGAACCACTCCGTCACGCCCGGATTCTCCACGATCACCAACTGGCCCTGGACCGGGTGCACTTCGGCGTCCGGCACCAGCTCGCGGGCGCCCAGCCCGGAGCAGTTCACCACCGCGGAGGCGCCCTCGGCCGCCTCCGCCAGCGACGCCACCGGCCGTGCCACCACCGTCCCGCCGGCCGCCGCCAACCGCCGCTGGAGATACCGCAGGTACACCGGCATCTCCACCAGCGGCGTGCGGGCCCGCCACCCCGCGCCGCACCCCGGCGGCAGCTCCTCGGCCCGCGCCCGCCGCAGCCCCGGCACCGCCGCGTACCACGCTTCCAGGCCCTCCTCGGGGGCGTCGCCCCCGGCGTCCGCCTGGATGCCCGCCACCAGCCGCGCCCCGGTCTGGGCCGGCCGCCCCGCGAGCCCGGTGAACACCTCCAGCGAGCGCAGCGACCACCGGACCGCCTCGTCGTACGGCCTGATCCGGTACGGCCAGCACAGGCCGCCGGCCACCGCCGAGGTGGTCTCGCCGGCCCCGTCCCGGGCCAGCACCCGTACCCGGTGGCCGGCCTCGGCGAGCACGATCGCCGAGCTCAGCCCGATCACCCCGCCGCCGACCACGTGTATCTCCGGGGCCACCGCCCGCTCCTCGGCCATCTTCCGTGCCTCCTCGGGTTCCGCGTCCGTGCCGTGCCCCCGTCGCCTGGATCTTGTCCGGGTGTGACGTACGCGTAACCCTCCGGCAGTGAGCCGGACCGAAACGGAAAGTACGCTGGTAGGGCCCCCGGAGGCCCGGCCCGCGCCGCGCCGCCGGCGGGCCCCGGCACCGTCGGCCGATGACGCCCCTCGGATCCGCCCGCGACCCCCGTGGCCGCGCCCCGTATCCCGTACGCCCGTCTCGCCAGAGGAGCCCCATGCCCCGCCACCGGCGCGCCCTGCCCGCCTGGCTCGCCCATCCCTTCCGCTGGCAGCGGCTGCCCGTGCCGTGGGCGGCGGTGACCCGGGGTGCGCTCTGCGCGGGACCGCTGCTCGGCGCGGGGCTGGCCACCGGCCACCCGGCGCCCGGCGTGCTGACCGCCCTCGGCTCGATGCTGGCCGGCGTCAACGACCGCCCCGGCACCCGGCGCACCGGCATCGTCCACATCGGCCTGCCCGCGCTGGCCTCCGCCCTCGGCATGCTGATGGGGGCCTCGCTCCGGGCGGCCGACGCGGGGTGGTGGGTGGTGCCGGCGCTGGCCGTGGTCGGCTTCGTCTCCGGCGCGGGCAGCCTCGCCGGGCCGGTGCGCTCCACCGCCGGGATGCAGATGCTCGCCGCCACCGTCCTCGGCGCCGGCATGCCGCTGCCCGGCGCGCCCTGGGCCAAGGCGCTGTACGTCCTCGCCGGCTGCCTCTGGCTGCTCCTGCTCCGCCTCGTGCTGCGGACGCCGCGCCCCGCCGGCGGCCCGCTCAGCGGTGAACGGGCCGCCGTCGCCGCCGTCTTCGACGCGCTCGCCGACGCCCTGGCGGCGGTCGGCAGTCCCGGTGCCGAGCCGGCCCGGCGCCGCCTCACCGCCGCCCTGGACCGCGCCGACGAGGCCCTGCGGCTGCGCCGCCTCACCAGCCGACTGCTGCGCCGCCCGGCCCGCACCGAGGAGTTGCTGCTGGCCGAGCGGTTCGCCGCCGCCACCGCGCTCTGCGAGGCCAGCGTCGCGCTGCTGTGGGAGGCCCGGCCGCTGACGCCCCGGGTCGCCGCGAGCCCCCGCCGGTTCGCGAACGCGCTGCGCACCGGCCGGCCACCGGGCCGGCTCTCCGCCCCGGAGAACAGCTCCGCCGCCCGCGGCGCCTTCGACCACGCGCTGCTGGACGCCGCCGTCGCGTTCGCCAGGGAACGGCCTCAGCCGCGGCCCGCGCCCGGTGCCGACGCCCCGCCCGCCCGGCCGGCGCGCGCCCGCCGCGCCCTCGGCCCGGCCGCCCGGGACTACGGGCTGCGGGTCGCCCTCTGCATCGGCGCCAGCACCGCCACCGCCCTGCTGCTCCGCGCCGAGCACTGGTACTGGCTCCCGGCGACCGTCACCTTCCTCGTCAAGCCGGACCTCGGCCCGCTGTTCTCCCGTACGGTCAACCGCTTCGCCGGCACCGCGGCCGGCGTCCTGGTCTTCGCCGCCGCCGGGCTGCTGTTCCCCGGCGACTGGTGGCCCGCCCTGATCGCCGGCGCGGCCGGCGCGCTGCTGCCGTTCGCCACCCGGCACTTCGCGCTCCAGACCGGCGCGATCACGCTGATGGTGCTGTCCTTCGTGTACGTCGGCGGCGCCCCTCAGGCCGCCGGCGAACGAATCGTCGACACCTCTCTCGCCTGCGCGATCGTGCTCGTCGTCGGCCACCTCCCACGCCTCGCCGACTCGCGCCGCCGCGTCGGCCCGCGCGTCACCGAGGCCCTGCGCAGCACCGAACGCTTCCTGCGCCACGTCCTTCAGCCGCGGCCCGACGCGACCGATCCCGCCCGCCGGCTGGCGCTGCGCCGGGACGCCTACCGGACGCTGGCCCAGGCCCGGGCGGCCGCCGAGACCGCCGCCGCGGAGCTCCGCACGGTCCGCGCCGCCGACCCCGACTGGCTGACCATCGTCACCGCCGTGGAGCGCATCGTCGACGCCGCCACCGCCTGTGCGGTCCGCCTCGACCGTGGCGCCCACCGCCCGAGCCCGGAGGAGGCCGAGCGCCTCTGCCGCGCCCTGGCCGCCATGGCCGACGCCCTGGAGGACCCGAACCGCCGCCCGCCCGGCAACCCGCCCCCGGCCCTGCGCCCCATCCCGGACTGCGCCACCCTCACCGCCGTCGCCACCGAACTGGAACGGCTCCGGGAGTACGCTCTGGCCCGCTGAGGGGACGGGCGGCCGCCCCGCACGAAGAGGGCGGGGTGGCCGCACAGTGTCCCAATGGGGCGGCGGGGGAGGGGCGTTGAGCCTCCTCCTTACGGGACAGTCCCCCTCACGGGCTCGCCTACGGGGTCCCCACCGGCACCCCCGCCGCGCCCCCGGCCGCCCGCCGTCGCCGCCGGACCGCCTCCGCCGCCCCGCCGAGCACCAGCGCGGCCGCCACCAGCAGGGCGCTGACCCACAGCGGGGCGCGGTAGCCGAAGCCCGCGGCGAGCGCGACGCCGCCCAGCCAAGGGCCGGCCGCCGCGCCCACGTTGAGCGCCGCGGTCGCGAAACCGCCGCCCAGCGTGGGCGCTTCGGACGCCGCATAGAGCACCCGCGCGATCAGGGTGGAGCCGACCGCGAACGACAGCGTTCCCTGGACGAAGACCAGCGCGACGACGGCCACCGCATCGCCGGCCGCCAGCGCGAACGCCACCCAGCCCACGAGCAGCGCCGCGCCGCCGAGCGCGAGCACCGGCCGGGGCCGCCGGTCCGCCAGCCGCCCGCCGGCCGTGACGCCGACGAACGAGCCGAGCCCGAACAGCGCCAGCACCACCGGCACTCCGGCGGCCCCGAACCCGGTGACGTCGGTGACCAGCGGCGCGAGGTAGGTGAAGGTGCAGAAGGTGGCACCGTTGACCAGCGCGCCCAGCAACAGGGCCACCAGCAGCCGCGGGCGGCGCAGCGCCCGCAACTCACCGCGCGCGTCCGGCGCCACAACGCCCGCACCGTCAGGACCGGCCGCAACACCCGCCCCGCCCGGCACCGACCGCACCAGCGCGACGACCGCCGGCACCGACACCGCGGCCACCGCCCAGAACGCCGCGCGCCAGCCCCACTCCTGCCCCAGCACGGCACCCGCCGGAACGCCCGCAATACAGGCCAGCGTTGTGCCGCCCAACAGGACGGAGGTCGCCCGCCCCTTGGCGTCGGGCGCGACCAGCGCGGCCGCGGTCGCCAACGCCACCGCCAGGAAGCCGGCGTTGGCCAGCGCCGCCACCACGCGGGTGGCCAACAGCACCGCGAAGCTGGTGGTCACCGCGCCGACGACATGGACCAACAAGAAGGTGACCAGGAAGACCAGCAGCGCGCGCCGCCGCGGCCAACGCCGGCTCAGCAGCGCCATCAGCGGCGCCCCGATCACCATCCCGACCGCGAACGCCGACGTCAGCGCGCCCGCGGCCGGGATGGACACCGCCAGATCGGCGGCGATGTCCGGAATCAGCCCGGACAGCATGAACTCGGAGGTGCCCTGCGCGAAAACCGCCAGCGCGAGCACATAGAGAACGAATGGCATCGACAAGATCTCCGCAACCACACGGTGGACCGGCCCGGACCGCGGGGCGCCGTCGGCGGGGCCAACGGCGCGCGGAGGGACCGGTGAAGGAAGCGGCAGCCCCGGCTACCGCGATGACAAGACCTGCCCGGTACGGGCGGCCCGGTGGTGGGAGAAGACCTCTACGTGGCGGCGCGCAACGGCGCCCGCCGGCACGACGGCAGCCCAAGGGGGCGGCGCCGCGGCCGCGGAACGGCAACGTGAGGAGCCACCGGACGACGCCCGGTGGCTAGCGTCTTGAGGACTCGGGGCTGAACATGATCCGCAGGCTAACCGCGCGCCCCGGCCCGCGTCCACGGCTTTATCCGCGCCCGGCCGTCACGCCGGGACCGGCCCGGCGACGACACCGCGCGGCGGCGGGAGGCCGTCCCGCCGCCGCACGGTGAGGTCGCCGAACGTCAGCGCCCCTTCATGTCGTTGAGCAGCCCGGCCCGCCGCAGCGCGTCCGCCATCGCGTCGTTGACCGGTGCGGCGTCCCGGCCGCCGCCGCGGCGCTCGCCGCCTCGCTGGCCACCGCCCTGCCGCTGCCGCGGCGCGCCGCCCCGGCTGCCCTCGCGCGGCCCCTTGCCACCGCCGGCGCCGCCGCGCCGCTCGCCGCCACCGGCCGGCGCGCCCTTGCCGGGCTCGTCATCCAGCCGCAGGGTCAACGAGATCCGCTTGCGCGGGATGTCGACGTCCAGCACCTTGACCCGGACGATGTCGCCGGGCTTGACCACGTCCCGCGGGTCCTTGACGAAGTTCTTCGACATCGCCGACACGTGCACCAGGCCGTCCTGGTGGACACCGACGTCCACGAACGCCCCGAAGGCGGCGACATTGGTCACCACGCCCTCCAGGACCATCCCCGACTGGAGGTCGCCGATCTTCTCCACGCCGTCCTTGAAGGTCGCGGTGCGGAACTCGGGACGCGGGTCCCGGCCCGGCTTCTCCAGCTCCTGGAGGATGTCGGTCACCGTCGGCAGCCCGAAGGAGTCGTCCACGAAGTCGTCCGGCCGCAGCGAGCGCAGCACCGCCGTGTTGCCGATCAGCGAACTCACCTCGCCGCCCGCCGACTTCACCATCCGCCGCACCACCGGATACGCCTCCGGGTGCACGCTGGAGGCGTCCAACGGATCGTCGCCGCCCCGGATCCGCAGGAACCCCGCGCACTGCTCGTACGCCTTGGGGCCCAGCCGCGGCACGTCCTTGAGGGCCTTGCGGGAGCGGAACGGGCCGTTGCCGTCCCGATGGGTGACGATGTTCTCGGCCAGGCCCGAGCTGATGCCGGAGACCCGGGCGAGCAGCGGCGCGGAGGCCGTGTTGACGTCCACGCCAACGCCGTTGACACAGTCCTCGACCACCGCGTCAAGCGAGCGTGACAGCTTGGTCTCGGCCAGGTCGTGCTGGTACTGGCCGACCCCGATCGACTTGGGGTCGATCTTGACCAGTTCGGCCAGCGGGTCCTGGAGACGGCGGGCGATGGACACCGCGCCGCGCAGCGACACGTCCAGCTCCGGCAGCTCCTGGGAGGCGAACGCGGAGGCCGAGTACACCGAGGCGCCGGCCTCCGACACCATCACCTTCGTCAGCTTCAACTCCGGCTGCGCGGCGATCAGTTCGGCCGCCAGCTTGTCGGTCTCCCGGGAGGCGGTGCCGTTGCCGATCGCGATCAGCTCGACCCGGTGCTCCCGGGCCAGCCGCGCCAGGGTCGCCAGCGCCGCGTCCCACTTCTGCTGCGGCACGTGCGGGTAGATCGTCTCGGTCGCCGCCACCTTGCCGGTCGCGTCCACCACGGCGACCTTCACGCCCGTGCGGAAACCGGGGTCCAGACCCATCGTGGCGCGCGTCCCGGCGGGCGCCGCCAGCAGCAGATCGCGCAGGTTCGCGGCGAAGACCCGGACCGCCTCGTCCTCGGCGGCCTGCCGCAGCCGCAGCCGCAGATCGATCCCGAGGTGCACCTGGACACGGGTGCGCCAGGCCCAACGGACCGTGTCCTGAAGCCACTTGTCGGCCGGCCTGCCCCGGTCGGTGATCCCGAAGCGGTGCGCGATCGACCGCTCGTAGGAGCTGGGGCCCTCCCCGGTCTCCGCCGGGTCCTCCGGCTCCAGGTTGAGGTCGAGGACGTCCTCCTTCTCGCCGCGCAGCATCGCCAGCACCCGGTGCGAGGGCAGCTCGGTGAACGGCTCGGCGAAGTCGAAGTAGTCGGCGAACTTGGCGCCTTCCTCCTCCTTGCCGGCCCGCACCTTCGCCGCGACCCGGCCGCGCGTCCACATCCGCTCGCGCAACTCGCCGATCAGGTCCGCGTCCTCACTGAACCGCTCGGTGAGGATCGCCCGCGCGCCCTCCAGAGCCGCGGCCGGATCGGCGACGCCCTTGTCCGCGTCCACGAACGCCGCAGCCGCCGCGGCCGGTTCCACCGACGGGTCGTCAAGCAGCCCGTCGGCCAGCGGCTCCAGCCCCGCCTCGCGGGCGATCTGCGCCTTGGTGCGGCGCTTGGGCTTGAACGGCAGGTAGATGTCCTCCAGCCGGGCCTTGGACTCCGCCCCGCGGATCTGCGCCTCCAGCGCGGCGTCCAACTTGCCCTGGGACCGCACGGACTCCAGGACGGCGCTCCGCCGCTCCTCCAGCTCCCGCAGGTAGCGCAGCCGCTCCTCCAGGGAGCGCAGCTGCGCGTCGTCGAGCATCTCGGTCGCTTCCTTGCGGTAGCGCGCGATGAACGGGACGGTCGAGCCGCCGTCGAGCAGTTCGACCGCGGCCTTCACCTGCCGCTCCTTGACGCCGAGCTCGTCGGCGATCCTCGCTTCGATGGACCCGAGGGCCCCGATGGGCTCAGTGGCTGCCGTCACGTTGATCCTGCCCGCCTTCCAGCGACTTGCCTTGAAGCCTGCATTGTGCCGGTTGGCGGCCCGGGCTGTCGCACCGCACGGCCGGGAGCGCCGGGGTGTGAGAAGTCGCACGCGCCCCGGCGCTCACCACGGGCTACTCGTCGCTGAACAGCTGCTGGGGGAACGCCCCGGCCTCCATCAGACGCGCCGTGAACCCGGCCGCCAGCTCGGTCAGCCGGGCCACGCCCGCCGCCCCCAGATGCTCGTACGGCGCCCGGTCCAGCCGGTCCGTCGCCCGCTCCAGGTCCTTGCGCAGCGCCACTCCGGCCTCGGCCAGTTCGTCCCCGGCGGTCAGCAACCCCCGTTCGCGCAGCCGTTCCTGTGCGGCCGTCAGCTCCTCGGGCGTCCAGCCGCGGGTCGCCAGGATGCCGCGGTAGCTCATCCCGCGCCCGCTGGCGGTGTGTGTGACCAGCGCCTCCACCGGGTCCAGTTCGGCGTCCAGCAGCGTCATCAGGTGGCCGTCGCCGCGGTGTTCGCGCAGCAGCGTCGTGGCGTACCAGTAGGCGAGGTGCGGGGCGTCCGGTACCGGCAGGTCGGCGTGTGCGGCGTACAGCGGCCGGGCGTGCGGGGTGCAGCCCTCGACGGCGCGCAGCGCCAGCCCGGCCGCCTCCGCCATCTCCGGCGACTCCACCACGGCGTCGCCGAGCTGCCGGCGCAGCGAGGCGTCCACCGCGCGCAGTCGGGCGTCCAGGACGGCCGCCGGCGTGGTCACCGTCCAGATCTGCGGGAAGTGCTCCGCGATCAGTGCGGGCTTGAAGGAGAAGAAGGTCGCGGCCACCGTCCCGGGGCCCACCGCGCCTATCGCCGCGCTCCGGGCGGCGAAGTACCCGGCACGCCCCTCGGGAACGCCCAACCCGGTGAGCTCCGCGGCGAGTTCGGGGGCGAAGTAGTGCGCCGAGTGGAAGGGGTTGAGGGCGTTGTGACAGTGCCGTCCGGCCCGTTCGGGCAGTGCGCTGGAAGAGGTCATGCGAGCAGGTTACCGACCCGTTGGTATGTCGCTGCGGGGAGCTCCCCCCAGCGGGGTTCCCGGCCCTGCCGCGGCAGGAAGGCAGAAAGGCAGGAAAGGTGGGAAACTCGTCATTGCCGCCATCGCCCCCGCTGACCAGGATGGACGGCATGGAACAGCGCGACGTGCTGGTCGTCCTCTACGACGGCGTGCAGAGCCTCGACGTCTCCGGACCGGTCGAGGTCTTCAGCGGTGCCGAGCGCGCCACCCCCGGCGCGTACCGCATCCGCACCGCGAGCCTGGACGGCGCCCCGGTCCGCACCACCAGCGGCCTGACCCTGGTCCCGGACACCACGCTGGACGCCGCCGCGCCCCCGCACACCCTCCTCGTCCCGGGCGGCGAGGGCACCAGGGCCCCCGACCCCCGCCTGATCGCCTGGCTGCGGGCGCGAGCCCCGCACACCCGCCGCAAGGTCTCGGTGTGCAGCGGCGCCTTCCTGCTGGCCGCGGCCGGCCTGTTGGACGGGCGCCGGGCCACCACCCACTGGGTGCTGTGCGCCCAACTCGCCGCCGCGTACCCGGAGATCAGCGTCGCCCCCGAGCCGATCTACGTCCGCGACGGTGACGTGGCCACCTCCGCGGGCGTCACCGCCGGCATCGACCTGGCGCTGGCGCTGGTCGAGGAGGACCTCGGCCGCGACCTCGCCCTGACCGTCGCCCGCCACCTCGTCGTCTTCCTCCGCAGGCCGGGCAACCAGACCCAGTTCAGCGCCCAGCTCGCCGCCCAGACCGCCGAGCGCCGCCCGCTGCGCGACGTCCAGCAGTGGATCTCCGAGAACCCCGCGGCGGACCTCTCCGTCGAGGCGCTGGCCGACCGCGCCCGGCTCTCCCCACGGCACTTCGCCCGCGCCTTCCGCGACGAGACCGGGATGACGCCCGGCCGCTACGTCGACCGGGTCCGCCTGGAGGCGGCCCGCCGGCGCCTGGAGGACACCACCGACGGCATCGAGCGGATCTCCCGGCAGTGCGGCTATGGCACCGCCGAGGCGATGCGCCGCGCCTTCGTCCGGGTCCTCGGCGCCTCCCCGGCCGAGTACCGCCGCCGCTTCCGACCCGCCCCGCCGTCCCTGTAGCGGCCCCACCGACCGCCACCCGACCACTTCCCACCGCACCAGGAACGAGGCCCCCATGCAGATCGCCATCGTGCTCTACGACCGCTTCACCGCCCTCGACGCCATCGGCCCCTACGAGACCCTCGGCCTGATCCCGGGCGCCGAGGTGGTCTTCGTCGCCGAACGCACCGGCCCGCACCGCACCGACAAGGGCTCCCTCCGGGTGGCCGTGGACGCCACCTTCGCCGACGTCACCGCGCCGGACCTGGTCGTCGTCCCCGGCGGCCCCGGACAGACCGCGCTCATGGACGACGGCCCGCTGCACGACTGGCTCCGGGCCGTGGACGCCGGCACCACCTGGACCACCTCGGTGTGCACCGGCTCGCTCATCCTCGCCGCCGCCGGCCTCCTCAAGGGCCGCCGGGCCACCTCCCACTGGCTCGCGCTGGACCAACTGTCCACCTACGGCGCCGAACCGACGGGGGAGCGGGTGGTCTTCGACGGCAAGTACGTCACCGCCGCCGGCGTCTCCTCCGGCATCGACATGGGCCTCGCCCTCGCCGGCCGGATCGCCGGCGACCACGTCGCGCAGACGATCCAGCTCGGCATCGAGTACGACCCGCAGCCGCCCTACGACGCGGGCGCCCCGGACAAGGCCCCGGCCGACGTCGTCGCGGCCCTGCGTGAAGGCGGCCGCGCCCTCCTGGCCGGCGAGCGGTGGCGGGACCAGGTCGCCGACGGGAAGTGACGGTGCGACGACCCTAGGGGGCGGCGGCCCCGGCTCAGCCCGCCGGCCACCGGAAGCGTGGCGCCCTGCGCTCCAGGAAGGCCGCCGCCCCCTCCGCGGTCTCGCCGCTCTCCCGCGCCCGCGCCGCCCAGTGGGCCCCGCGCGCCTCGGCCGCCTCCGCCGGCACGTCCCAGGCGCCGTCGACCAACTCCTTCGCCGCGGTCTGGGTCAGCAGCGACCGGCTCGCCAGCACCGCGGTGAACTCCGCGATCCGCTTGTCCAACTCGCCCTCGGCCAGCACCTCGTCCACCAGCCCGGTCCGCAGCGCCCGCGCGCAGTCGATCAACTCCCCGGAGAACAACAGGTACTTGGCGGCCGACGGCCCCACCAGACGGACCAGCCGCCGGGTCGCCGACGCCGGATACGCCACCCCCAACTTGGCCGGCGTCACCCCGAACAGCGCCCCCTCCTCCGCGAACCGCAGATCGCAGGCGGCCGCCAACTGGGCGCCGCCGCCGACGCAGTAGCCGCGTATCGCCGCCACCGTCGGCCGCGGAAAGGCCGCCAGCGCCTCCTCGGCTTCCACCGCCAGCCCCTGCGAGGCGCCCGACGCGTCCCGCAGCGACCCGATGTCCGCCCCCGCGCAGAACGTACCGCCGTCCCCGGTCAGCACCAGCGCCCGCACCGCGGGGTCCGCCGCCAGCCGCGCCAGCAGCGACGGCAACTCCCGCCACATCCCGACGGTCATCGCATTGCGCTTGCCCGTATTGCTGATGGTGACGGTGGCCGTGCCGCCGTCGACCTGCGTCCTCAGAGCCGGTTCCATGCCGGGATATTAGAGCGACCCCGAAATGTCGTGCCGGATACCATCGGCGGTCTGATGTCTGCCACCCTCGTCGCCAAAGACCTCGCCGCCGGCCACGGCGAGCGCGTCCTGTTCTCCGGCCTGGACCTCGTCGTCGCCCCCGGCGACGTGATCGGTCTGGTCGGCGCCAACGGGGCGGGCAAGTCCACCCTGCTGCGCCTGCTGGCCGGCCTGACGCCCCCGGAAGAGGGCGCCCTCGCGCTCAGCCCGCCCTCCGCCACCATCGGCCACCTTCCCCAGGAGCCCGACCGGCGCCCCGGCGAATCGGTCCGCGCCTTCCTCGCCCGCCGCACCGGCGTGGCCGAGGCCCAACGCGCCCTGGACACCGCCACCGAGGCCCTGGCCGACGAGCGCCCCGGCTCCGACGACGCCTACGCCACCGCCCTGGAGCGCTGGCTGGCCCTGGGCGCCGCCGACCTCGACGACCGCGCCGAGGAGACCGCCGCCCAACTCGGCCTGGCCGTCAGCCTCGACCAGCCGATGACCGCCCTCTCCGGCGGCCAGGCCGCCCGCGCCTCGCTCGCCTCCCTGCTGCTCTCCCGCTACGACGTCTTCCTCCTCGACGAGCCCACCAACGACCTCGACCTGGACGGCCTGGGCCGGCTGGAGTCCTTCGTTTCCGGGCTGCGCGCCGGCACCGTCCTGGTCAGCCACGACCGCGAGTTCCTGGCCCGCACGGTCACCCGCGTCGTCGAACTCGACCTCGCCCAGCAGCAGGTCAACACCTACGGCGGCGGCTACACCGCGTATCTGGAGGAGCGCGAACGGGCCCGCCGGCACGCCCGCGAGCGCTACGAGGAGTACGCCGACACCAGGTCGGCCCTGGAGACCCGCGCGCACACCCAGCGCAACTGGATGGAGAAGGGCGTCCGTAACGCCCGTCGCAAGGCGAGCGACAACGACAAGATCGGTCGCAAGGGCCGCGTGGAGGCCACCGAGAAGCAGGCCGCCAAGGCCAAGCAGACCCAGCGGATGATCGAGCGGCTGGAGGTCGTCGAGGAGCCCCGCAAGGAGTGGGAGCTGCGGATGGAGATCGCCGCTGCACCCCGCGCCGGCGCCGTGGTGGCCACCCTCCGGCAGGCCGAGGTGCGCCGCGGCGCCTTCCGCTTCGGCCCAGTGGACCTCCAGATCGACTGGGCGGACCGGGTCGCCATCACCGGCCCCAACGGCTCCGGCAAGTCCACCCTGCTCGCCGCCCTCCTGGGCCGGCTGCCGCTGGACTCCGGCGCGGCCGCGCTCGGCCCCGGCGTGGTCGTCGGCGAGATCGACCAGGCCCGCGGCCAGCTCTTCCACGGCAGCGGCGACCCCACCCTGCTGGACGCCTTCCGAGCCGCCGTCCCGGACCTGGCCCCCGCCGACGTGCGTACCCTGCTCGCCAAGTTCGGCCTCACGGCGGCCCATGTGCTGCGCCCTGCGCACACCCTCTCGCCAGGGGAGCGCACCCGCGCCGCCCTGGCCCTCCTCCAGGGCCGCGGCGTCAACCTCCTGGTGCTCGACGAGCCCACCAACCACCTCGACCTGCCGGCCATCGAACAACTGGAGTCCGCGCTCGCCTCGTACCCGGGCACCCTGCTCCTGGTCACCCACGACCGCCGGATGCTGGCGGCGGTGCACACCACGCGCCGCATCGAGGTCGACGGCGGACGGATCACCGACCGGCAGGTGTGACCACCCCCGGCGACCGCTCCTGCATTCGATTTGTCACCGCGCCGGCCGCCCCGTAAGGTATTCCAGGTCGACGCGGGGTGGAGCAGCTCGGTAGCTCGCTGGGCTCATAACCCAGAGGTCGCAGGTTCAAATCCTGTCCCCGCTACTGAAGAGACAGTGGACCCGGTGCCCAGGCACCGGGTCCACCGTCGTTTTCGTATCCCGCTCGCCCTGCCCCCTCCCGCAATACGCGGTATACCGGGACAAAGTGGTCCTCGATCGAGGAGGTGGCGATGGTCGGCAGATCCAAGTCCTCCCGGCGCAGCCCGGCGGCCCGACTGGGGCGCAGCTTCGGACTGCTCGCGGCGCTCGGCACCATCCTCGTACTGGCCGGAATCGTGGGGCTGATCTACGTCGGCGTGGCCACCCTCACCACGATGCTGCTCTTCGGCTGGCTGCTGCTGATCGGCGGCCTGGTGGGGCTGGCGCAGGCCATCCAGTCCCGGGGCACGAGCTTCTTCTGGCTCGCGGTGATCGTCGCGGCGCTGAACATCGCGGCCGGCGTGGTGGTGATCCGCCGCCCCGACGTCACCGCCGCCGCGCTGACCATGTTCGCCGCCCTGCTCTTCCTGGCCGGCGGGCTGTTCCGGCTGGTCGGCTCCGTCGTGGTCCGCGGACCGCAGTTCGGCTGGACGCTCCTCCAGGGCGTCATCGGCCTGCTGCTCGGCGTCCTGGTGCTCGCCAACTGGCCACACAGCAGCCTCTACGTCATCGGCACCTTCTTCTCGCTGGAGCTGCTCTTCGACGGGCTGGGCCTGCTCGCCATGGGGCTCAGCGGTCGGCGGGTGGTCGACATGGTCGAGGGCGGCAGAGTGGCTTGATCCCTACCCCGGCGCGGACGGATTTGTCCGGGCGCCGGGAACGCCCCGCGATGCCGCGCCGAAAATACGAAAGTAAAGCGACGGGGCGTGTCACGAGGCCGATCAATTCCGCCAGAATCGACCAATTGCCGTCGATAGGCGCTGACTTGTGTTCAGGAGGCCGGCCAGGACCGGCGCATTCTCAACACTCGTCCTGTGAGGATGCCTTCCGGACCCCCTGCAGAACCTCCCGAGGAGCTGACCTCCCCGCTCGCGTACGAAGGTGTCTGGCGGTTCACCGCCCCGGCACTGGAGTCGTCGGTGCCCCAGGCACGCCACGCGGTCCGGGATCTGCTCGCCGAACAGCGCGTGCCCGTCGCCGACGACGTCCTCGACGGGCTGTTGCTGATCGTCTCCGAACTCGTCACCAACGCCGTCCGGCACGCCGCGCTGCTCTCCCCGCAGATCGCCGTCCAGCTCACCCTCGGCGCCGGCTGGCTGCGGATCGCGGTCGAGGACGACCACCCCTACCGCCCCAAGGCACTTGAGGCGGACGAGGGGGACATCGGCGGCCGCGGCCTGTGGCTGGTCAAGGTGCTCACCGCGGAGGTGGGCGGCAAGTGCGATGTGGAGCTCACCGCCGGCGGCGGCAAGGCCATCTGGGCCGAGCTGCCGCTGACCCCGCTGGCTACCAGCCCGCCGACTGCCCGGTGAGCTCCCGAACCGCCGGACGCGCCGCGTCCAGCACGGTCATGAACCACGCCGAGAACGGCACCTGGGCATGCCGCTCGGCCAGCTCCGCCGGCGTGACGAAGGCGGTCTCGGAGATCTCCTCCGGGTCCGGCGCCGGCGCGGTGCGCAGCAGCCCCACGAACAGGTGGTTGTACTCCTGCTCCACCAGACCGGAGTCCGGATCGGGATGGTTGTAGCGCACCGTCCCGGCCTCGGCCAGCAGCGCCGGGGCCACCCCGAGCTCCTCCGCGGTCCGCCGGGCCGCCGCCGCGAACGGCGTCTCCCCGGGATACGGGTGGCCGCAGCAGGTGTTGGACCACACGCCGGGGGAGTGGTACTTCGACAGCGCCCGACGCTGGAGCAGCAGTCGCCCCTTCTCGTCGAAGAGGAAGACCGAGAACGCCCGGTGCAGCTGCCCGGGCGGCTGGTGCGCCGCCAGCTTCTCCGCTGTGCCGACCGTCCTGCCGTCCTCGTCGACCAGCTCCAGCATGATCGGATCGGCGGCGCCGTCCGGTGCCCCCACCGCAGAAGTTCCGGCGGTCTGTCCCTTGGGAGGTGTGATCGGCATGCCCATCCTTGTCGTCGTTCGTCGGTGTCAAGTCTGCCCCACCAGGCCGGCCGTCATCGGCAGAGCGCCGCCCGGTGCGGCCACGGCCGCGGGCCCACGGCCGGCATGGCCCTCGCCACAGCCGCCCCACGGCAACCGTGACCAGCCCCCGCATATCCGGCACCCGGCCCGTCGGCCAGTTGTTCCGGCGCGCCCCGATCCACCATGATGATCGCGGCAGGCGCAGCCGTCGGTCACCCGATCGAGTGGTGAATGCACGGTGAACGGCCGCATCCCGCGATCAGATAGCCTCTGCCGACGTGCCCCCGGCCTTCCACGGCCCGGTGTGCCACGCCCGCCGCCCGGGTAGTTCGTGCCGAATGCGGACCGACCGGCGCTGCTCGTCAGCATCCAAGGAGTGAGTTCGTCTGTCGACCGCCATCCTCACCGGTCCGCCGGTCGCCGGGTCGTCGCTCGAAGCCGACCTGCGCGCACTGGGTTTCGAGGTCCGCGCGGCCGATGACCCGGCCGGCGCCGCCGAACTCCTCGCCGAGGCACCCGCCCAGGAGCGGGTGGCCCTCGTGGACCCGCGCTTCGTCGGGCACCTGCACGCCCTGCGGCTCGCCCTGACCGACCCCCGCTTCCCGGCCGCCGCCGTGCCCGGCGCGCTCACCGTGCAGCCCGCGGCCCGCGCCGCGCTGGACCGCGCCGCCGGCCGCATCCCGGTCGGCGCCGGCACCGCGCACCTGACGGACGTGCTCACCGACACCCTGACCGAGGCGCTCGACCGCGCCGACGTCGGACTGCACCGCGTCGAGCCGGGCGCCCTGGTCGCCACCCTCGCGCTGACCCCCGCCCAGCGGGAGGAGGCCCGCGAGGCGGTCGCCGCCGTCGACGACGAGGCGGTCCGGCTGCGCACCGCGGTCAAGTCCCGCGACGGCTTCTTCACCACCTTCTGCATCAGCCCCTACTCCCGCTACCTCGCCCGCTGGTGCGCGCGCCGCGGCCTGACCCCCAACCAGGTCACCACCGCGTCCCTGCTCACCGCGCTGATCGCGGCGGGTAGCGCGGCCACCGGCACCCGCGGCGGCTTCGTCGCCGCCGGCGTACTGCTGCTGCTCTCCTTCGTCCTGGACTGCACCGACGGGCAGCTGGCCCGCTACTCGCTCCAGTACTCGACGCTGGGCGCCTGGCTGGACGCCACCTTCGACCGCGCCAAGGAGTACGCGTACTACGCCGGGCTCGCCCTCGGCGCGGCCCGCGGCGGGGACGACGTATGGGCGCTGGCGCTCGGCGCGATGATCCTCCAGACCTGCCGGCACATCGTCGACTTCGCCTTCAACGAGGGCAGCGACTTCGAGGGCGGCGCCGGCGCCGCCGGCCCCGCGGTGGCGCTCTCCGACCGGCTCGACAGCGTCGGCTGGACGGTCTGGGTGCGACGGATGATCGTGCTGCCCATCGGCGAACGCTGGGCCATGATCGCCGTGCTCACCGCGCTCACCACCCCCCGCATCGTCTTCTACGCCCTGCTCGTCGGCTGCGCGCTGGCCGCCTGCTACACCACCGCCGGCCGGGTGCTGCGCTCCCGGGCCCGGCGCGCCCGCCGCACCGACCGTGCCGCCCGCGCGCTCGCGGAGCTCGCCGACTACGGCCCGCTGGTCGAACTGCTCACCCGCCGCGGCAGCGGCCGCGGCCGGACCGGTTCCCTCCTGGCACCCGTTATGGCGTTTCTCTCGTCCGCGGTGCTGCTGGTGTGGCTGATCTCGCAGCCACAACCGGCGTCCTGGCTCACCGTCGGCGTCGCCGCCTGCTCCACGCTGCTGGCCGCCGCGGCGCTGTCCCGCCCGCTCAAGGGCGCCCTGGACTGGCTCGTCCCGCCCTTCTTCCGGGCCGGCGAATACCTCACGGTGCTGGTGCTGGCCGCCCGCTCGGACGCCCATGCGGCGCTGCCCGCGGCGTTCGGGCTGGTCGCGGCGGTCGCCTACCATCACTACGACACGGTCTACCGCATCCGCGGTGGCGCCGGGGCCCCACCGCGGTGGCTGGTCCGGGCCACCGGCGGGTACGAAGGGCGGATCCTCGTGGTCGCCGTCCTGGCCGCCGCGCTGCCCGCCACAGGTTTCGCAGTCGCGCTCACGGCACTCGCTGTGCTCTTGGCGCTGCTGGTGCTCGCCGAGAGCATCCGCTTCTGGGTGGCCGCTCACAAGCACGGCGCACCCGCCGTTCACGATGAAGGAGAACCCGCATGATCGGCCTCGTGCTGGCCGCCGGCGCCGGACGGCGTCTGCGCCCCTACACCGACACCCTGCCCAAGGCGCTGGTGCCGGTCGATGGGGAGAAGACCATCCTCGACCTGACCCTCGGCAACTTCGCCGAGATCGGTCTCACCGAGGTCGCGATCATCGTCGGCTACCGCAAGGAAGCCGTGTACGAGCGCAAGGAGGCCCTGGAGCAGCAGTACGGCCTCAAGATCACCCTCATCGACAACGACAAGGCCGAGGAGTGGAACAACGCCTACTCCCTGTGGTGTGCCCGTGACGTGATCGCGGCCCATGACTCGGTGATCCTCGCCAACGGCGACACCGTGCACCCGGTCTCCGTCGAGCGGGACCTGCTCGCCGCGCGCGGCGACGGCCAGCAGATCATCCTCGCGCTGGACACCGTCAAGCAGCTCGCCGACGAGGAGATGAAGGTCGTCGCGGACCCCGCCAAGGGCGTCCGGAAGATCACCAAGCTGATGGACCCGGCCGAGGCGACCGGCGAGTACATCGGCGTCACCCTCATCGAGGGCTCCGCCGCCGCCGAGCTGGCCGACGCCCTGAAGACCACCTTCGAGCGGGACCCCGACCTCTACTACGAGGACGGCTACCAGGAGCTGGTCAACCGCGGCTTCAAGGTCGACGTGGCCCCGATCGGCGACGTCAAGTGGGTCGAGATCGACAACCACGACGACCTCGCGAAGGGCCGTGACATCGCATGCCTGTACTGACCCGCCTCATTCCGTCCCCGGTCGTCGTCGACATCAGCGCCGGCGCCCTGGACGACCTGGCGGGCGTGCTGGCCGACCAGCGCATCTCGGCTTCCGGCAAGCTCGCCATCGCGATCAGCGGTGGCTCGGGGGCCCGGCTGCGCCAGCGGCTGGCCCCCGCCCTGCCGGGCGCCGAGTGGTACGAGGTCGGCGGCGGCACCCTCGACGACGCGATCAAGCTCGCCGACGCCATGAAGAAGGGCCACTACGACGCGGTCGTGGGCCTGGGCGGCGGCAAGATCATCGACTGTGCGAAGTTCGCCGCGGCGCGCATCGGCAAGCCGCTGGTGGCGGTCGCGACCAACCTGTCGCACGACGGGCTGTGCTCGCCGGTCGCCACCCTCGACAACGACGCGGGCCGCGGCTCGTACGGCGTGCCCAACCCGATCGCCGTGGTGATCGACCTCGACATCATCCGCGAGGCCCCGGTCCGCTTCGTCCGCTCCGGCATCGGCGACGCGATCTCCAACATCTCCGCGGTCGCGGACTGGGAGCTCTCGCACCGGGAGACCGGTGAGGACATCGACGGGCTGGCCGCGGCGATGGCCCGGCAGGCCGGCGAGGCCGTGCTGCGCCACCCCGGGAGCGTCGGCGACGACAACTTCCTCCAGGTGCTGGCCGAGGGCCTGGTCCTCACCGGCATCTCGATGTCGGTGGCCGGCGACAGCCGCCCCGCCTCGGGCGCCTGTCACGAGATCAACCACGCCTTCGACCTCCTCTTCCCCAAGAGGGCGGCGAGCCACGGCGAGCAGTGCGGCCTCGGTGCCGCCTTCGCCACCCACCTGCGCGGCGACCGCGAGACCGCGGGGCTGATGGTGGAGGTGCTCCAGCGCCACGGCCTGCCGGTCACCCCGGGCGACATCGGCTTCACCGACGACGAGTTCGTGCAGGCCGTCGAGTTCGCCCCGAAGACCCGTCCGGGCCGCTACACGATTCTGGAGCACCTGGACCTGACCACCGACCAGATCAGGGACGCATACGCCGACTATGCCGAAACCATCAGTAGCTGAACTCCGCCCGGTCGTTCACCCCGAGGGCGTGAAGGACCGGCGCAGCGGTGAGCACTGGGCCGGCCGCCTCTACATGCGGGAAATCTCGCTGCGCTGCGACCGGTACCTGGTGAACACCAAGGTCACGCCCAACCAGCTGACCTACCTGATGACCGTCTTCGGCGTCCTCGCCGCCCCGGCGCTGCTGGTGCCGGGGATCTGGGGCGCCGCGCTCGGCGTGCTGATGGTCCAGCTCTACCTGCTGCTCGACTGCGTCGACGGCGAGGTCGCCCGCTGGAAGAAGCAGTTCTCGCTCGGCGGCGTCTACCTGGACCGGGTCGGCGCCTACCTGTGCGACGCGGCGGTGCTGGTCGGCTTCGGCCTGCGCGCCGCCGACCTGTGGGGCCCCGGCCGGATCGACTGGCTCTGGGCGTTCCTGGGCACCCTGGCCGCGCTCGGCGCGATCCTGATCAAGGCCGAGACCGACCTGGTCGGTGTCGCCCGGCACCAGGGCGGGCTGCCGCCGGTCAAGGAGGCGGCGGCCGAGCCGCGTTCGTCCGGAATGGCGCTGGCCCGCAAGGCCGCCGCGGCGCTCAAGTTCCACCGGCTGATCCTCGGCATCGAGGCGTCGCTGCTGATCCTGGTGCTGGCGATCGTGGACGCGGTCCGGGGCGACCTGTTCTTCTCCCGGCTCGGCGTCGCGGTGCTGGCCGGCATCGCGCTGCTCCAGACCCTGCTGCACCTGGTGTCCATCCTCGCCTCCAGCAGGCTCAAATGACCGGGGCACCCCGCATGCGACTCGGGGCGGTCGTCCTCACCATGGGCAACCGCCCCGCCGAGCTGCGCGCGCTGCTGGAATCCGTCGCCAAGCAGGACGGCGATCCGATCGAGGTGGCGGTCGTCGGCAACGGCGCCCCGCTGCCGGAGTTGGACGTCCCCGGGCTCGCCGTGCGGACCGTCGAGCTGCCGGAGAACGTCGGCATCCCGGCCGGCCGCAACGTCGGCATCGAGGCGTTCGGCCCGGGCGGCCGGGACGTGGATGCGCTGCTGTTCCTGGACGACGACGGGCTGTTGCCGAACGCCGACACCGCCGAGCTGTGCCGGCAGGCGTTCGCCGCGGACCCGAAGCTGGGCATCATCAGCTTCCGCATCGCCGATCCGGACACCGGGCTGACCCAGCGCCGGCACGTCCCGCGGCTGCGCGCCTCCGACCCGATGCGCTCCTCGCGGGTGACCACCTTCCTCGGCGGCGCCAACGCGGTCCGCACCGCGGTCCTCTCCGAGGTCGGCGGCCTGCCCGACGACTTCTTCTACGCCCATGAGGAGACCGACCTGGCCTGGCGGGCACTGGACGCCGGCTGGCTCGTCGACTACCGGGCGGACCTGGTCCTGCACCACCCCACCACGGCCCCGGCCCGGCACGCGGTCTACCACCGGATGGTGGCCCGCAACCGGGTCTGGCTGGCCCGTCGCAACCTCCCCGCCCCGCTGGTACCGGTCTACCTCGGTGTCTGGTTCCTGCTCACCCTCGCCCGCCGGCCATCGTTGCCCGGACTGCGGGCCTGGCTGGGCGGATTCAAGGAGGGCTGGTCAACGGCCTGCGGTCCTCGGCGTCCCATGAAGTGGACTACCGTGTGGCGCCTGACCCGGCTGGGCCGCCCTCCCATCATCTGACAAGCTCGTATCTGAGAGCATCAGGCGCGAACCGGGGCGTCCCCGGCAGCGCACCTTGAGGACGAAAGTGTCAACTGTGAGCGAGACTACGCACGACAGTGCGGTCGCCATGAGTGCCCCGCCATCCGCCGACGAAGGTCTCAGCCCCCTCCAGCGGGCCGAGAAGTACGGACTGGCGCAGAGCGGGGCCCGGCCCAGCCTTGTGGAGTACGTCCGGCAGCTTTGGGCCCGCCGGCACTTCATCTCCGCCTTCGCCAGCGCCAAGCTGACCGCGCAGTTCAGCCAGGCGAAGCTGGGCCAGGTCTGGCAGGTGGCGACGCCGCTGCTGAACGCGCTCGTCTACTACCTCATCTTCGGCGTGCTGATCGGCACCAGCCGTGGCGTCCCGGACTTCGTCCCGTTCCTGGTGACCGGCGTCTTCATCTTCACCTTCACCCAGAGCTCGGTGATGGCCGGCACCCGGGCGATCTCCGGCAACCTCGGCCTGGTGCGCGCCCTGCACTTCCCACGCGCCTGCCTGCCGATCTCGTTCTGCCTGATGCAGCTGCAGCAACTGCTGTTCTCCATGGGCGTGCTGGTGGTCATCCTGCTGGCCTTCGGTCAGGTGCCGGCCTGGTCCTGGCTGCTGGTGCTGCCCGCGCTGCTGCTCCAGTTCGTGTTCAACACCGGCCTGGCGATGATCATGGCCCGGCTCGGCAGCAAGACCCCGGACCTGGCGCAGTTGATGCCCTTCATCATGCGGACGTGGATGTACGCGTCCGGCGTGATGTTCAGCATCAGCGTGATCCTCAAGGGCAAGCACGTCCCGCACTGGGTCGAGGTGCTGCTCTACGGCAACCCGGCCGCGGTCTACATCGACCTGATCCGCTTCGCGCTGATCGACAGCTTCCGGGCGAGCCAGTTGCCGCCGCACGTCTGGGCGTTCGCGCTCGGCTGGGCGGTGCTGGCGGGCGTCGCGGGCTTTGTGTACTTCTGGAAGGCTGAGGAGCGGTACGGACGTGGCTGAGCAGATGGAAGGCGTCCAGCCGACCGAGGTGGCGCAGGAGCAGATCCCGACGGTGATCGCCGACGAACTGCACATCGTCTACCGGGTTTACGGCACCGGCGCGGGCAAGGGCAGCGCGACCGCGGCGCTCAGCCGCATCATCCGGCGCCGGCCGTCGATGGGCATGCGCGAGGTGCACGCGGTCAAGGGCGTCTCCTTCACCGCGTACAAGGGCGAGTCGATCGGCCTGATCGGCTCCAACGGTTCCGGCAAGTCGACGCTCCTGAAGGCGATCGCCGGGCTGCTGCCGGCCGAGCGCGGCAAGGTCTACACGCACGGTCAGCCCTCGCTGCTGGGCGTGAACGCGGCCCTGATGAACGACCTGACGGGCGAGAAGAACGTCATCCTCGGCGGCCTGGCCATGGGCATGTCCCGCGAGCAGATCCGCGAGCGCTACGACGGCATCGTCGACTTCTCCGGCATCAACGAGAAGGGCGACTTCATCTCCCTGCCGATGCGCACCTATTCGTCCGGTATGGCGGCCCGGCTGCGGTTCTCCATCGCGGCCGCCAAGGACCACGACGTGCTGCTCATCGACGAGGCGCTGGCCACCGGCGACCGGGCCTTCCAGAAGCGTTCCGAGGCCCGCATCCGCGAGCTCCGCAAGGATGCGGGTACGGTCTTCCTCGTCAGCCACAACAACAACTCGATCCGGGACACCTGTGATCGTGTGCTGTGGCTGGAGCGGGGCGAACTGCTGATGGACGGCCCGACCGACGAGGTCATCAAGGCGTACGAGAAGGAAACGGGCAAATAGCCCGTCCCATCGCGCAAGGCCCTCGCGAGTCCGTTCGCGGGGGCCTTCGAACGTGAAGAAATGGTCAACTCCCGTGAATGCGGGAACGGTTGAGCGTCCTGTGGCGTTGGTTAGATCGTTGCCCGAGGCTTCGGTACCCGATCGATCAGCCTCTAGATGTACGGCGTAAGCTGTACGGGTACTGAACGGAAAAATTGGTGCAAGTCGGGCAAAATTCACCTCGGCGAGCGACGGAGCTCGATCGGAGGGTGCCCCTCCACTTTCAGCTACGCTCATCGAGCGGGGGGCGCCCCCGCGCTGCGGCGTGTCCGAAATGGGTTGTTTTGGGTCGGCGGTGTAGAACGGGAGACGTGACGGCAATGGCTACTGGTTCGCTCCGGCTCCACAACGCGCCGGGTAGCCCCCGGTGAGCCGAGGAGACGAGCAGGCGCGTCGCGCCTTCCTTCGGAAGGTGGCGGTGAGTGGCGGGAGGGACCACACGCGCACCGTGCTCGATCAAGCCGCGCACGAGAACTTCCCCGTCGCGCCCTTCTTCCTGCCCCGCGCCTGGCGCGCCGACCTGATGGCCCTGTACGGCTTCGCCCGCCTCGTCGACGACATCGGCGACGGCGACCTGGCCCCCGGTGGCGGCGACGCCGTCCTGCTCGGCCTGGAGCGCACCCAGTACGACGACCGCCCGGCGCTGCTCGACGCCCTGGAGGCCGACCTCCACCGGGTCTTCAGCGACCGCGCGCCCGGCCCCAAGCACCCGCTGATGCGCCGGCTCGGCCCGACCGTCCGCCGCTGCGCGCTGACCCCCGAGCCGTTCCTCGGCCTGATCGAGGCCAACCGCCAGGACCAGCGGGTCAGTCGCTACGCCACCTACGACGACCTCGCCGCCTACTGCGAGCTGTCCGCCAACCCCGTCGGCCGGCTCGTGCTCGGCGTCACCGGCACCTCCAGCCCCGAACGCATCCGCCTCTCGGACGCCATCTGCACCGCGCTCCAGATCGTCGAACACATCCAGGACGTGGCCGAGGACCTCAGTCGGGACCGGATCTACCTCCCCGCCGACGACATGAAGAGCTTCGGGGTCACCGAGGCCGATCTGGCCGCGCCGACCGGCGGGCCGTCCGTGCGGGCGCTCATCGCCTTCCAGGCCGAGCGCGCCGGGGAACTGCTGGATCAGGGTGCGCCGCTGGTGAACAGCGTGCACGGGCGGCTCCGACTGCTGCTGGCCGGCTTCGTCGCCGGCGGGCGCGCCGCGCTCCAGGCGGTCGCCGCCGCCGACCACGACGTGCTCCCCGGACCGCCCAAGCCGACCAAGCTCAGCCTGCTGCGCGAGGTCGGGGCGACATTGCGACGAGAGGGGTGAGTCGGACCGTGGAGACGACCACACAGATGTCCGCGCCGGTGCTCGCTGCGTACCGCTACTGCGAGACGGTCACCGGGCAGCAGGCGCGCAACTTCGCGTACGGGATCCGGCTGTTGCCGGCCGACAAGCGGCAGGGGATGTCGGCGCTGTACGCCTTCTCTCGCCGGGTCGACGACATCGGCGACGGCGCTCTCGACCTCGACGCCAAGCGCCGGCGCCTGGAAGAAACCCGCGCCCTGCTCGCCCGCATCAAGGACGGCCGGATCGCCGAGGACGACACCGACCCGGTGGCCGTCGCGCTCGCCGACACCGCCCGGCGCTTCCCCGTTCCGCTCGACGCGTTGGACGAGTTGATCGACGGAGTGCTGGCGGACGTCCGCGGCGAGACCTACGAGACCTGGGACGAGCTGAAGGTCTACTGCCGCTGCGTCGCCGGGGCGATCGGCCGGCTCTCACTCGGAGTGTTCGGCACGGTACCCGGCGCACTCGACGCCGAACGCGCCCCCGAATACGCCGATACGCTGGGGCTTGCGCTCCAACTCACCAATATCCTCAGAGATGTTCGCGAAGACGCGGGCAACGGGCGGACGTACCTCCCGGCCGAGGACCTCGCCAAGTTCGGCTGCTCGGCCGGGTTCAACGGTCCGGTGCCGCCGCCCGGCGCCGACTTCACCGGGCTGGTGCAGTTCGAGGTCCGGCGGGCCCGCGCGCTGTTCGCGGACGGCTTCCGGCTGCTGCCGATGCTCGACCGACGCAGCGGCGCCTGCGTGGCGGCGATGGCCGGGATCTACCACCGGCTGCTGACACGGATCGCCGACGACCCGGAGGCGGTGCTCCGCGGGCGGGTCTCGCTGCCCGGCCGGGAGAAGGCGTTCGTCGCGGTGCGCGGGCTCTCCGGGCTCGACGCGCGGGCGATTGGCCGCCGGCAGGCGGTCAGGAGGCGGGCATGACGTGCCGGACCGCGCACCCCGGTCATGATCCGGAATCGGTGCGGCGGGCAACCCTCCGCCGGACGGAGGCGTCCTTGACAGGCGTGAGGGGGGAGAACGCATGACAGCGGGAGCCACGCTGCCCGGGCGCGACCCGATCCGACCCTCCGGCCGTCCCGAAGGGGCGGCCGCGGTGGTCATCGGGGGCGGAATCGCGGGCACCACCGCGGCGTTGGCGCTGGCCGACGCGGGCCTGCGGGTCACGCTGGTCGAGGGCCGGCCGCGGCTCGGCGGACTGGTCTTCTCCTTCCGCCGCGACTCGGCCGTCGGCCCGCTGACCGTCGACAACGGCCAGCACGTCTACCTGCGTTGCTGCACCGCCTACGGCGACCACCTGGCGCGGCTCGGCGCCGAGCGCCTGGCACCGCTCCAGGAGCGGATGGACGTACCGGTCCTGGACGCCGACCTGATGCGGCTCGGCCGGTTGCGGCGCACCGCCCTGCCGGTGCCGCTCCACCTCGCCAAGAGCCTGGCGCTCTACCCGCATCTCTCGCTCGCCGAGCGGGCCAGCGTGGTCCGCGCCACCCTCGCGCTCCAGCAACTGGACCCGGCCGACCCGGCGTTGGACGCCACCGACTTCGGCAGCTGGCTGCGCCGCCACGGCCAGAGCCCGCGCGCCGTCGAGGCTTTGTGGGACCTCGTCGGCGTCGCCACCCTCAACGCCCCAGCCGGCGAAGCCTCGTTGGGCCTGGCCGCCAAGGTCTTCAAGACCGGGCTGCTCTCCGAGCCCGGCGCCGCCGACATCGGCTGGGCCCGGACCCCGCTCGGCGAGCTCCACCACACCCGCGCCGCCGCCGCACTGGAGGCGGCCGGCGTCCGCACCGCCCTGCGCACCCGGGCCGCGGCCGTCACCCGCGACGGCGCCGGCTGGCGGGTCGCGGTGGAGAACGGCCCGCACGGCACCGAGACGCTCGCCGCGGACACGGTCGTGCTCGCCGTGCCGCAGCGCGAGGCGCACGCCCTCCTGCCGGACGGTGCCCTGCCCGACCGGGACCGGCTGCTGGACATCGGCACCGCACCGATCCTCAACGTCCATGTCATCTACGACCGCAAGGTGGTGCGCCGCCCGTTCTTCGCCGCGGTCGGCTCGCCGGTCCAGTGGGTCTTCGACCGCACCGACGCCTCGGGGCTGGCCCGCACCGCCGGCCACGAACGCAGCCAGTACCTAGCCCTCTCGCAGTCCGCCGCGCAGCAGGAGATCGACCAGCCGGTCGCCAAGCTCCGTGCCCGCTACCTCCCCGAGTTGGAACGGCTGTTGCCGGCCGCCCGGGGCGCCCGGATCCTCGACTTCTTCGTCACCCGCGAGCGCACCGCGACCTTCGCGCCCGCCCCCGGCGTCGGCCGGCTCCGCCCGCCCGCCCGCACCCAAGCCCCCGGCCTCTTCCTGGCCGGAGCGTGGACCGCCACCGGGTGGCCCGCGACCATGGAGAGCGCCGTCCGCAGCGGCACCGCAGCCGCCCGTGAGGCACTTTCCGAACTCGGCGTCCCGCAGGCCCAGTTGCCTCAGGAGGCGGCATGACGACGCATACGCGTGCCCGCACGAGCACAAGCATCGGAAACAGAGGAGAAACCGTGGCTTCCCCGGCTATCGACACCGCGAGCGTCACCGCGCTGCTGGAGCGCGGGCGGACACTCGCCACTCCCGTGCTGCGTGCCGCCGTGTCCAGGCTCGCCCCTCCCATGGACACCGTCGCCGCCTACCACTTCGGGTGGATCGACGCGGCCGGCAACGCCAGCGACGGTGACGGCGGCAAGGCCGTGCGGCCCGCGCTCGCCCTGCTCTCCGCCGAGGTCGCGGGCAAGGGCCCCGAGGTCGGCGTGCCCGGCGCGGTCGCCGTCGAGCTGGTGCACAACTTCTCGCTGCTGCACGACGACCTGATGGACGGCGACGAGCAGCGCCGGCACCGCGACACCGTCTGGAAGGTGCACGGCCCGGCCCAGGCCATCCTCGTCGGCGACGCACTGTTCGCGCTGGCCAACGAAATACTGTTGGAGCTAGGCACCGTCGACGCGGGCCGCGCCACGCGTCGACTGACCGTGGCCACCCGCAAGTTGATCGACGGTCAGGCCCAGGACATCTCCTACGAGCACCGCGAGCGGGTCACCGTCGAGGAGTGCCTGGAGATGGAGGGCAACAAGACCGGCGCGCTGCTGGCCTGCGCGGTCTCCATCGGTGCCGTCCTCGGCGGCGCCGACGACCGCACCGCGGACATCCTGGAGCGCTACGGCTACCACCTCGGTCTCGCCTTCCAGGCCGTCGACGACCTGTTGGGCATCTGGGGCGACCCGGACGCCACCGGCAAGCAGACCTGGAGCGACCTGCGGCAGCGCAAGAAGTCGCTGCCCGTCGTCGCCGCGCTCGCGGCCGGCGGGTCGGCCTCGGAGCGGCTCGCCGGGATCCTGGCCGCCGACGCCAAGAAGACCGAGACCGAGATCGCCGACTTCACCGAGGAAGAGTTCGCCTCCCGCGCGGCGTTGATCGAGGAGGCCGGCGGCCGCGAGTGGACCTCCGAGGAGGCCCGCCGTCAGCACGCCACCGCCATCGCAGCCCTGGACGAGATCGACATGCCCGAACGGATCCGTGCGCAGCTCGTCGCGCTCGCGGACTTCGTCGTCGTACGAGAGAGATGATGGCCATCACCACGCAATAGCTCGCAGTCGCCGGCCGGCGCCGTCCTGGCGCCGGCCGACGGAATCCCTGGTCACGCATTGACAGTTCACTGCACGAAGGGGAAGCCATGACAGCGACGACCGACGGAAGCACCGAGGCACTGCCGCCCGGGGCCCCCTCGGCCAACGATGCCGATGTCGAGAAGTCCGGGACCGACAAGGTCGAGGAGTCCGGCCCGGCCGGCAGAGAACGCACCGCCGTGCGGCAGGACACGGCGGACGCCGCGCGCGAGGCGACCGCCCGCGCCACCGACTACCTGCTCTCCGTCCAGGACCCCGCCGGCTGGTGGAAGGGCGACCTGGAAACCAACGTCACGATGGACGCAGAGGACCTGCTGCTCCGTCAGTTCCTGGGCATCCAGGACCCGAAGCTCACCGAGGCCACCGCCCGTCACATCCGCGGCGAGCAGCGCCCCGACGGCACCTGGGCCACCTTCTACGGCGGGCCCGGCGAACTCTCCACCACCATCGAGGCGTACGTGGCGCTGCGGCTGGCCGGCGACGCCCCCGACGCCCCGCACATGGCCACCGCGTCCGCCTGGATCCGCGAACAGGGCGGCATCGCCGCCTCCCGGGTCTTCACCCGGATCTGGCTCGCCCTCTTCGGCTGGTGGAAGTGGGACGACCTGCCCGAACTCCCCCCGGAACTCATCTACTTCCCCAAGTGGTTCCCGCTCAGCATCTACGCCTTCGGCTGCTGGGCCCGGCAGACCATCGTGCCGCTCACCATCGTCTCGGCCAAACGCCCGGTCCGCCCGGCGCCGTTCGCCCTCGACGAGCTGCACAAGGACCCCGCCGACCCCAACCCGCCGCGCCCGCTCGCCCGCACCACGAGCTGGGACGGCCTCTTCCAGCGCCTGGACAAGGCGCTGCACCTCTACCACAAGGTCGCCCTGCGCCGGCCGCGGGCCGCGGCGATGCGCTCGGCCGCCCGCTGGATCATCGAGCGGCAGGAGAACGACGGCTGCTGGGGCGGCATCCAACCCCCCGCCGTCTACTCCCTCATCGCCCTGCACCTGCTCGGCTACGACCTCGACCACCCCGTGCTGCGGGCCGGCCTGGAGTCCCTGGAGCGGTTCGCGGTCTGGCGCGCGGACGGTGCCCGGATGATCGAAGCCTGCCAGTCACCGGTCTGGGACACCTGCCTGGCCACCATCGCACTGGCCGACGCCGGAGTGCCCGCCGACCACCCGCAGTTGGTCAAGGCCGCCGACTGGATGCTCGGCGAACAGATCGACCGGCCCGGCGACTGGTCCGTGCGTCGCCCCCAACTCCTTTCCGGGGGCTGGGCGTTCGAGTTCCACAACGACAACTACCCGGACATCGACGACACCGCCGAGGTGGTCCTGGCGCTGCGCCGGGTGCAGCACCCCGACCCGCAGCGGGTGCGGGAGTCGATCGACCGGGCGGTGCGTTGGAACGCCGGGATGCAGTCGAGGAACGGCGCCTGGGGCGCGTTCGACGCCGACAACACCAGCCCGTTCCCCAACCGGCTGCCGTTCTGCGACTTCGGCGAGGTGATCGACCCGCCGTCGGCCGACGTCACCGCGCACGTCGTGGAGATGTTCGCCGAGGTCGGGCGCGGCCATGACCCGCGCGCCCGCCGCGGCGTGGCCTGGCTGCTGGCCGAACAGGAGCCGTGCGGCGCCTGGTTCGGGCGCTGGGGCACCAACTACGTCTACGGCACCGGCTCGGTGCTGCCCGCCCTGGCCGCCGTCGGCATCCCCGCCGCGCACCCCGCCGTCCGCCGCGCCGTCGGCTGGCTGGAGCGGGTGCAGAACGAGGACGGCGGCTGGGGCGAGGACCAGCGCTCGTACCGGGACCGGGACGGCTGGGCCGGGCGCGGCGCCTCCACCGCCTCGCAGACCGCCTGGGCGCTGATGGCGCTGCTCGCGGCCGGCGAGCGGGACGGCGAGGCGGTGCGCCGCGGGGTGCGCTGGCTGGTGGAGAGCCAACTGCCGGACGGCTCCTGGGACGAGCCGTACTTCACCGGCACCGGCTTCCCCTGGGACTTCTCCATCAACTACCACCTCTACCGCCAGGTGTTCCCGCTGACCGCCCTCGGCCGCTACGTCCACGGCGGACCGGCCACCGGCCCGACCGCCGGGGCACCGGTGGGGGACTGATGCCGAGACGGCCCCCGTCGGGTGCGGAGCCGCCGCTGCTGGTCGCCTGTGCGCTCGGCATCGAACGGTTCGCGCTGCGGGGCGGTGACCCCGGGGCGGCCGTGGTCACCCTCCGGACCGGCATGGGGCCGCAGGCGGCGGAGCGCGCCCTGGCGGACGCCCTGGGGGAGGGCGCGCCCACCGCTGGCTCGCCGGTGGTGGCCAGCGGTTTCTGCGCCGGGCTGGCCCCGGGGATGCGCCCCGGGGACGTGATCGTCGCCGAGGCCACCCGGGACCACCGAAGCGGCGTCCCGGACGTGCCCTGCCGCGACAACGGCCCGCTGGTGCGTGCCCTGCGCGAGCGTGATCTACGGGTGCACACCGGGCTGTTGCGCGGCTGTGACCACGTCGTACGGGGCGCGGAGCGGGCCGCGTTGCACGCCGAGGGTGCGATCGCGGTGGACATGGAGTCCGCCGCGACGCTGCGGGCGGCGGTGCGGTGCGGCAGCCCCGCGGTTGCGGCCGTCCGGGTGGTCGTGGACGCCCCGGAACACGAACTCGTGCGCATCGGGACGGTACGCGGGGGAATATCGGCCTTCCGTGTGCTGCGCTCGGTATTTCCCGTTTTCTTTGACTGGCACCGTTCTTTGCTGCTCCCCAGGAGGTGAGCCAGATGGCCATGCCGCTCCGCCAATCCATCCGGGTCGGAACGTATCTGTTTGAACAGAAAGTGCTGCGCAGGCGGGAGAAGTTCCCGCTCATTGTCGAGCTGGAGCCGCTCTTCGCCTGCAACCTGAAGTGCGAGGGCTGCGGAAAGATCCAGCACCCGGCCGGAGTTCTGAAGCAGCGGATGCCGGTGGCCCAGGCGGTGGGAGCGGTGCTGGAATCCGGCGCCCCGATGGTCTCCATCGCCGGCGGCGAGCCCCTGATGCACCCGCAGATCGACGAGATCGTCCGGCAGTTGGTGGCCCGCCGGAAGTACGTCTTCCTGTGCACCAACGCGATGCTGCTGCGCAAGAAGATGGAGAAGTTCACGCCCTCGCCGTATTTCGCCTTCGCGGTGCACATCGACGGAATGCGGGAGCGGCACGACGAATCCGTCGCGAAGGAGGGCGTGTTCGACGAGGCGGTGGCGGCCATCAAGGAGGCCAAGCGGCGCGGCTTCCGGGTCACCACCAATTCCACGTTCTTCAACACCGACACCCCGCAGACCATCATCGAGGTCCTCAACTACCTCAACGACGACCTGAAGGTCGACGAGATGATGCTCTCGCCCGCCTACGCCTACGAAAAGGCCCCCGACCAGGAGCACTTCCTGGGTGTGGAACAGACCCGGGAGCTGTTCCGGAAGGCGTTCGCCGGCGGCAACCGGCGGCGCTGGCGGCTCAACCACAGCCCGCTCTTCCTGGACTTCCTGGAGGGCAAGGCGGACTTCCCGTGCACGGCCTGGGCGATCCCCAACTACTCGCTCTTCGGCTGGCAGCGCCCCTGCTACCTGATGAGCGACGGCTACGTCCCGACGTACCGGGAGCTGATCGAGGAGACCGACTGGGAGAAGTACGGCCGCGGCAAGGACCCGCGGTGCGCCAACTGCATGGCGCACTGCGGCTACGAGCCCACCGCCGTGCTGGCCACCATGGGCTCGCTGAAGGAGTCCCTCCGGGCGGCCAAGGAGACCGTCGCGGGCAATCGCGGTTGACCCGGTGAACGGGGGCGCCGGGGCCACCGGGCCCCCGGCGCCCCCGACCCATGTCCGCCGCCCGCCCGTAAGGAGACCACCGTGACCGGATTCGACCTGACCGAGCTGCTCGCCGAACGCGGCGGCGAGCGCTACGACCTGCACAGCCGCCACCTCAACCACCAGCTCCCGCGGATGCTGCACACCATCGGCTTCGACAAGGTCTACGAACGCGCCGAGGGCGCCTACTTCTACGACGCCGACGGCCGCGACTACCTCGACATGCTCGCCGGCTTCGGCGTGATGGGTCTGGGCCGGCACCACCCGGTCGTCCGCCGGGCGCTGCACGACGTCCTCGACGCCCAACTCGCCGACCTCACCCGCTTCGACTGCCCGCCGCTGCCCGGACTGCTCGCCGAGAAGCTGTTGGGCCACGCGCCCCACCTGGACCGGGTGTTCTTCGGCAACAGCGGCACCGAGGCCGTCGAGACCGCCCTGAAGTTCGCCCGCTATGCGACCGGCCGCCCGCGCGTCGTCTACTGCACCCACGGCTTCCACGGCCTGACCACCGGCTCGCTCTCCGTCAACGGCGAGGACGGCTTCCGGGACGGCTTCGCCCCGCTGCTGCCGGACACCGCCGTCGAGCTGGGCGATCTGGACGCGCTGGAGCGGGAGTTGAGGCGCGGGGACGTGGCGGCCTTCGTCGTTGAGCCGATCCAGGGCAAGGGCGTCACCGCCGCGCCGCCCGGATTCCTGCGCGCCGCCCAGGAGTTGCTGCACCGGCACAAGGCGCTGCTGATCGCCGACGAGGTGCAGACCGGCCTCGGCCGCACCGGCGACTTCTTCGCCTTCCAGCACGAGGAGGGCGTGGAGCCGGACCTGGTGTGCGTCGCCAAGGCGCTCTCCGGCGGCTACGTCCCGGTCAGCGCCACCCTGGGCAAGGACTGGATCTTCAAGAAGGTCTACTCGTCCATGGACCGGGTGCTGGTACATTCCGCCAGCTTCGGCGCCAACTCCCCGGCGATGGCGGCCGGGTTGGCGGTGCTCTCGGTCATGGAGGACGAGCAGGTCGTCGCCAACGCCCGGCACATCGGCGAGCTGCTGCGCTCCCGGCTGGCCGCGCTGGTCGACCGCTACGAGCTGCTGCACGAGGTGCGCGGCCGCGGCCTGATGATCGGCATCGAGTTCGGGCGGCCCAAGTCGCTGGGACTGCGCAGTCGTTGGACGATGCTACAGGCGGCCCGCAAGGGCCTGTTCGCGCAGATGGTCGTGGTGCCGCTGTTGCAGCGCCACCGCATCCTGACCCAGGTCTCCGGCGACCATCTGGAGGTCATCAAGCTGATTCCGCCGCTGATCATCGGCGAACGGGAAGTGGACCGGTTCGTCGAGGCGTTCACCGCCGTCATGGACGATGCCCACAGCGGCGGCCTGCTGTGGGACTTCGGGCGGACGCTGGTCAAACAGGCGGTCGCCAACCGTTGACGGGTGGTCAACTGGCGGGATGCGGCGTCGAGTTGGCCGAGGGTGTCGGGTCTTCGGTGGGGTGCCGAAGGCGGCGGCGTCGTGTCGGGCGGTGCGCCTCGCGGTGCGCTACGAGCGGCCGTTGGGCCTCCTCGCGGCGCACCGCGGGGCGGGGGTGGTTGCCGGCGGCCGGGTGGGGCGCCGGGTCGTGCCCGTCGGGAGCGGGGCTCAGTCCGTCAGCAGGCGCTCGCGGAGCTGCTCGCGGGTGGCGGGGGAGAGCTTGAGGCCGTCGGCGAGGTAGGACTCGACCCCGCCCCAGGTCTCGTCGATCGCCTCGAAGGCGGCCGTGAGGTAGTCGATGTGCGCGCCGAACAGCGGCGACAGCAGCTCCATGACCTCCGGTGACATCCCGGCCGCCGAGCTGTCCGAGCGGCGGACCTTGTAACGCCGGCTGGGATCGTTGGACTTGAGGTAGTCCGCCTCGATGGCGTCCCGCTCCACGCCGACCGCGAGCAGGGTGACCGCGATGGAGAGGCCGGCGCGGTCCTTGCCGGCGGCGCAGTGCATCAGCGCCGGGACGCTGTCCTCGGCGAGGGCGTGCAGCAGCCGGCTGTGGTCCTCGGTGCGGGTGGTGATGATCTCGCGGTAGGTGCGGGCCATCCGACCCGCGGCCTTGCCGTCGCCGAGCGCGATCCGGAGGTGGTCCAGCTCGCCGTCCCGGACCATCGCCCAGAACTCCGCGCCGTCGGCGGGGTCGGTGAGCGGGATGTTGACGTTCCGCACGCCGGGGAGGGTGACGTCGGGGCCCTCCAGCTTGATGTCGGCGGCGTTGCGGAAGTCGAAGACGGTGTGCAGCCCGAGGCCGGCGAGGAACGCGGCGTCCGCCTCGGTGGCGTGCGCGAGGTGACCGCTGCGGAAGAGCCGCCCGTGCTGGACGCGACGCCCGTCGACGGTCGGCAGCCCGCCCACGTCGCGGAAGTTGCGGACCTCCGCGAGTTCCGGCTGGGACTGGGGGACCTGCGGCGTCTGCTGCGTCACGGGCGCTCCTCGGGGTCGGTCGCCGACGCTGCTCGTCGACGAGGCGGGGCTCCTTCCGACGATACGACACCGATGCCTGCGGCAATCAGGTGGCAACGGGGTGCAACACCGGTGCAACGGCGCGCATGATCCCCCATCCACGGCGGTGGGGGAGCACTTCCTGATCGATCATTATTCCCACTTGGACAGAATTTGACTTGGTGGTATTAATCACCCCTCGTCAACCCCTGGTTACGGTGGCGTAGGTCACTTCTCGCGGTGAAGTATGTCCTGACGTGGCAGACGATTCGAAGAACATGAGCAACGGCGCGATCAGCGCCATCGGGTCGTACGCAGCCGTCGGGGACAGCTTTACCGAGGGGGTCGGGGATCCCGGTCCGGACGGGGCGTACATCGGTTGGGCGGACCGTCTAGCGGTCCTCCTCGCCGACCAGCGGAACGAGGGGGACTTCCGCTATGCCAACCTCGCTGTGCGGGGGCGGCTTCTGGACCGGATCATCGAGGAACAGGTGCCCAGGGCGCAGCAGCTCGCTCCCGAGCTCGTGACGTTCTGCGCCGGTGGCAATGACATCCTGCGGCCGGGCTCGGACCCGGACGCGGTGGCCGAGCGCTATGAGGCGGCCGTGGCGGCGCTGCGCGAGACGGTCCCGACGGTGCTGCTGTGCACCGGTTTTGACACCCGGGGCATGCCGGTCCTCAAGCATCTGCGCGGCAAGATCGCCACGTACACCGCCCATGTGCGGGCCATCGCCGACCGGCACGACTGCCCGGTGCTCGACCTGTGGTCGCTGAAGTCGGTGCAGGACCGGCGGGCGTGGAGCGAGGACCGGCTGCACCTGTCGGCCGACGGGCACACCCGGGTGGCGCTGCGCGCCGCGCAGGTGTTGGGACTTGAGGTGCCGGCCGACCCGGACCAGGCATGGCCGCAGGAGACGGAGCGGACCGCCGCCGAGGCGCGGCGGGACAACATCCACTGGGCGCGCGAGCACCTGGTGCCGTGGATCGGGCGCCGGCTGCGCGGCGTCTCCTCCGGCGACGACGTCGAGCCCAAGCGGCCCGACCTGCTTCCGCTGTAACTCCCACGGCACGCCGAAGGCCCCGTGTCCGCCCGCGCGGCGGAACGGGGCCTTCAGCGTGCCGTCGTCCGATACGGCAGGTCCGCCCAGACCACCTGGCCCCGGCCGCCGTCGTCGGGCCGGGTGCCCCAGCTCTCGGAGAGCGCACCCACCAGGAACAGCCCCCGGCCGCCCTCCTGATCGAGGCTGCCGGGCAGCGCGTGCGGCGCGGAGGCGCCCGGCCCGCCCTCGTCGGTGATCTCTATGCGGATGTGCGCGCCGACGACCGCTATCTCACAGCCGACCTTCTCGCTGTCGGTGTGCCGCACCGCGTTGGTGAACAGCTCGGTGACCACCAACTCCACGTCGTCCCGCACCTGTTGAGCGGCGCCCCACTCGCCCAGCAGCGTGCTGACGCGCCTGCGCGCCTCGGGAACGGACGTGCGCAGCGCCGGCAAGTGGAACGCGTCCTGCGGGCTCGGAGCGGCGAAGCCGCTGCATCGCCCTAACGACGGAGCGTTTTTGTAGGAAGCCACGACTTAACTATGTGCGATGTTGCTCACCGTTGGCAAGGATCAGTCTGCAATTTGCAGAATTGAAAGTGCAGTCTGTTCGAGCTGATGACGGCATGACACACTGCTGAGCACAAAAGCTGGTTGGAGGGGATCGGACGTGGCGGACCCACGGTCTGCAGGTGCACCGACCGTCCTGCGGGTGGTGCTCGGCAAGCGACTGCAGGACCTGAGGGAGAAGGCGGGGCTCTCCTTCGAGCGCGCCGCCGCCGCGCTCGATGTGACGCACGCCACGATACGGCGCATGGAGAAGGCCGAGGTCGGCCTCAAACTCCCGTATGTGGAAAAGCTGTTGGCCACCTACGGCGTCACCGATCAGGAGGAGATCGACGGCTTCGTCTCGCTGGCCCGCGAGGCCAACCGCCCCGGCTGGTGGCACCGCTTCCGCGATGTCCTACCCGAGTGGTTCAGCGCCTTCGTCAGCCTGGAGAGCGAAGCCAACCTGATCCGCTCCTACCAACCGCACTACGTCCCCGGCCTGTTGCAGACCGAGGACTACGCCGCCGCCGTGCTGCGCGCCGGAATGCCGCACGCCGCCCCGGCCGACATCGACCGCATCGTGGCCCTGCGCATGGAACGCCAGGCGCTGTTGACGCGCGAGCGCGCCCCGATGCTGTGGTCGGTCATGGACGAGACCGTGCTGCGGCGCCCCATCGGCGGACCCAAGGTGATGCGCGATCAGATCACCCGGCTGATGGACGCCACCTCGATGCCGAACGTCCGGCTCCAGGTGATGCCGTTCGCCGCGGGTCCGCACCCCGCCATGTACGGGCCGTTCCACATCTTCCGCTTCCCGATCCCGGAGCTCCCGGACATCGCGTACGCGGAAAGCCTCGTCGGAGCCGTGTACTTCGACCAGCGCAACGACGTCTCGCAGTTCCTGGAGGCCCTGGACCGGATGTGTGCGCAGGCCGCGCCGGCACACGCGACCGAGGCCATCCTGGGCGGCTTTCGCAAGGAGATCTGAACCCCCCATGGACCGCATACGTATCTACAACGGGATGCCCGCCAGCGAACTGGGCAGCGACGGCTGGCACAAGCCGTGGAGCGGCGGAAACGGCGGCGAGTGCGTCGAGGCCCTGCGGCTGCGCGACGGCCGGGTCGCCCTGCGCCAGTCCACCGACCCGGACGGTCCCGCGCTGATCTACACCCACCGCGAGATGGCCAGCTTCATCGAGGGCGCGAAGGCCGGCCACGCCGACTTCCTGCTCTCCGCCGCACCGTGCCCGGCGCACTGAGGGAGGAGCCATGAACGAGCAGCACAGCCCTCCCGGTTGTGACCTGGGAGCCTGGGAGATCGGGCCGTACCCGCCCGGCCCGGACCATCAGGGCTTCGCCGCCGAGGAGATCGACACCAGCCGACCGCACCCGGCCCGGATGTACGACTACTTCCTCGGCGGCTGGGACAACTACGAGGTCGACCGGGTCGCCGCGGACCGCGTCATCGAACTCCACCCCAAGGTGCGCGACAGCGTCCGCGCCAACGGCGCCTTCCGTCGCCGCGCGGTCCGCGCCGTGGTGGCCGCCGGGGTCCGGCAGTTCCTCGTCCTCGGCATCGGCATCCCCACCTCGCCCAACGCCCACGAGGTGGCCCGCGAGACCGCCCCCGAGACCAGGGTCGTCTACGTGGACAGCGACCCGATCGTGGCCACCCACGCCCGGGCCCGCCTCGCCAACGCCCCCGGTACCGCCTTCGCGCTCGGCGACATCCGCGACCCCAAGGCGGTCCTCAAGGACCCGGCGGTCCGCGAACTCATCGACCTCGAACGGCCGGTGGGCCTCCTGATCGGCGGCGTGCTCGACTTCCTCGGAGACGAGGACCACCCCGCCGCGCTGCTCGCCACGTTCGGCGCCGCGCTGCCCGCCGGCAGCCACCTGATCCTCTCGAACGGCACCTACGAGCCGTACGAGGGCTACCCGCAGGGCCGGGTCGACGAGGCCGCCCGCGCCCACGTCGAGGAGGTCTACAAGAGCGCCACCACCCCGCTCGCCCTGCGCACCAAGGACGAGGTCGCCGCCCTCCTCGGGCCGTTCACCCCGCTGGAACCGGGCGTCGTACGGGTGCCGCTGTGGCGGCCGGACGGCCCCGTGCCCGGCCCGGAGGAGCTCAACAACACCATCTTCTACGGGGTGGTGGGCCGGAAGGGCTGAACCGCGGCTCCTCGCCCGGACGTTGACGCCACGGTGCGTCAAGTCCGGTGCGGGGAGCGGCGCTTGAGGTCGCGATCGTCGTGCGGGGCCGGACGGCGCGGGACGGCGTCGCCCGGGCTTTCGGGCTCGGCGCGGGGCGCTACGCCCCGGTGCGGGAGACCTGGGCCTCGACGGCGGCCACCGGGGCCAGCGGGGGCGGCGGGGTCTGCGCGGCGCGCAGGTCGTCGGGCCGGGCGAGGGCGGTGTGCGCGCCCGCGGCCGTGCAGGCGTGCGCGCCCGCGACGGCGCCGAGCCGGGCGCACTCCTCCAAGTCCTGGCCCGTCAGCCGGCCGTAGAGGAAGCCGCAGGTGAAGGCGTCGCCGGCGCCGTTGTTGTCGACGACCGGGCGGGGCGGCACGGCCGCGGGCACCAGCCGCGGGGTGCGGTCCTCCGGCGTGAGGAGATAGGCGCCGCCCGCGCCAGCGGTGGCGATCACGGCCTTGGCGCGCCCCTCGTGGACGATCTCCCGCATGATCGAACCGATCCGCTCGCCGGCGCCGGCCGTGCTGAGGAAGACCAGCTCCGAGCGGAACGCGAACTCGCGGTGATGCTCCGTCAGGCCGTCCCAGTCGTGCAGGTCCGTGGAGACGGGGAGGCCCAGCGCCTCGATGTCGTCGAAGAGGTGCCGGGCGAAGTGGGTGATCGACAGGTGGACGTGCCGGGTGCGGCGCAGCAGGGGGAGGTAGTGCTCGGGCGGCATGCGCAGGTCGAGCGGGTCGCGGGCGTCGTAGAAGGACGTCCGACGGCCGTCCGGCGAGATGAGGTTGACGGCCCGTCGGGTGCCGTGCGGGGAGGCCAGCGGGCGGAAGTCGACACCGCTGCCGGCCAGCCGCTCGCGGACCAGGGCGCCCGGCGGATCGTCGCCGAGGAAGTCCACGAACCCCGTGGTCAGCCCCAGCGCCGCGCAGCCCAGCGCGACACCGGTACCGGTGTGCCCGGCCTCCTCGCGGATGGGCGGCACCCGGTGTCTGTCGGCGGACGGCACGGGCAGCGCGCTGACCCGCACGATGGTGTCCACGCCCGATCCGCCGACGACGAGTACGTCATATGGCTCAGATACCTGCTGGAAGGTCACAAGCGTCCCTGAATCCCTTGCTGGTGCGACGAGTCCCGTGCTGGTGGGAGCGGCCGCCGGCCGCGGTGCGCCCGCCGACGGGAGTCTAGACGCACACTCGCCTCATATCGGGATGTTAGGGACTGGCGTGACGCGCAAGAGGAACGGGCGTCGAGAAGTCGCTGCTCACGCCCCGCGGCAGGGGTGGCGACGGGGCCACCGCGCGTCAGGGGGAGGCGCGGGACGGGAGTTGTCGAGCGGCCGTCGAACCGGTCACAGCCGGAACCGGGTCGTTGACACCGGCTCGGCGGGCGGCTGAGTCTGAGCCCCGACAACGATCAGGTCCCGGCGACGGGGACCAACGGGCCGGCGGGTGGCCCGTTGTGGGGGAGAAGGAGCACGCATGCCGGAGCACACCGCCCGTGGGCGGGCCGCGGTCGTGATCGGCGGCGGGCTCGCCGGGATGCTCGCCGTCGTCGCCCTGCGCGGCCACGTCGAGACGATCACGGTCGTCGAACGGGACCGCTATCCGGCCGGCCACGCCTTCCGCAAGGGCGTCCCGCAGGCCCGCCATCTGCACATCCTGCTCAGCGGCGGACAGCGCGCACTGGAGCGGTTGCTGCCCGGCACTCTCGCCGCGCTCACCGACGCCGGAGCCCGCAGCCTCTACCTCTCGCGCGACCTGCTCACCCGCACCCCCACCGGCTGGCAGCGCCGCTTCGACGAGCGCCGGCACGCCACGCTCAGCGTCACCCGGCCGGTGCTCGACGCCGTCGTCCGCGAACGGGCCCTGCGCGCCGTCGGGCCGACCACCCGCGTCGAGGTCCTGGAGGCGACCGAGGCCGTCGGCCTCATCGGCGACGCCCGGCGGGTCACCGGCGTCACGGTCCGCGCCCGCACCACCGGCACCTCCCGCCCGCTCCCCGCCGACCTGGTCGTCGACGCCTCCGGACGCGGCTCCCGCACGCCCCAGTGGTACGCCGAACTCGGCCGCGAGGCACCGCAGGAGGAGACCGTCGACTCCGGCCTCGCCTACGCGACCCGGATGTACCGGCCCACCGACCAGGACGGCGAACCCGACATCGCCGTCAACGTCCCCGGCTGGCCGGAGTGCCCCCGGGGCGCGGCCTACGTCCCGGTGGAGGGCGGCAACTGGCTGCTGACGCTGTCCGGGGTGACGGGGCACCACCCGCCCACGGACGAGGCGGAGTTCGCCGCGTTCAGCGCCACCATCGGCGACCCCTACGTCCATGAACTCCTGACTCGCGCCGAACCGGTCTCGCCGGTGCACGGCTTCCGCGACACCCGCAACCGCCGCCGGCACTACGACCGCCCCGGCGCCCTCCCCGAGGGGCTGTTGGTCCTCGGGGACGCCAACTGCACCTTCAACCCGGTCTACGGCCAGGGCATGTCGGTGGCCGCGCTCGGCGCGGTGGCCCTGCGGGACACCCTCGACGCCGCCGGCGGCCCGGGGCCCGGCGTCCTCGCCCAAGCGCAGCGGGCGGTCGGCCGGGCCGCGGAACCCGCCTGGATGGCCGCGGTCGGCGCCGACCGCCCCTATGCGCGCGGCACCGAAGCCAAGGCGGGCCCCGGTGAGCGCCTGATGTCGTGGTACCTCGACCGGCTCGCCGCCCGCGCCGCCGTCGACCGGGTCGTCGGCGCCGCCTTCCGGGACGTCTTCTGCCTCACCGCCCCACCCGCCCGCCTCATGGCCCCGCGGGTTCTGCTGCGCACGGTCTTCCTGCCTCGCCGCCCGGGGTTGCCCAGGCCGCCGAGCACGGTGGAGGTGGTGTGAGGGGAGGGGCCCGGGGCCGGCCATGTGACGCATCGTCAGGTAGGTGTGGTGGTGCGGCGGCCGGGGCCGGCTCGACGTCCTGTGGCGCGGGCGCGGCCAGGACGGCGCACTGACCGCCACCGCACGGGAGGCCCACGCGCCGTAGCGGGGCGGTGCGGGGCATCCCAGATTCACCCGATCGGGGGAGTTCGCGTGGTGTCATCGCTCACCCCGTCGTAGGACGAAGTACGGGCCTGCCTGCGGGTTCGTCCGTCCGTCGGCCCGCCCGCCGGTCGATGAGTCGAGAGGTCGCTTCGTCGGTTCGGGAATGCGGCGGGGGGCCGGGTCGTTGCCCACGGAGGGTGCCGGTGGTGCGGTCGGGGCCGCGGTGCAGCGGTCGGGCGGCTGTCGGAACCCAGCGTTCATGCGGTCCGTTCACTTCGCGACTGCCCCGACCATGGAGGTGCCGTGACCGCATCCCGTCCCCGCCCGAGACCACTGACCGCGCTGCGCCCCGCCAGCTTCGGCGCCGAGCCGACGGGGGAGCGGCTGGCGAGGATGCGCAGGTCGCCACAGTTCGTGGACGGGCAGTTCCGCAATCCGACCGCCACCCGGCAACTGCTCCGTGGCGCCGCGCTGCCGATGGCCCGCACGCAGCTCGGCCGCGAGGGGCGGCTGCGCAGGGCGCCGGTGGGGCGGATCCCGGTGCACCACCCCACCGCAGCGGACTGGGGCCGCCCGCCCGCCTCGGGGTTGCGGCTGACGTGGATGGGGCACTCCAGCGTGTTCGCCGAGATCGACGGGCACCGGGTGCTCTTCGACCCGGTCTGGGGCGAGCGCTGCTCGCCGCTGCGCTGGGCCGGGCCCAAGCGGATGCACCCGGTGCCGGTGGAGCTGGCGGAGCTGACGCCGGTCGACGCGGTGGTGATCTCGCACGACCACTACGACCACCTCGACATGCCGACCGTCAAGCAACTGGCCGCCTCCGGCGCGGTGTTCGTGGTGCCGCTGGGCGTCGGCGCCGACCTGGAGTTCTGGGGCGTGCCCCCGGGCCGGATCACCGAGTTGGACTGGCACGAGTCGACCCGGGTCGGCCAGCTCACCCTCACCGCCACCCCGGCCCAGCACTTCTGTGGCCGCGGACTGCGCGGTGCGCAGCACACCCTGTGGGCCTCGTGGGTCGTCGCCGGTCCCGAGCACCGCATCTACCACAGCGGTGACACCGGTTACTTCCCCGGTTTCGCCGAAATCGGCGCGGAGCACGGCCCGTTCGACGCCACGATGGTCCAGATAGGGGCCTACTCCGACTTCTGGCCGGACGTGCACATGACGCCCGAGGAGGGGCTGCGGGCGCAGCTCGACCTCCAGGGCGGGCGGCCGCGCGGGGTGCTGCTGCCGATCCACTGGGGCACCTTCAACCTCGCCCCGCATCCGTGGGCCGAGCCCGCCGAGCGCACGGTCGCCGCGGCGTACCGGGCCGGGGTCGAGGTCGCGGTGCCGCCGCCGGGCCGGCCGTTCGAGCCCGCCGAGCCGCAGGTCGTTCAGCCGTGGTGGCGGGCGGTCGCGGTGCCGCCGGTCCAGGGTTGGCCGAGCTGGCCGCCGGTCGGCCCGGGGGCGCGGGCCGCCGCGGCGGTGGCGGGCGAGCAAGCCCCCGCCGTCGTCGAACTCCCGCAGTAAGGCGGGGCCCTTGGGGCGGTTGGGACGCTGGTGTGCGACTCAACCGCCCTTGTTTGTACGGAAGTTCGGATCTTTTCGCGCGCCCGTACGGGCCGTGCATACCCAAGTAGGTGGCGTGGGGTAGCGAAACCCCGAAGAAGGTCCGAACCCCACCCCCGCAACAACTAGCGTGCGTGCTCCGTGAACTGCCAACGGCCGATCCGGAGGGCGCCGATGCGTACCGCAACGCCGAGGACCGACAGGTCCCAGGAGGCTGCCGGTTCCCCTGGGGGCCGGCACGGCCGGGCGGCGTTCCCCGAGCCGGTGGCCGACGCGGCGCTGCGATCCCGACTGGTCCGGCTCGCCGCCGTCCCCGCCCTGTCCGTGGCCGTGGTCTGCGCGGGCGTCGCCGCGTTCGTGGTCAGCAGCGGTGGCGCGCGGATCACCGAGCGCGAGTGGGTGGTGCTGGTCGGCGGCCTCGCCGCGGTCTGCGTCATCGTGCTGATCGGCGGACTGGTCGGGAACGCCGAGGCGCGCGCCCAGGCGCACCGCTGCACGCGGCTGCGCCAGGCGTGCGCCCGTGCCCAGGTCGATCTCGCCGACCTCCTCGACCGGGTCCGCCACGACGAGTGGCTGCGGCCCCACGACGGCCGGGAGCCGCTGCCGGAACCGGGCGGCGACCCCCTCGGCCAGGTCGCCCACGACATCGCCGTCACCGGCCGGGCCGCGGAGGCCGCGCTCATCGAGGCGGTGGGCATCGTCCGCAGCAACGCCACCGGCAACGAGCAGAAGCTGGAGGTCTTCGTCAACCTCGCCCGACGACTCCAGTCCCTCGTCCACCGCCAGATCCTCACCCTGGACGAGATGGAGTACCAGGTCGAGGACCCGGACCTGCTCAAGGGCCTGTTCGTCATCGACCACCTGGCCACCCGCATCCGTCGGCACGCCGAGAACCTCGCCGTCCTCGGCGGCGCCATCACCCGCCGCCAGTGGACCCGCCCGATCACCATGACCGAGGTCGTGCGCTCCTCCACCGCCGAGGTCGAGCAGTACACCCGGATCAAGCTGGTCTCGCCCTTCGAGGGCACCCTGCGCGGACACGCCGTCGCCGACGTCGTCCACCTGCTCGCCGAACTCGTCGAGAACGCCACCGAGTTCTCCGACCCGGAGACGCCGGTCACGGTCCGCGCGCGGCACGTCACCGCCGGCCTCGCCGTCGAGGTCGAGGACCGCGGCCTGGGCATGGCGGGGGAGGCGCAGGAGCAGATGAACCGGCTGCTCACCGACCCCGAGCGGATCGACCTCACCGAGCTCCTCGACGACGGCCGGATCGGCCTCTATGTCGTCTCCGCGCTCGCCCAACGGCACGGCCTCCTGGTCCGGCTCCAGGGCAACATCTACGGCGGCGTCCAAGCCGTCGTGATCGTGCCGCCGGAGCTGCTGGGCGCCAACTCGGCCGAGATCCGCGAGGAGTTCCCGGACGGGATGGAGGACGAGGAGCCAGCTCCGGTGCCGGCCCCGGTGCGCGGCCAACGGGCGCACGGCGACCGCTTCCACTACGCCCTCGACCGGCGCGAGCCGTCCGCCGGGCCGGTGCCCCGGGCCCTGCCGGCGCTGCCCCCCACCGGAGCCGACGGCCTCCCCACCCGCCGTCGCATCGTCCGCACCCCCGCACAGACCACCGCCGCCAGCGTCGAGGCCGCCGCGAACGCGCCGCAGCACACCTCCGGCCCGGCCGGCGTCCCGCCCGGCGCGCTGCCGGGCGGCGGCCACCCCGCCGACCAGCGCCCCGCCCGCCCCGCCGACCCGGGCCCGGTACTCCTGCCGCCCCCGCCGCCACCCCTGGACGAGCTCGACCGCCCCCGGCTGCCGCGCCGCATCAAGCAGGCCCACATCGCTCCCCAGTTGCGCGACGCGCCGGTCCAACCGCCGCAGCGCACCGACCCCGAACGACTCCACGACCCCCATCTGATGGCCGCCTACCAACGCGGCTTCAGCCGCGGCGACCCCAGCTACGCGGCCGGTCTGGCCGCCGCCGGCAGTCCCACCCCCGTTCCTGCCGCCACCCCGGGCCAGGACGACGGGACCGGCCGCCCCGCAGACCCCGATCTGCTCCTTCCCCCCGACCACCACGCCCCGACGGCCCGCCCTCTAGGAGACGACCCCGACCATGGTGAGTGATGTGCGCGCACAGCGGCACGCGGAGTTCCGCGGCAATCAGCACACCGACCTTTCCTGGCTGCTGACCGGACTCGTCCAGCGGGTACCGCACACCCGAAGCGCCGTCCTACTGTCCGCCGACGGCCTCGTCAAGGCGTGCCACGGCTTCGAACCCGACGTCGCCGACCACATGGCGGCGCTCTCCTCCGGCCTGTACTCCCTTGCCCGGAGCGCCGGTTCGCGCTTCGGGGAGGGCAGCGACATCCTCCAGGTCGTCGTCGAGATGCAGGAGACCTTCCTGTTCGTCGCCGCCGCCGGGTCCGGCGCCTGCCTGGCCGTGCTCGCCGGCCGCGAGGCCGACGCGGGCGTGCTCGGCTATGAGATGGGGATGCTGGTCAAGAGCGTCCGGCCGTATCTGTCGGCGGCGCCGCGCACCCAGGGTCCGGCGGGTGGCCGTTGACCGTGGCCCTGCCCCACCGGCAGCGGCCGTTCGGACCGGACGCCCCGTGGGTGGACGACGTGGCGGGCCCCCTGGTCCGCCCGTTCACCGTCAGCAAGGGCCGCACCCACCCCACGGCGGACTTCGACCTGATGACGATGGTGCGGGCCACCGGCCGGCGGCCCGCCGGGCTGCAGGGACCCGACTACGACCGGGTCCTGGGGCTGTGCGACGGGCGGACCGTCCCGGTCGCCGAGATCGCCGCCCACATCCGGCTGCCCGTCGCCGTCGCCAAGGTGCTCCTGGCCGACCTCGTCGACTGTGGGGCGCTCGCCACGCGTACCCCCTCGGCCGTCTCGGCCGGCCCCGCCCCCCGTCCCGACCGCGCCCTGCTGGAGGCGGTGCTGCATGGCCTTCGTCAACGACTCTGAGCCCCACGCCGTGCCGGACCCGTCGTCCGAGCACTTCCCGACCGCGCTGAAGGTCCTGGTCGCGGGCGGGTTCGGGGTCGGCAAGACCACCTTCGTCGGCGCGGTCAGCGAGATCGAACCGCTCAGCACCGAAGAGCTCATCACCCAGATCAGCGCCGCCACCGACGACCTGGCCGGCGTCGAGGAGAAGGCCACCACGACCGTCGCGATGGACTTCGGCCGGATCACCCTCGGCCCGGACCACGTCCTGTACCTCTTCGGTACGCCGGGGCAGCACCGCTTCTGGTTCCTGTGGGACGAACTGTCCCACGGCGCGCTCGGCGCGGTGGTGCTCGCCGACACCCGCCGGCTCGACCAGTGCTTCGCCGCGGTCGACTTCTTCGAGGGGCGGGGCATCCACTTCGTCGTCGCGGTCAACGAGTTCGACGGTTCGCACCGCTACGCACCCGACGAGGTCCGGGCCGCCCTGGACCTCGACCCACAGGTCCCCGTCGTCCCCTGCGACGCCCGCCAGTGCGCGTCCGGCACCCAGGTGCTGGTGTCCCTCGTCGCACACCTGCTCACCTTCCCCGTCCTCACCGCCACCCCGGAGCTGCCATGAACGTCCCCTCCGCGCGCTTCCCGTTCCCCTCCCGCTATCCGTCCTGGCGCTATCCGTCCTCCCAACTACCGCACCTCACCGAGGATCTGACGCGCCGACTGTTGATCACTCCGGAGGATCACGAGGCGCCGGCCCGGGTCGCCCGACTACGCGAACTAGGCATCGGCAAGAACCCGCTCCCCGCCTTCGACACGTTCGCCCGCAGGCTGGCCCGGACCACCAACACCCCCTATGCGATGGTCAACTTCATCGACGAGCGGGAGCAGTACTTCGCCGGCCTGTACGCGCCGGACCTCGACACCGCGGTCGAGCTGGGCCCGGCGCCGCCCAGCGGCCGCCCGGAGCGGATCATGGCCCGGGACCACGGCTACTGCCCGTACGTCGTGGTGCGGCGCAAGGCGCTGGTGCTGGAGGACGTCTGCGACTACCCGCGGTTCGCCGGCAACCCGGTCGTCGACGAGCTCGGCATCCGCACCTACCTCGGGGCCCCGCTGATCGACCGCACCGGTACGACCCTGGGCACGGTCTGCGTCATCGACCGGGAGCCCCGCCCCTGGGGGCGCGAGGGGCTGCACACCATCAAGGCGTTCGCCGCCGAACTCGTCGAGCAGATCCACGAGATGGAGCGGGGACAGCAGGAGGCCGGCGCCTCCTGACCGGGCGGGCCGGCGGCCCCGGGCCGGGAGCCGGTCGGGGCCGCGCCCGCCGGCGGTTCAGAGCACCCCGGCCAACGCCCCGCGGTCGCCCGGCAGTCCCTCGGCCTCGGGAGCCTCCGGGGCCTCCGGGGACGTCCGCAGCAGCTCCGCCAGCCGGTCCGACCACTCGCCCTTGCCCTGCCCCAGCGCCAGCTCGCCCAGTCGCAACAGCTGGACGTCGGAGGTGCCGGCCGGCGCGAAGATATGGTGCGCATCGCGCAGGAAGCGCTCCACCGGCCGGTCGGTGAACAGCCCGCAGGCGGCGTGGACGTCCATCGCGTCCCGCGCCGACTCCAGCGCCGACTCCACGTTCACCAGCTTGGCGTTCATCAGCTCCGCATCGCACGGCAGCCCCTGGTCCAGCAGGTGCACCGCGTGGTACGCGGCCAGCCGGGCGAGCAGCAACCGGGACTGGATACGGCCCAACTTGAGCTTGATGGTGGGGAGTTCGGCGAGCGGTTCGCCGTAGCGGCGGCGCTCGGTGCAGAACGCGGTGGTCTCGTCCAGGACGGCCTGGTGGATGCCGAGCGAGACCGCCGTGAGGTTCGGACGCCCGTACAGCACGCTGGAGGAGTAGGCCACGGACAGCCCGTCGCCCTCCCGGCCCAGCAGGTTGGCGGCCGGGACCCGGCAGTCGTCGAAGAACAACTCGCCGAAGCTGAAGCCGTGCAGGCCCATCGCCGGCTGCTGCGGCCCGACCCGGAAGCCGGCGGTGCCGGACTCGACGAGGAACGCCGACAGGCCCTTGGAGCCCTCGCCGGTGCGGACCACCACGCCGTGCAGATCGCCGATGTGGCTGTTGCCGACATAGATCTTCCGGCCGCTCAGGACGTAGTCGTCGCCGTCGCGGACCGCGGTGGAGGTCATCCCCAACACATGGCCGCCGGAGTGCGGTTCGGTGACCGCGATGGTCGGCAGGCAGTCGCCGGACGCGATCGCCGGCAGCCAGGCCCGCTTCTGCTCCTCGCTGCCGAAGTGGATGATCTTCGCCGCGCCCAACTGGGACGCCTGCACCATGGCGCCCATCGCGGCGCTCACCCGCGACAGTTCCTCGATGATCAGGGTCTTGGCGACGTGCCCGGCGCCCATCCCGCCGTATCTGCGGTGCACCGTCGCGCCGATCCACCCCTGACGGGCGATCAGCCGCGACAGGTCGGGGCAGACGGTGCGGTTCGCCTCCATGCCGGCGATCCGGGGCCGGACCTCGCGCTCGGCGAAGTCCCGTACCTGGCGCCGGAGTACCTCGTGCCGCCGGTCGGTGAAGTAGCGATGCAAAGACGAGCCCTCCTCCGCGAACTGCCTGCCTGCGGACCGCTCCCCGTCTCGGGGTGACGCGCGCGGCGCCGCCCGATCGAATAGGAATTGTTCTTGGATCTGCGGTGCGCAATATCCGTTGGCATACCAGCTCCGGGTCGCGCAAAACATCAACCCGGCGTATGCATACGGACACTTGGAGTGCGCGCGTGCGCCGCACAACCCCCGCGGGAGCGCGGTGCGACGCGACCCCGCCACCCCGCGGAACCGCGCCACCCCGCGCTACCCCGGCCGTCAGTGCCCGACGTCGCAGCAGGACTCGCGACGCTGCTGCCGGCCCACCTCCAGCCAGTCCGTACCGGCCGCCGCCCGCAGCCCCGGCCCACCGGGCGCCGGGAACGACTCCACCAACTCCCGCTGCTCGTACAGCCGTCCGCCCTTGAGCACCGCCGAGGTCCGCACCAGCGCCGCGATGTCCCGGAACGGATCGCCGTCCACCAGCGTCAGGTCCGCCAGCTTGCCCACCTCCAACGTCCCCAGATCCCGCTCGGCACCGAACACCCGGGCCGGCAGCGCCGTCGCCGTCCGCAGCGCCTGCGCCACGCTCAACCCGCCCCGGTGCAGCGCCCGCAGCGCCAGATGCAGCGACAACCCCACCGGCACCAGTGGCTGGTCGGTGCCCAGCGCCACCAGCCCGCCGCCGGCCAGCACCCGGCGGTAGACCCCGACCTCGACCGCGATGTCCGCCAACTGCGCCGCCGTCGGCCGCTTCCCGGCGTTCTCCCGCACCACCGCGACGTCCCACGGCGGCATCAGCCGCCCCACCCGCACGTCCTCGGCCAGCGCCGGATCCTCGCCGATCAGCGGCGACGCCGAGAACGGCGTGGCCAACATCCGGAACCCGCCATGCGTGTAAACCTCCGTCAGGTCCTGGTACGCATGACCCGACGCCGACACCGCATGCCCGAACTCCAGCCGCTGGGTAGCCTGGAGATGGGTCGTCAGGTCCTGTCCCAGCTGCACGCCCGGGGTGACCAGATGACTCCCCGCCCGCACCCCGAGCCGCTCGTGCGCAAACCGCGCCGCCTGCGCCATCACCCAACCCGGCGCCCGCACATACGTCTTGACGAAGTCCCAGTCCAGCGCCGCGCCCCGCTCCAACGACCGGCGCAGCCCCGCCTCGGTGCGATGCGCCCGCCCCATGCTGTACGCCACCCGACCACCGTCCAGCAGCTCGCCACAGGTCAGCAGCCGCGGCCCGGTCAACGCACCCGAAGCCAACGCCTCCCGCAGCCGGGCCTGTTCGTACGAGAAGCCGCCGCAGGACACCGTGGTGGTGATGCCGTACGCCAGTTGCAGCGCGGACTGCCGCCCGCCGTACGTCGTCTGCCACGGATGGGTGTGCGCGTCCCACAGCCCCGGCAGCACCGTCCGCTCGCCGGCGTCCACCCGGCGGGCGGCGCCGGCCCGGGACGCCCGGTGCGGCTCCACGGCCGTGATCCGCCCGTCCCGCACCACCACATCGACGTCCTCCCGCACCGCCTCACCGGTGCCGTCCCAGAACCGACCCGCGTGCACCACGGTGTCCCTGGCGCGCGCCGGGCGCCGGGTGAGCGCCACCGGAACGGTCCGCGCCGCCCCGCCGGCCACCGGCACCAACCGCAGCTTCCCGGCCGACAGATACAGCAGCGTCCCGGAATCCCCGGACCACGACGGATGGTCCGCGGCCTCCTCGGTCAGCTGCCGCGGCGCCCCCGACGGCGTCCCGTCCGGCCGCACCGGCACCACCCACAGCGCCGACTCGGCGATCAGCGCCAACCACTTCCCGTCCGGCGACCACACCGGACCGGAGTCATAGCGATCCGCGATCGAGACGTGCTCGGCAACCTGGTACAGCCGGTCCTTCCCGGACTCCGCGTCGACGATCCGGATGACGTTGTAGCCCTCGCGGAACCGACGGTTGAGCCGATTGCGGTCGCACAGCGCCAGGAACCGCCCGTCCGGCGACCAACTCGGCCGGCCCGGCAGCCCGCCCGCCCCCATCGGCACGGCCAACACCCGCTCCGCGCCGCCGGCCAGCGTCCGCACCACGAGATTGCCCGCCATGTCCAGCGTCGCCAGCCGGCCGCCGTCCGGCGACAGCGCCGGTTGCACCCGCCCGCCGGCCGCCAGCACCGTCTCCGCCCCCGAGTCCAGCTCCCGGCGGCGCACCGCGAACAGCCCGTCCCGGTCGTCCGCGTACACCAGCGCCCGGCCGTCCCGCGACCAACTCGGCGCCAGCACATACCGGGTGGCCGCCGCCGAGGTGATCCGGCGCGGCGCGCCGCCGCCCGAAGTCGGCGCCACCCACAGCGAGTTGAGCGCCGCGAACGCCACCCGACGGCCGTCCGGGGAGAGCGCCGGCAGATGGATGCCGCGCACCGGGCCCGCCGCCGAGGACTCGAAGCCGTAGTCCTTCACGCGGTACCGCGGCCGGTCCAGCGGCAGCCGCGCGGCGAACGGGACGGTCTCGACGCGCTGCGGCGCATCCGGCCGGACGATCCGGAACTGCCCGCCAACGGTCAGCAACAGCTCCTCCCGCGACACCCAGCGCGGCGGCACCGGCTCCACATCGCCGTCCACCGCCACCGCCGTCCCGTCCACCACCAGCGTGCAGGTCGGCCCCGGAGAGTCGGTGGTCCGCAGATACGCCAGTCGCCCGGTCGGGGACAGCGCGGGCACCATCACCTGCGCCGCGGCGCCCTCGGTGTGCTCGGTGCGCACCGCGCCACGCCCGTCGGCGGGCACCGACGCCACCGTCCGGGAGAGCAGCGCGGCACCGCTCACCCGCCCGCGGACGAAGACGATCCGGGAGCCGTCCGGCGACCAGCACGGATCGAAGTCCTCCCAGGCGCCGTCCTGATGGGGCCCGTCCTGGCCGGACACCCCGGTCACCCGCGTCAACCGCCCGGACGCCACCTCCAGGACCCAGATGCGGTACGGACTCCCGGCCACCGCGTCGCCGCCGCGCTCCGAGGCGAACGCGATCCGGCTCCCGTCCGGCGACCAGGCCGGCCCCCGGTCGTCCCACGGCCCGTCCGTCAACTGCGTGAGCCCCGAGCCGTCCGGGGCCAGCGCCCACAGGTGGAAGTTCCCGCCCCGATAGGCGCAGACCACCAGCCGGCGCCCGTCCGGGGAGTACGCCGGGCGGGCCGGCTCCAGGTCGGGCGGGGTCAACGCCCGTGCCTCGCCGCCGTGTCGGGGCAGCGACCACAGCACGTTCTGCACCTCGGCGACCAGATGGTCACCGGACGGGGCGAGGGTGGCCGCACCGTTGGTGGCGGCGGTGAAGGACAGCGTCGCGGGCGCGCCCGCCGCCGGCGCGGCGGATGGCGCGGCGGGCAGGGCCTCGGCCGCGGGGGCGGCGACGCCGGCCAGGCCGGCCGCGGCGGCGGCCGAGGCGGTGCCCTGGAGGAACCTGCGACGGGTCAGCGGCACACGCGGGATCGGGGAGTGCTCGGAGCGGTCTGCGGTGTCCAACGTTCCTCCTGCGAAAGGGGGTTGCGGCACGGTGGCGACTCAGAACCGCCCGATCGTGCCACGCCGACCGGGCCCTAGGCCATATCCGCCTCGCGCGCCCCGTGGCCAACGGCCGCCCCACCGGCCAGAGTGGGCGCGACCACCGACGCCGCCCCAGGAGAGCACCATGCAGCAGGACGTCCACCACGCCCCCGACGGCGCCCGCATCGCCACCTACACCTGGCTCCCGGAGACCGGCGCCCCGCGCGCCCTGGTGCAGCTCGCCCACGGCGCCGCCGAACACGCCCGCCGCTACGACCGCTTCGCCCGCTTCCTGACCGGCCACGGCTACGCCGTCGTCGCCTCCGACCACCGCGGCCACGGCGCCACCGCCCCCTCGACCGGCGGCCGCGGGGTGACCGGCGAGGACGCCTGGCGGGCCATCGTCGGCGACCTCAAGGGCGTCGGTGACCACGCGGCCGCCGCCCACCCCGGACTCCCGCTCGTCCTCCTCGGCCACAGCATGGGCGCGATGCTGGCCCGCGACTACGCCCAGGAATACGGCGCCGACCTCGCCGGACTGATCCTCACCGGCGTCTTCCGCACCCTGCCGGGCCTCGACATCGACGCCGCCACCGCCGAACTGGAGGCGGAGATCGCCGCCCACGGCCGCGCCCGCCCCTCGCCGTTCCTCCCGCGCACCTTCGGCTCCTTCAACGACGCCTTCGCGCACCGCACCGGCTACGAATGGCTCTCCCGCGACACCGCCGAGGTCGACCGCTACGTCGCCGACGAGGACTGCGGCTTCCCGTTCTCCGCCGGCCTGGTCCTGGACTGGGTGCGCGCCATCCGCAAGCTCAACGACCCCGCCCACCTGGCCCGGATCCCCCGCGGCCTGCCCGTCCACGTCGCGGTCGGTGACCTGGACCCCTGCCACCAACGGATGACCCTGGTCCACGAACTCCTGGAGGACTTCCGCTACCTGGGCGTCCGCGACCTGACCTGGCGGGCCTACCCGGACGCCCGCCACGAGATCCTCAACGAGACCCACCGCGACGAGGTCCAGGCGGACCTGCTGGCCTGGCTCGACGCCCGCCTCTGACCCGCCCCCGGGCCGGCCTACCTGTCGAGGAAGCCGCCGATCCGGTCCCGCAGCCCCCGCGGATCGAGCCCGTGCGCCGCCAGGTGCTCGTCGAGCTGCCCGTAGCGCCGCAACTCCCCCCGGCCGACGCCGAGTCCGAGCACCCGGTGCGGCCGGTCCGCCAGCGCGTCGTTGGCGTGCCCCGTGGAGGTCCCGGCCAGATACGGCTCGACCAGCACCACGTCCGCGCAGCCCGCGGCGTCCGCGGCGGCCCGCAGCGCCCGGCCGTCGAAGGGCCGCACGGTCGTCGCGTACAGCACGGTCACGTCCCACCCCTCGGTGGCGGCCAGCACGTGGTCCAACATCGGTCCGACCGCGACCACCACGCCACCACCGCCCCGGCGCACCGTCCCGAACCCGGCCCCGTCCACCGCCCGCGGCGCCTCGTTGGCCTGTACGGACAGCCGCACGTACACCTTGTCGTCACCGGCCGCCGCGGCCTTCCGCAACAGCGCCTCGGCCTCGTCCGGGTGCCCGGGCACGTGCACCGTCCAGCCGTCGAGGGTGTCCAACAGCGCCACATCGCCCGGCGCCATGTGCGTGAAACCGCCGCTGGGCCAGTCATAGGAGCCGCCGGCGCTCACCAGCACCCCACCCGTGCCCTGGTGGCCGAAGTCCAACTTCACCTGCTCGAAGGGGCGTTCCACCAGGAAGCTGGCGAAGGTGTGCATGATCGGCCGCATACCGGTCAGCGCCAGTCCGCCGCCCACCCCGACCAGCAACTGCTCGCGGATGCCGACGTTCAGCACTCGCTCGGGGTGCCGCCGGGCCGCGTCCGCGAAGCCGTCGGCGCCGATGTCGGCCAGCACCACGGCCAGCCGCGGGTCCTCGTCCAGCAGCCGCGAGCCGACCGCGGCAAAACGCTCCCGCATGGTGTCCATCACTCAAAGTCCTCTCGAATCAGGGTCGTTGGTCGTACGTCGCACGCCGGGCAGAAGGCCGGAAGGGGGCCGGGCGCTCAGGCCGCCCGCCGAGATGGCGCGGTGACGGTGGCGTTCTTCGGCTCGACGCGGGCGACCACCGCGTGCGGCCGGCCCGGGTGCGGGGCGCGGTACGCCTCGTGCAGCGCCGCGTGGTCGCGACCGTCCACGGTCGTCGCGGACCAGCCCGCGGCCTCGAAGCGGGAGGCGATCCCGCCCCGCCAGCCGTGCGTGGCCGAGGAGTTGTCGACGACCAGGGCGTGCAGCCGGTCCAGGCCGGTCGCGCCCGCGTAGGCGAGCGCCTCGTGGTTGCTGCCCTCGTCGAGTTCGGCGTCCCCGATCAGCACCCACACCGCCGGCCCGGTGCGGCCCTGCGCGCGCAGCCCGAGCGCGGTGCCGACGGCCAGCGGCAGCCCGTGCCCCAGCGATCCGCTGCCGATCTCGACGCCGGGCACCAGCATCCGGTCGGGGTGGTGGCCGAGCGGCGAGTCGTAGGAGCCGAAGCCCGGCAGCCAGTCGACGGGGAAGAAGCCCTTGGCGGCCAGCACCGCGTAGTAGGCCATCGGGCCGTGGCCCTTGGAGAGCAGGAAGCGGTCCCGGTCGGGGGCGTCGGCGGTGGCGGGGGAGACCCGCAGCACCCGGTCGTAGAGGACCCAGAGGGCGTCGAGGGTGGAGGTGGCCGCGGGCCCGTGCTTCTCGTCGCCGGTCATCAGCCCCATCAGGCGGGGCAGTTCGTCGAATCCGCGGGCGCCGTGCAGCGGGGCGTCCAGGGTCGGTTGTGTCGCCGTGTGCGTCATGCCACCGACCTTGCAACCTCAAGCCGACTTGAGGTCAAGGCCGGCCGCGGAGCGACCGTCGATGCCGGCCGCCCCGTCCCCCATCGGTCGGGAAATGGCGACAACCACCCTCTGAAGTGCGGTATCGTTGTCTCGCACGCCCGCTCCGGAGCCCCGGGGCAGCGAGCATCGGGACGTGGCGCAGCTTGGTAGCGCACTTGACTGGGGGTCAAGGGGTCGCAGGTTCAAATCCTGTCGTCCCGACTTACGGAAACGTGAGTTGGAGGCCGTGTCGGAAATATCCGACACGGCCTCTTTGCGTTCCCTGGCGCCCGCCCCTCGCCCGCCCTCGCCCCCAACGCCGTTGCCGCGCCCACCAGAAGGCGCGCGCCGCCGCCCCCGTTCGCCATCCCGGACGCCCCTCGCGGCTCCACGCAGTGTCGTTGCCTGATCACTCAACTCCCGGTTAAGTCCGGCGATCCTCACTGTCCGTATGTGGACTGGTGCGCCGCGTTCCCGGCGTGACAGGATGGAGAGGTGACGTCGCGGCCTTAACTGCTCGTTGGGTCGGCGGGACGGACGGGGGGATGACCGTGGGAGGAGACAACCGCGCCAGGGGAGAGGGGAGCGTGCTCGCGGAACGGCTCAACCACCTTTTCGCGCACATGCACCCGCCGGGCGCCCCGTACACCAACGCCCACGTGGCCGAGGAGATCAGCCGCGGGACGGCGGAGTACGGCGGCGTCAGGGTCACCGAGCAGTACCTGTCGATGCTGCGCAACGGACGACGGGCGAACCCGAGCCCCGAACTCCTGCGCGCGCTGGCGAAGTTCTTCGCGGTGCCCGTCGGGTACCTGCTGGGGGACCTCTCGCAGCCGCAGGCCGCGCGGGTGGAGGAGGAGGTCCGGTTCCTCGCCGCCATGCGGGACCAACGGGTGCGCGCCATCGCGCTGCGCTCGGTCGGACTGCCCCCGGAAGTACAGGACAGCCTGACGACGATCATCTCCCAGTTCCGCCGGCAGATGAACCTGCCGGACGGCCCGCCGGAGCAGGGAGGTGAGCGGCGTGCCACACGGCCCGACACCGACCGCTGAGCGCGACGGGGTCTTCACCACCTGGCGGCGGGCCGGACACGAGGACGGGACGAGCATGCGAGTGGGGCAGATGCGTAGGCGGTGCAAGCAGCTCATCAAGGAGCTGCGGCTGCCCGCCTCCACCGACCTGCGGGGGATCTGCGACCTCGTCGCCGCGCGCGTCCAACGCCCCGTCCACCTGGTGCCGATGGGCCTGGGCGGGGTGGTCTCCGGCATGACCGCCACCACCGACGACGGCTACTGGGTCTTCTACGAACTCAAGACCTCCCCCTGGCACCAGGCCCACATCGTGCTGCACGAACTCAGCCACCTCCTGCTCGGCCACGCCCAGGACCCGGCCGTCACCGAGGACGCGCTGCGGCTGTGGACCCCGTCCGTCGACGTCGCCACCGCGATGCGACGGATGGGCCTGACCATGGGCTTCGCCCGCCACCACGGCTACGACAACCCCGCCGAGAGGGAGACCGAGGTGCTCGGCACGCTGCTGATGGAGCATGTGGTGCCCTCCGAGGCCGAGCGGGAACTCCCGCTGGAGGGGCCGGCCGCCGAGGTCGCGGCCGCGCTCGGCCCCGCCCTCCAACACATCCGCCGCCAACGGGAGGCCGCCGCGCGGGAAGGGGAGAGTGGTGTTTGACGTCGTCTACCTCTGCTTCGGGGCCGCCGCCTGGGCCCTGGTGGCATACAAGGCGGTCGCCTGGTTCCGCGACCGCAGCAACACCGATCTGGGGCTGGCCTGTGTGATGACCGGCGGCGTCGCCACGGTCTTCCTCTTCTCCGCACCCAGCCTCTACCGAGGCTTCGACCACCTGGTCGGCGTCGCCAACCTCGCCATGGTCTTCCTGTACTCCTCCGTCATGGTCTTCGCCGCCGGAGCGCTGGTGCTGCTGCTCCGCTGGACGGCCGGTGAGGGCGAGCGCGCCCGGGCCGCCGCCCGGACCAGGGCCCGCCGGACCGTCGGCGCGGTGGCGCTCCTGTGGGCGGTGGCCGTCACCGGCTTCGCCGTCGGCCGCCCCGACGCCGTGGAACACCCCCGCGACTTCAGCACCGCCTACACCGACGCTCCCGGCGTGATGGTCTTCCTCGTCCTGTATCTGGCCATCTTCGGCGCCAGCCTCGCGGGCCTGGGCACCCTCTGCCCCCGCTACGCCGCCCGGCTCGGCCCCTCCTGGCTGGCCCGCGGGCTGCGGGTGCTGGCCGCCGGCTGCTGGCTCGGCCTGGTCTACTGCGCCTGCAAGGTCATCGGCTTCGGCCTGTCATGGACCGGACACCCGGCACGCTGGCTCTCCAACGGCGTCGCCCCCCTCAGCGCCTCGGTCGCCGCGCTCCTCGTCCTGACCGGCTTCAGCCTGCCCGCCGCCGGCCCCCGCGTCGCCGCCTGGCGCCGACTGCGCCGCCTCACGCCCCTCTGGCGCACCGTCACCGCCCAGACCCCCGAGGTCACCATGGACGGCAGCCGCTGGTCCGGCCGTTGGCCCCTCGCCGACCTGGAATGGCGCGCCAACCGTCAAATGGCCGAGATCCGCGACGTCCAACGCGGCATCCGCCGCCACGTGGAGTCCGACGCCATCGACATCGTCCTCGAACGCGCCCGCGCCGTCTCCCTCGACGACCGGCAACTGGCCGCCGTCGCCGAGGCCGCCGCCCTGCGCCGCGGCCTGGAAAACCGTGCGGTCGGCCACGTCCCCGCCCACGGCGCCGACAGCGTGGTGGTCGCCGCCGCCCACCGCCCCGAACTCGCCGCCGAGTACGAACACTTGGCCCTCGTCGCCGACGTCTACCGTTCCCCGCTCATCGAAACCGTGCTCGTCGAACTGCGCCAGCGCAGCGCCACCCCGCGCCGCTGACCACACCCCACAGACGGGGTGGCCCGGTACGGGGGTCCGGGCCTCCCGACCCACCCACGGCGGCACCGACCCCACCCGGCCGGTGCCGCCCGGCACTTGACGCCCGTTGACCCAGGGTCTGACCCATCGGACAGGCCCTAGGCTCGTACGCCATGCAGAACACCGCCGAGACCGGCCCCGACGCCCCCATCGACACCACCCCCCTCCTGGACGACCCGTACGCGGCCTGCGCCGCGCTCCGCGAGGCCGGCCCGGTGCACCGCATCACCGGCCCCGACGGTCAGCCCGCCTGGCTCGTCACCCGCTACGACGACGTCCGCGGCGCCCTGGCCGACCCCCGGCTCTCGCTCGACAAGCGCCATGCCACGACCGGCAGTTACCGCGGCTTCTCCCTGCCGCCGGCCCTCGACGCCAACCTGATGAACATGGACCCGCCGGACCACACCCGGATCCGCCGCCTGGTCGCCAGGGCCTTCACCCCGCGCCGCATCGAGGCCCTCCGCGCCCCCGTCCGCCGCATCGCCGACGAACTGCTGGATGCCATGGCCGCGAACGGCCGCGCCGAACTCGTCACCGACTACGCCGGCCCCCTCCCCATCACCGTCATCTGCGACCTCCTCGGCATCCCCACCGCACACCGGCGTGACTTCCTGGCCTGGTCGGACGCGCTCTTCACCCCCGACCACCCGCACGCGATGAAGGAAGCGGTCGGCGCGATGCTGGAGTTCTACACCGGACTGATCGCGGCCAAGCGCGCCGCCCCCGGCGACGACCTGCTCTCCGACCTGATCGCGGTACGCGACGACACCCCCGGCGACGCCACCACCGACCGGCTCACCGAGGACGAACTGACCTCCCTAGCCTTCCTCATCCTCTTCGCCGGCTACGAGACCACCGTCCAACTCATCGGCAACGCCACCCTCACCCTCCTCGACCACCCCGAAAAGCTCGATGCGTTGCGCCGAAATCCAGCCGAACTCGGGGCCTTCGTAGAGGAGTTCCTCCGCTACGAAGGCCCCGTCGCCCTCGCCACCCGCCGCTTCCCCGTAGAGGACATCGAAATCGGCGGCGTCCGCATTCCCGCCGGCGAGAGCGTGCTGCTCTCCCTCGCCTCCGCCAACCGCGACCCGTCCCGCTTCCCCGCCCCCGACACCTTCGACCCGACCCGCGACCTCACCGGCCACCTCGCCCTCGGCCACGGCATCCACTACTGCCTCGGCGCCCCGCTCGCCCGCATGGAGACCGAGACCGCCATCGACGCCCTCATCAGCCGCTTCCCCGGCCTGCGCCTCGCCATCCCCCGGGACGAAGTACGCCACCGCCGGACGATCCGTACACGTGGCCTGATTTCGCTGCCCGTGGCCTGGTAATCCAAGAGCGCACATCTTTTTGATGCGTAACCGTTCAGACATGCGGTAGAAAAGGGCTGTGACCCGCCCGGTGTGCATCCCCCGTCGCACCGGGCGGGTCCTTCTTTGCACCCGCGCACGCCCCCGACACGCCGCACGCGCCACCACCCCGTGGCCCGTCTGGCGCAACCGTGCTGCGCCCACCGCCCGCCCTACTTAGCGTGACCCCATGGCATTTGACGCGCTCGTCTCCAAGAAGACCGGTGCGCTGGCACTGATCGCCGCCGCCGGAATGACCCTCACACCGATACCGGCCGACGCCCACCCCACCGCACCGACGGGCCGTCAGGCCACGGCCCCCGCCCGGCAGTCCCCCAGCGGCCTCAGCGCCCTGGCCTGGATGGTCGCCGACGCCGACACCGGCAAAGTGCTGGCCTCCAAGAACTCACATCGCAAACTCGCCCCCGCCAGCACCCTCAAGACCCTCTTCGCCGTCACCGTGCTGCCCAAGTTCTCCGCCAACCGCGTACGCCAGGTCAGCGCCGCCGACCTCTCCGGCGTCGGCGCCGGCAGCAGCGTCGTCGGCGTCCACCAGGGCAGCAGCTACACCGTCGCCGACCTCTGGCGCGGTGTCTTCCTGCGCTCCGGCAACGACGCGGTGCACGTCCTCGCCGCCATGAACGGCGGCTGGTCGGCCACCGCCCGCGAGATGCAGCAAACAGCGAACCGGCTCGGCGCCCGCGACACCACGGTCAAGTCCCCCGACGGCTACGACACCCCCGGCCAGGTGTCCTCCGCCTTCGACCTCACGGTCTTCGCCCGCGCCGGCCTCGCCAACGAGGAGTTCGCCCGCTACTGCTCCACCGTCCGCGCCAAGTTCCCCGCCACCGGCGGCGCCGCCACCCAGATCGAGAACACCAACCGCCTGCTGGCCGGCTCGCACGGCGTGGCCCGCTACCCCGGCATCATCGGCGTCAAGAACGGCTACACCAGCAAGGCCGGCAACACCCTCATCGCCGCCGCCCGCCGCAACGGTCACACCCTCATCGCCACCGTGCTCAACCCCCAATCCGGCGCGCTCAACGGCGTCTACAAGGAGGCCGGCACCCTGCTGGACTGGGGCTTCAACCGCGTGACACACGCCGAACCGGTCGGCCACACCGGCCCCACTGACGGGGGCTCATAACGCCCACGACGTTCTCAAGAGACGCCTACGACGTTCCCACCTCGGAACGGGCCCCGATCGCCCCTCCCGACCGGCACCCCCGGCCGCCACTTCTCGGCCGCCACCTCCCGGCCGCCACTTCCCGGCCGCCGCCTTCCGGCCGTTGACCTGTGACCGCCTACCGGGCGCGCAACCGGGGAGCCTCCTCGGCCGCCGAAACCGGACCGGCCGCCGCTTCCTCCGCGGACGCGGCGAGCCGGCCGGTCAGCTCCCGCGCCCACGCCGACAACCCGGCCACGTCGATCCCGTACGGGGCCGCCGCCGCATACGGCACCAGCGCCGCGACCCCGCGCCCCAACAGCGCCGCACCGCCCGCGGCATTGCCCCGCGCGGCATGCGTCAACCCCACCGCGAGCTGGGCCAGCCCCCGCCACAGCTCGCGCTCGGACTCCGGAGCCGCCTTCCAGGCGTCCTCCAGCACCTCATGCGCATGGAACGGCATCCCGGCATCGAGCAGCCGCTGCGCCTCCGCCAGCGCCTCGTCCGGTGCGCGGGGCACCCCCTCCGGCTGCCGGTCGACCCCCGGCGCACCGTACGGCAACGGCCGCCCGAGCCCGTCCCGCGGACGGGCATTCCGGGCCCGGCCCTGCTCATCGCGATCACGGGAGCGGGAACCGGAACGGGGACGGGCCGCGGGGGTGTCGCCCTGCTCGGGCTGGGTGGGGTGACGGGAGTTCTCGGAGGTGTTCACCCTTCGATTGTGCGCGGGTGAAGGGCCGGGGGCGTGGTGGGGTGCTGGGGCGGTGGGGTGGCGGGGATAAATGGGCCGGGGCTCCGACGGCCGTGGGGGTTCCACTGCCGCGTGGTCGCTTGCCTGCGGGGCTGCCTCGCCGCCTGGCTGTCTGGCCATCTGGCCATCTGGCCGTCTGGCCGTCTGACCGCCGGAGTCGGTGCTGTCGCTAGCCCAACTGCACTTCGTAGAAGCACAGATGGTCCTTGATCTCGGCGACCTGGGCATGCGGCTCGGGGTAGGCCCAGGCGATGTCCTCAGGGCCTTGTTCGAGCGACCAGTAGGAGGCGGTGCCCTTGAACGGGCAGACCGTGTGCGTCGACGACGGCGTCAGCAGATCGGTGCGGACGTCCTCCGGCGGCAGGTAGTAGCGCACCGGATAGCCGGTCTCGAAGAGCAGCAGCGGCCGCCGGCTCTCGGCCAGCACCTGCCCGTTCACCACGACCCGGACGGGCTCGGTACCCGGCTTGACCTCGATGCGGTGACCTTCTGTGGACATAACCCTGATCTCCGTTCGTACCGCGGATGGTTACCACCTCAGGGTCGCATCCGGGACGGGTTCAGGGAGATCCCTGAAGCCGTCGAGCCCCGAGATCGGCACAGTATGAAGCAGAGCTCGCGAAGGACAGAGCTCGCGAGCGGGAGCGAGGCGCCTCGGGGGGTGCGGCGGTTTCGAAAGACGGCTTCTGCCGAGTGCGGTGACGACATGGGGAGAGAACTACCGGAAGGGATCTGGACGTGAATTGGGACGTGGATTGCGGTGTGAGGGTGGATGCGAGTGGGGGCGCGAGTACGGCCAGGGGCGCGGGTGCGAGTAGGGAGGTGAGTCCGCACCGGGGCTTGTGGAGGAGCCCCGGTGCGATCTCGGTGGCGGATTGCGGCTGCCGTGGCGTCGTGGGCGCGGAGCAGCGCTCACCGGTGTCGGTGTGGCGAGCGCCGCCGGAGCTGCATACTCCGGGGCCGGTCGGTGGCCGCCGCCGGTGGTGGTGCGGGGCGCGGGCTCCTGGTGATCAGGCGCCGACCGGGCGGATACCGTGGCCGGCCCAGTCCGGGGCCGGAGTGGTGAGGGCGGTGAGTCGGTCGAGAGTGGCGTCGGGGAACGGGGCGGCGTGGCCCTGGCCCTGATCGACATGGAGGGCGAAGAGTTCCTCGGTGGCCACGGGGTCGCCGGTGGGAGCACCGGAGGGAGCGCAGCGGTACATCTCGTGGAGCAGGCGGAGCTTCTTCGCGGCCACACCCAACACCGTGGTGCGGACGGCCAGTTGGCTGTCGCGGGGGACCTCGTCGAGATAGCGGACGTGGGCCTCGACGGTGTAGAGCGAGCAGGCCGTGCGTGCGCGGTAGTCGGAGTCGAGCCCGATGGCGTCCATCAGGGCGTCGGTGGCGAAGCCGAAGACCAGGACGTAGTACGCCTCGCTGAGGTGGCCGTTGTAGTCGATCCACTCGTCCTGAACGGCCTGCCGAAAAAGAGGAAGAGGGGGGCGCGGGGTGGGGTGGGGGGAGGGGGCCCCAGGGGAGAGGGCCCCACCGGGGGCGGTTGGTGCGGTGCTCATCAGGCCGGGCTCCCAGGCGTGTTGGGTGCCGTCTGGTTGTTGGGGTTGGCGGGGTTGGCATGGATGGCGGGGGCAGTGTGGCCGTTGGACTTGGCGTGGGTGGCGGGCTCAGCGTGGACGGCGGGGTCAGTGTGGGCGGCAGGGTCGATGTAGCCGTTGGGCTTGGCAGGGGCGGCAGCGTCAGTGTGGCCGTTGGGCTCAGCGTGGGTGGTGGGGGCCGTGTGGGCAGCGGGGTCGATGTGGCTGTTGGGTGCGGCGTGAGCGTCGAGGACAGTGGAGCCGTTGGGGCTGTTGGAGCCCTTGGCGTCGTTGGGGTTGTTGTGAGTGGTGTGTTCGTTGGTGGGGTGGGGGGATGGGTGGGGGAGGCGGCCGGTGGCGCGGAGGACGTTGATGACGCCCTGGTCGCGTTCGGCCACCAGGTCGGCGTAGGTGCGGTTGCCGGCGGCGGTGGCGCAGCCGTTGACCATGGCGTCACGGAGCTCCCGGTCCAGTTCGGGGGCCTCCAGGCGGGTCCATGGGGACTTCAGGGAGGGGCCGAAGTGGTCGAGCATATGGGCCATGCCGCCCTCGCCGCCGGCCAGTGCGAAGGTCAGGCAGGGACCCATGAACGCCCAACGCAGGCCCGGGCCTTCGGTGATCGAGGCGTCGATGTCCTCGACCGTGGCCTCGCCGTTGGCGACCATGTGCAGCGCCTCGCGCCACAGTGCCTCCTGTAGGCGGTTGGCGATGAAGCCGGGGAGTTCGCGGTCCATGGTGATGACGGACTTGCCGGCGAGGTCGTAGAAGCGGGAGGCCCAGGTCACGGCCTCGGGGGCGGTGTGGGTGCCGCCGACGACCTCGACGAGCGGGATCAGGTACGGCGGGTTGAAGGGGTGGCCGACGACGAGGCGGGACGGGTCGGCCGCCTCGGTCTGCATGTCGGTCATCGGGTAGCCGGAGGTGGAGGAGGCGATGACCACGCCGGGGGGCGTGGCGGCATCCAGTTCGGCGAGGAGCGAACGCTTCAACTCCAGCTTCTCCGGGGCGCTTTCCTGGACGAAGTCGGCGTCGGCGACGGCCTCGGCGAGGGTCGGGACGACCGTCAGCCGGTCCTGGGACGCGCCCTCGGCGAGGCCCAGCTGTTCCAGGGCGGGCCAGGCGGCGGACACCAGGCGGCGCAGCTTCTCCTCGGCGTCGTCGGCGGGGTCCCAGGCGGTGACGTCGTAGCCGCGGGCGAGGAAGTGGGCGACCCAGCCGCCGCCTATGACGCCGGCGCCGATGCACGCCACCCGACGTGCGGCTTCGGGGGTGGTGGAGGGGGTGTAGGGCATGGGCTGCCTCCTGTGCGGAATGCGGAATGCGGAATGTGAGGGGAGGGGAGGGGACAGACCCTAGGCGCCCCCTTGTGCGCGTGGGTGGGGCTTAGGGGCGGGGCTTCAGGCCCAGGCGGGTGCGGGCCTGGTCCGGGGTGGCGACGGTGGCGCCGAGGAGTTCGGTGATCTGGACGGCGCGTTCGACGAGTTGGGCGTTGGTGGCCTTGACGCCGCGGCTGAGGTAGAGGTTGTCCTCCAGGCCGACGCGGACGTTGCCGCCGAGCAGGATCGACTGGGCGACCCACGGCATCTGCATCCGGCCGAGCGCGAAGCTGGCCCACTCGGCGCCCTCGGGCAGCATGTTCACCATCGACTGGAGGACGCCGGGGTCGGCCGGGGCGCCCCACGGTATGCCCATGCACAGTTGGAAGACGGTGGGGTCGTCCAGCAGCCCCTCGGCGAGCAACTGCTTGGCGAACCAGAGCTGGCCGGTGTCGAAGATCTCCAACTCCGGTCGGACGCCGAGTTCCTGGATCCGCTTGGCTCCGGCGCGCAGCATGTCGGGGGTGGAGACGTAGAGCGTGGAGCCGTCGCCGAAGTTGAGGGAGCCGCAGTCCAGGGTGCAGATGTCGGGGAGCAGGTCCTCGACGTGCGGGAGGCGTTCCAGGCCGCTGACCAGGTCGGTGCCGGGGAGCTGGGTGAGCGGACGCTCGGGGTCGATGACCAGGTCGCCGCCCATGCCGGCGGTGAGGTTGATGACGACGTCGGTGCCGGTCTGCTTGATGCGGTCGACGACCTCGGCGTAGAGGCGGGGGTCGCGGGACGGGTCGCCGGTCTCGGGGTCGCGGACGTGGATGTGCACCACCGAGGCGCCCGCGGCGGCCGCCTCGACCGCGGACTTGGCGATCTGCTCGGGCGTCACGGGGACGTGCGGGGAGCGGCGGACGGTGTCGCCGGCGCCGGTCAGGGCGCAGGTGATGATGACCTCGTTGGTGGGGGCGGTGGTCATGGGATCCCTTCGGTAGGAGGGGTGGGTGGGGGGAGAGGTGGCGGTTGGTGTTTCGTGGGGTGTGGCTGAGGGGTGTGGTGGAGCGGTGGCTCGGGCGCGCTCGATGGACGCGGCCTGATGCCCGGGCTGCGGCTCTCACCCGTGGCTAGCCGTAGTTCAGCCCGCAGTTGGCCCGACATCGGCCCCCGGGCAGTCGCTCCCCTCGGAGTCGCCAGTCACGTCCTCCCCGTCGCACCCCAACTCGTTCTCCACGAAGGCCAACAGCGCGGCGTGCATGGTGTCCGGGCTGGTGCTGTCCGGGGCGGTGGCCAGGACCTGGGTGGCCAGGCCGTCGATGAGCGCGGTGAGGCGGAGGGCGGTGACGTCGGGGTCGACGGGGCGGAAGACGCCCTGGTCGATGCCGCGGCGGAGGACGTCGGCGACGGTGGTGCGCCACTGCCGGTAGTAGTGCTCGTGGAGGCGTCCCACGGCGGTGTCGCGGGCGGCCTGGGCCCACAGGTCGAGCCAGACCAGCCACTGCCGGCGCTGTTGTGCGGTGCGCGGGGTCTGGAGGGCGATCAGGTGCAGCAGTTCGGCGCGGGCGTCGGGGGCCTTCGCCAGTCCGGCCGCGCGGCGTTCGGTGTCCTCGTCCATGCACCAGCGGACGGCCGCCTCCAGCAGTTCGTCGCGGCCGGGGAAGTGGTAGTGGACGGCGGCCGTGCTGGTGCCGCAGGCGGCGGCGATGTCGGCGACCCGTACGGCGTGGAAGCCGTGTTCGGCGATGAGCCGGACGGTCTCCCGGACGATGTGCAGCGGGCGGCCGCCCTCGGGGACCGGGGTCGGGCCGCGCCCGGGCGGTGCCGCGGGGCGTTCCGGGGCGCCGAGCAGCCAGCCGGTGTCGACCCCGCCGATGTCGGCGATCCGGACGATCTCGGCGAGGGCGAAGCGGCGGGTGCCGCCCAGCGACCTGGAGAGCTTGGAGGGGTCCATCACGATCCGTCGGGCGAACTCGCGATGGCTGCAACCGAGCCGGGCGATCACCTCCCGGACGCGGTCGGTGACCTGTCCGCTGTCGTCGGCGATCCGGCCGCCGGGGTCTGCGTCCATGGCCGGGGACGCTAACAGGGCGTTGAGAACATCGCAATGGATGTGAGGGAGTGAGGGGCCGGAAACTGCTGGTGTGCGGGGATATGGGAGAGCGCGATGTGGGGTGACTGATGCGTGAGTCAGTGGCGGGACGGGTGGGGTGCGGTGGTCTGTGGTCGGGCCGCGGACAAGCCGCAATACGGGTGAATGTGGCAAAGTGACGGCATGGCTGACCGGGGAGCGAAGCGGCCCACCGTGTCGGTGCCGGACGACTGGCCCGCCCACCCGGACCTGACGCTGGCCCTCAACGGGATGGGCGGCTTCGACTGGGACCTCGACAGCGGGCTGATGCATCTGGACCCGCCCGCGCTGGACGTCTTCGACCTCCGCCCGGGGGAGTACGACGACCGTCCGGCCACCCTCGGCTGCCGGGTGCCCGACTACGAGGCGGCGCGGCTGGAGGCGCTGGTGACCCGGGCGCTCAAGGACGGCAGCCACTCCTACGGCGCCTACTTCCGGGTCCGGTTGCGGGACGGCGCACTGCGCTGGACACACGTCCAGGGCAGCATCCGCCGGGACCCCACCGGCCGGCCCCGCCGGATCATCGGCGTGTTCCGGGACGCCACCGACGAGTACGCCCAGGCCGCCGAGCGGATCGCGATCACCGAGGAGCGCCGGCGACACACCAGCATCGTCGAGCGGACCACCGCCGCCCTGGCGCACGCCCGCACGGTCGGCGAGGTGATCGGCGTCCTCGCCGGCGACGAGGGGCTGAGCCGGCTGGGCGCGGAGAACGTCATCCTGGGTCTGGTCGAGGCCGGCCGGATCCGACTGGTCTCCGAGGGCCGGGCGGGCAGCTACGTGCCGGACCTGGAGTACACCCGGGTCGGCGACGAGTTCCCGATGAGCGAGGTGGTGCGGACCCTGACGCCGCGGTTCGTCGGCAGCCGCGCCGAGTTCCGCGGCAGCTACCCGCGGCTGTGGCCGGCCATCGAGCCGTTGAACGTCGGCTCCGGGGCGTATCTGCCGCTGATCGCCCAGGGGCGTCCGATCGGGGTGATCGGGCTGTTCTTCGAGCGCGAGACCGACTTCCCCGACCAGGAGCGCAATGTGCTGGTCGCGCTGGGCAGCAGCATCGCGCAGAGCCTGGCCCGGGCGATGCTCTACGACCAGGAGCACGAGATCGCGGCCGGATTGCAGCAGGCGATGCTGCCGCGCCGGATTCCGGGCGTCGCCGAGGCGCAGATCGCGGTCCGCTACCGCTCCGCCCGGATGGGCCGGGACATCGGCGGCGACTGGTACGACGTGATCCCGTTGCCGGACGGCCGGGTCGCCGCCGTCATCGGCGACGTCCAGGGGCACGACACCCAGGCCGCCGCGCTCATGGGCCAGTTGCGGATCGTGTTGCGCGCCTACGCCGCGGAGGGGCACGCGCCGGCGACCGTGGTGGCCCGCGCCTCCGCGTTCCTCAACGAGCTCGACACCGACCGCTTCGCCACCTGTACGTACGTCGACGCCGATCTGACCACCGGCGCCGCCCGGTTCGTGCGGGCCGGCCACCTCGATCCGCTGGTGCGGCACGCCGAGGGCATCTGTCGGCGGCTGCCGGTGGCCGGCGGGCTGCCGCTGGGCATTTCGTCCGAATTCCGGCTGCTGGACTACCCGGTGACCACCGTGCACCTCGCGCCCGGCGACACGCTGGTGCTGTGCACGGACGGCCTGGTGGAGGAGCCGGGCGCCGATCTGGACGCCGGGCTGCGGCACTTGGCCCGGGAGGTCCGGGACGGCCCGCCGGACGTCCAGCAACTCGCCGACCGGCTTTGCGAGTCGGTGGACGGCCGGCGCGGCGAGGACGACATGGCGCTGCTGTTGCTGCGCCGGCTCGGGCCGCCCGAGCACGACACCGCGGGCCGCCTCCGCCAGCATGTCGCCCCCGCCGACCCGGCGGCGCTGTCCTCCGCCCGCCACATGATCCGCGCCGCGGTGCGCGCCTGGGGCGCCGGCGACCGCGCCGAGGAGATCGAACTGGTCGCGGACGAGCTGATCACCAACGCGCTGCTGCACACCGACAGCGAGGCGGTCGTCAGCCTCCGGATGCCGCACGGGGCAAAGCGGCGGCTGCGGTTGGAGGTCGAGGACGGGGCCAGCAGCCTGCCGCGCCGCCGCGAACCGGGCGAGTCCGGGGTCTCCGGCCGCGGCCTGCTGCTCGTCGACCGGCTGGCGGATGTGTGGGGAGTGGAGCCGCGCGGCGGTGGAAAGTGCGTATGGTGCGAGTTCAACTGCCCCTGACCGGGAAGGCGCTGGCCGACCGGGAGATCCAGCGGGCGTGGGCGCCGAGGGATCGGCACGGCCAAGTGAGGACGGCTCTATGGGATCGCGGGCGGAACAGCGCGAGGGCGCCCGCCAGTTGGCGGCGCGACTCGACGCGGAAGGCGTCGGCAACATCGCGCTGACCTGGGTGGACAATGCGGGCATCGCCCGCGCCAAGACGGTGCCGGCCCGGCGGTTGACGGACGTCGTCGAGCGGGGCGTGGGGATGTCGCCGGTCTTCGACGTGTTCACCTCCGACGACGCCATCACCGCCTCCGACCACCTCGGCGGGCCGGACGGCGATCTGCGGCTCTTCCCCGACCTGGACCGGCTCACCACCCTGGCCGCGCAGCCCGGTTGGGCCTGGGCGCCGGTCGACCGCTACGACCAGCTCGGGCAGCCGCACCCGGCCTGCCAGCGGCTGTTCGCCCGTCGGATGGTCGACCGGGCCGCGGCCGCCGGCCTCGACCTGCGGATGGGCTTCGAGACGGAGTGGGTCGTCGCCCGCGCCCCGCAGGGCCCCGCCGACGCCGACGCGCTCGACTACCCCTGCGCCGGCCCCGCCTACGGCATGGCCCGGGTCGTGGAGCTCTCCGACTACCTCCGCGACGTCACCGAGGCGCTGCTCGTCCAGGGCGTCGACGTGCTCCAGATCCATCCCGAGTACGCGGCCGGCCAGTTCGAGGTCAGCGCCGCGCCGGGCGATCCGCTGCGCGCCGCCGACGAGGTCGTCCTGGTCCGCGAGACGGTCCGCGCGGTCTCCGCCCGGCACGGGCTGCGCGCCTCGTTCGCCCCCTCCGTCGTCGCCGGTGAGGTCGGCAACGGCTGCCACCTCCACCTCAGCCTCCGCCGCGACGGGGCGAGCCTGCACCGGGCCGCCGGCGCCGACTGGGCGCTGGCGCCCGACGCGGCGTCGTTCCTCGCCGGCGTGCTGGACGCGCTGCCCGCCCTGCTCGCCATCGGCTGCCCCTCGCCGGCCAGTTACCTGCGGCTGCTGCCCTCCCATTGGGCCGGCGTGTACCAGTGCTGGGGCGTGGAGAACCGCGAGGCGGCGCTGCGGCTGGTCACCGGCGCGCCCGACGACCCCGACGGCGGACACGCCGAGGTCAAGACCTTCGACGCCGCCGCCAACCCCTACCTCGCCGTCGGTGCGGTGCTCGCCGCCGGGCTGCACGGCATCGACACCGGGGCCCGACTCCCCGCCCCGCAGACCGGAGACCCCGGCATCCTGGGCGTCCGCGAGCGCGCCCGGCGCGGCATCGTCCGGCTGCCGGCCACGCTCACCGAGGCCACCGACCGGTTCGAGAAGTCGACGCCGCTGCGGGAGGCGTTGGGGGAGGTGCTGCACGGCGCGGTGCTCGCGGTGCGGCGCGCCGAGGAGGCGCACTTCGCTGAGTGGGAGCCGGACCAGATCGCCGCGGCCACCCGTTGGCGCTGGTGAGCGCCGCCGACGCGCCGCGGCCGGTCGGCGACACCGGCGCCCCGGTGCTGGACGGACTGCCGCCGCTGGTGGACCACCACTGCCACGGCGTGCTCCGGTACGCCCCGGACGCCGGGACGTTCGCCGCGTTCCTCACCGAAGCGGACCGGCCGCCGGCGGCGGGCACCACGTACTTCGACACCCAGGCCGGCTTCGCGGTCCGCCGCTGGTGCCCGCCGCTGCTCGACCTGCCCGCGCACTGCCCGCCCGAGGAATACCTGGCCCGCCGCCGCGAGTTGGGACCGGACGAGACCCGGCGGCGGCTGCTGTCCGCCACCGGCATCGGCGCGTACCTCGTCGACACCGGGCTGCCCGGCGACCTGACCGGGCCGGACGAGACCGCCGCCGCGGGCGGCGCCACCGGCCACGAGGTGGTGCGGCTGGAGGCACTGGCCGAGCGCCTCGCGGCCGACTACCGGGGGAGTGAACGGGCCGCGCGCGCCGGGGAGTTCGCGGACGCCCTCGCCGGCGCCGTGCGCGCCGCGGCCCGCACCGCCGTCGCCTTCAAGTCGGTGGCCGCCTACCGGCACGGCCTCGCCCTGGCCCCCCGGCCGCCTGGCCCGGACGCGGTGCGGACCGCGGCCCGCGCCTGGCTCGCCGCGGGCGCCCCGCGGCTCACCGACCCGGTCCTGCTGCGCCACCTCATCCAACTCGCCGTCGCCACCGGCCGTCCGCTCCAACTGCACACCGGCTTCGGCGATCCCGACCTGCGGCTGGACCACGCCGACCCCGCGCTCCTCACCGACCTGGCGCGGGCCACCGCGGACACCGGCACCGACCTGGTGCTGCTGCACTGCTACCCGTACCACCGGCAGGGCGCCTACCTCGCCGCGGCCTTCCCGCACGTCTACGCCGACGTCGGGCTGTCGCTGACGCACACCGGCCCGCGGGCCACCGCCGTGCTCGCCGAGTTCCTCGAACTGGCGCCGTTCGGGAAGCTGTTGTTCTCCACCGACGCCTACGGGCTCCCGGAGCTGTACGCGGTGGGCAGCGCGCTGTTCCGGGTGGCGCTGGGGGAGGTGCTGGGCGGCTGGGTGGCGTCCGGGGCCTGGTCGGCGGCGGACGCCCGGCGGGTCGCGGCGATGATCGCGGCGGGTACGGCGCGCCGGGTCTACGGGCTGGCGGGCGCCAACGGCGGTGCGGAGAACGGGAAGTAAGGGGCGCCCGACCAGTTCGCCTATTCCATCGTGGCCGCGCGGCGTGGTTTACTGCCGCGTGCCACGTACAACGACCTCTGACGCGCCGGCCGACGACCGGGCCGGCAAGGGCGAAAAGCCCCGAATACCGCTGCGCGGCCGGATCTTCGTCGACCTGACCCCGCTGCGCACCTCCCCCGACTACCGCCGCCTGTGGTGCGGCAACACCGTCTCCTGGCTGGGCCAGCAGATGACCGCGCTCGCGGTCTCCCTCCAGGTCTACGCGATCACCGGCTCCACCTTCTCCGTCGGCCTGGTGGGCCTGTGTTCGCTGATCCCGCTGGTCGTCTTCGGGCTCTACGGCGGCGCCATCGCCGACACCGTCGACCGCCGCAAGCTGGGCCTGGCCAGCGCCACCGGCGCCACCGTCATGTCCGTCACGCTGGCCGCCGCGGCGCTCGCCGGCTACCACCGGGTCTGGCTGCTCTACACCGTCGTCGCCCTCCAGGCCGTCTGCTTCGCGATGAACTCCCCGGCCCGCACGTCGATGATCCCCCGGCTGCTGCCCACCGAGCAGTTGCCGGCCGCCAACGCCCTCCAGTCGCTCACCTCCAACCTCGGCCTGATGGGCGGCCCGATGCTGGGCGGCCTGATCGTCGGCCTGTGGGGCTACCAGGCGGCCTACCTCATCGACGTGGCGGCCTTTGGCGTCTCGCTCTACGCGATGTGGCGGCTGCCGTCGATGCGGCCCGGCGAGGGCGAAGGACCGACCCGCCGCGCCTCCGTCCTGGACGGGCTGCGCTTCCTCGCCACCCGCCCCAACCTGCGGATGACGTTCTTCGCCGACATGGCCGCGATGGTGCTGGCCCAGCCCCGCGCGCTGTTCCCGGCGATCGCCGCGCTCTGGTTCGGCGGCGACGCCAAGACCGTCGGCCTGCTGGTCGCCGCGCCCGCGATCGGCGCCGTCCTGGGCGGCCTGTTCTCCGGCTGGCTCGGCGGCATCCGCCGGCACGGCCTGGCGATCCTGTGCGCGGTGGCGTCCTGGGGCGCCGCCATCACCGCCTTCGGCCTCTCCCGGCACCTGTGGCTCGGCCTGTTCTTCCTGGCCGTCGCGGGCTGCGCGGACACCGTCTCCATGGTGTTCCGCAGCACCATGCTCCAGGCCGCCACCCCCGACGAGATGCGCGGTCGGCTCCAGGGCGTCTTCATCGTGGTGGTCGCCGGCGGCCCCCGGCTCGGCGACTTCCTCGCCGGCTCCGCGGCCGACCTGACCACGCCGGCCGCCGCGGTGATCGGCGGCGGACTGGCCTGCGTCCTGGTCGTCACCGCGCTCGGACTCGGCCGGCGCGCCTTCGCCCGGTACGACGCCCGCGACCCGCAGCCGTGACCCTTCCGGCGCCCGGCCGGCCCGTCCCCGTCAGCGGACCGACCGGGCGCCGGAACCCGCCGTGCGCCGGGGCCATGGACGGGCCAGACTCGGGTACGGGGGCACTACAGGCACCATTCGTCCCGATCCGGAGGCCCGCCGTGCAGCGGCAACCGCTCGTCCGCCGTGACCGCACCCCCGACCTCGACCGGCAGCCCCCACCGGTCCCCCCGGACCCCGGGCGCCCACCGCCCGGCCCGGTCCCGGAGCCCCCGCCCGGCCCGGTCCCCGAACCGCCGCCCGGGCCCGCCCCGCCCGAACCGCTCCCCGGGCCGCCCCAACCCCCACAGCCGCCCGAGCCGATCCCGCCCGAGCCGTCGCCGGTGCCGCGCCCGCCAGGGCCCGACCCCGACCCGGTCCCGGACCCCTCCCCGGCCCCCGGGCCGCTCACCCGGGCGCCCGCCCGACGCCCCTGACGCACCGGGCCCCGCGCCCGACCCCCGCCACCGCACCGCACCGGAAGGAGGTGCCGCTCATGGCCATCGCCACGGTCAACCCGGCCACCGGCGAGACCCTCAAGACCTTCGACGCGCTCAACGCGGGCGAGATCGAGGACCGCCTGGTCCGCGCCGACCAGGCGTTCCAGGAACACCGCACCACGTCCTTCGCCCGCCGCGCCGAACTCCTGCACGCCGCCGCCGATCTGCTCGAAGCCGACCGGGACGACATTGCCCGCACCATGACCACCGAGATGGGCAAGCCGCTGGCCCAGGCCCGCGCCGAGGCCGCCAAGTGCGTCAAGACCATGCGCTGGTACGCCGACCGCGCCGAGGCGCTGCTCGCCGACGAACACCCCGACCCCGCCGACGTCCAGGACGCCGGCGCGGCCCGCGCGGTGGTGCGCTACCGCCCGCTCGGCACCGTCCTCGCCGTGATGCCCTGGAACTTCCCCCTCTGGCAGGTCGTCCGGTTCGCCGCGCCCGCCCTCATGGCCGGCAACACCGGGCTGCTCAAGCACGCCTCCAACGTGCCGCAGACCGCGCTCTATGTGGAGGAGCTGTTCCGCCGCGCCGGCTACCCCGACGGCTGCTTCCAGACCCTGCTGATCGGCTCCGGCGCCGTCGAGGACATCCTCCGCGACCCGCGGATCGCCGCCGCCACCCTCACCGGCAGCGAACCCGCCGGCCGCGCGGTCGCCGCCACCGCCGGCGACGAGGTCAAGAAGACCGTCCTGGAGCTCGGCGGCAGCGACCCCTACCTCGTCCTGCCCTCCGCCGACCTCGACAAGGCCGCCCGAGTCGCCGTCACCGCCCGCGTCCAGAACAACGGCCAATCCTGCATCGCCGCCAAGCGGTTCATCGTCCACGACGCCGTCCACGACGCCTTCGCCGAGCGGTTCACCGCGGGCATGGCCGCGCTGACCGTCGGCGACCCGATGGACGAGGGCACCGACGTCGGCCCGCTCTCCAGCGAGCAGGGCCGCTCCGACCTGGAGGAACTGGTCGACGACGCGGTCCACCAGGGCGCCCGGGCGCTGTGCGGCGGCCGCCGCCCGCCGGACCGGCACGCCGGCTGGTTCTACGAGCCGACCGTGCTCACCGGCATCACCCCGGGCATGCGGATCCACCACGAGGAGGCGTTCGGCCCGGTCGCCACGCTCTACCGCGTCGCCGACCTCGACGAGGCGGTCGCCCTCGCCAACGACACGCCGTTCGGCCTCAGTTCCAACGCCTGGACCCGGGACGCCGCCGAACAGCAGCGCCTGGCCCGGGACTTGCAGGCCGGCGGGGTGTATTTCAACGGCATGACCGCCTCCCACCCCGGCCTGCCGTTCGGCGGCGCCAAGCGTTCCGGCTACGGTCGGGAGCTCTCCGGCCACGGCATCCGGGAGTTCTGCAACATGACCACGCTGTGGTACGGGCCCGAGGACTGACCCGCCACGCACCGCGGCCGGGCGCCCCAACTCGCCGGGGCGCCCGGCCCGTTCATGGCGCGGCCCACAGCGTGACGGTCAGCTCGAAGGTCGGGTTGCCCGGGCCGGCGCCGCTGCTGGTGTCCGAGGTGTCCACCTTGCTGAACGTCACCCGCGCCACCTGGTTCAGCTTGGTCACCACGCACCAGACCGTGCCGGCGGGGATCTTCCCGGCGTTGGTGTTGGGGCCCAGCGGGCTGCCCTCGGCGGCCGCCCGGCACGCCTCGCCGGTGTCCGTCCGGGCGTCCGCGGTGCCCGCCCGGATCGGGCTGCCGTAGCTGGCGGCGAGCGTGATGACGGCCTGGGCGCCGTTTATCCCGTTCTGGCAGCCGATGTAGTCCAGGGTGGTGCCCCCGGAGGTGTCCACCGTCTGCGCGGTGACCGCGGGCGTGTCGAGATCGAGGGCCTGGGAGATGCTGCCCGTGCAGCTCGGGGCGCGCCAGACGACCCGCCGGTCGCGGTAGACCACCTTCGCGGCGACGGCCGGGCGTGGGGCGTGCGGAGTGGGCGATATGGCGCCCGGCAGACCGGTGTTGGGGGAGCCGCCCGTATGGTCGGGCGTGTTGGTCCCGCCCGACACGGTGCCGTCCGTGGCCTTGCCGAAGCCCCCGCCGTCGTCCGTGAACCACCCCTTGACCAGTGACGACGTCAGCAGTACGGCGAGCGCACCGCCGACCGCGGCGGCGATCAGCACCGGCCGGCGGCGACGCGCCGACCGCGGCGGCGGCACGGGGGCGCCCATCTGGAACGGCGGCGGGCCGCTGGGCGGGGGCGGTGGCGTCCTCGGCGGGGGAGGCGCCGTCGGACCGGCGCCGCGGGCCGCGCCCGGCACCCCAGACGGCCCCCGCAGCAGCACCAACGAGCCCGCCGCGCCGGCCGATCGGCGCTGCGGCCGGGGCAGCCCTCGGCTGTGCAGTGCGCGGTCCACCCGCCCGTGGACCTCGTCGAGGGTGAGCGGAACCGGTTCGGCCAGGGCGTCCAACAGGGCGCCGGTGAACGCGGTGTAGGTCTCCCCCTCCGGCGCGTGCGAGGGCGCCGTGCGGGTCGTGGACGTCAGCGTGTAGGTGCCGGCCAGGTCGAGCTGACCGACCGCCAGGTCGGCCGGATCGGACATGTGCTCCGGGGCCAACAACCCGTGGTCCGGGTGGGTCAGGGCCGCCCACAGGCCCCGGAGGTTGGCCGCCACCGACGGGATCGCCGGCAGACCGGTGAACCGGCCGGTGCCGATCAGTACGGCGCGACTGGTCGGCCCGTGCGGGAACCACGGGCCGTCGGGTCTGCCACTCATCGATGCCCTCCCCCTGCATGACGAACGGTTGCCGCCATCCTGGCACGATCACCCCGGTTTGCGACCCCGTTCGCCGGTGCCCACAGGGACGGCGCGCCGCCCGGCCATCTCCCGTACGGCATAACGGAGTTCGGGCCGCTTCAGGCTCCGTTTCCGGGTGCGGTCTCCGGCACCGAGAACTCGCACCACAGCGCCTTGCCGGCGCCCCTCGGCTCCGCGCCCCACCGGTCCGCCAGCGCCTCCACCAGCAACAGCCCCCGCCCCGACGTCGCGGTCTCGCCGGGCCGCCGGCGCCGCGGCCACTGACTGGACCGGTCCTCGACCTCCAGCCGGATCCGGCGCGGGGCGCCGAGCAGCAGCTCCACCGACACCAGGGCGCCGCTCTCGGTGTGGGTGAGCGCATTGGCGATCAACTCCGAGGCGGCCACCTCGACATCGTGGGCGACCGCGCCGGCCCGCCACTGGTCCAGCGTGCGGCGCACCGCCGAGCGGACCTCCGCGGTGCCCGCCGGGTCGGCCTGGTGGACGTGCAGCCGCAGCCGCGGTGTGGCGGCCGCCCCGCGCACCGCGCTGCGGTGCAGCAGCAACAGCGCCATGTCGTCGTCCGAACCGGGCTCCGCCCACAGGAGGTTCGAGAGCCGGTCGGCCAGCGCGTCCAGCTCGGTGGGCCCGGAGCGGACCGCGGCGGAGAGCGCCTCGATCCCGGCCGCGATGTCCCGGCCGGGCTGCTCGACCAGCCCGTCGGTGCACAACAGCAGCGTCGAACCCGACTCCAGGAACAACTGGGTCTCCGGGAAGTGGTCCTGCCCGAAGGCGGTGGCCAGCCCCAGCGGCAGCCCGCCGGCCACCCGCGGCCAGTCGATGTGCCGGGAACTGTTGCAGATCAACGGCCCCAGGTGGCCGGCGCGGGCCAGGTGCAACGCCCCCGACGTGAGGTCCGCCTGGACGTAGGTGCAGGTCGCGAACCGCTCGGTCTCCAACTCCGCCAGGAAACGGGAGGCCCGCACCAGCACCGTCTCCGGGGCGTGCCCCTCGCTGGCATAGGCGCGCAGCGCGATCCGCAACTGGCCCATCACGGCTGCCGCGTGGGTGTCGTGCCCCTGGACGTCGCCGACCACCAGCCCGGTGCGGCCCTGCGGCAGCGCGATCACGTCGTACCAGTCGCCGCCGACGTCCCGGCCGACGCTCGCCGGGTGGTAGCGGACGGTGACCTCGCCGCCGGCGATCGGCGGCAGCCGGCGCGGCAGCATCGCCTCCTGGAGCCCGGTCGCGAACTCCCGTTCCTGGTCGAAGAGGGTGGCCCGCTGCAAGGACTGGGCCACCACACCGGCCAGCGCCAGCGCCAGGTTCCGGGCCTGTGCCGACTGCACCGCCGGCTCGTGGTGGAACAGCCCCAGCGCCCCGAGGACGGTGTCCTGGGCGATCAGCGGCAGGAAGGCGGCGCTGCCGGTCGGCAGCACGTCGACGAACGGGCGCAGCCGCGGGTAGCGGGCGACCAACTCGCCGCGGGTGCTCAGGAAGCCGGGGCGTCGGGAACGCACCGCCTCGGAGAGCGGAAGGGTGTCGTCCAGCCAGGAGTTCATCATGTCGCCGGGCACCTCGCCGTCCAGCCCGGCGGTGGCGATCACCTCGAACCGGTCGTTCGCCACCAGGCCCAGCACCAGCGCGTCCGCGCCGAACCGCCGGGCGCCGCCGGGCCCGGTCAACACCCGCGTCACGTCCCGCACCGACAGCGCCCGGGCCAGCGCCGCGGTGGTCTGCTGCACCATCACCGTCTGCCGCTGCCGCTCCTCCTGGAGCGAGCGCAGCAGCGCCGAGTCGGCCAGCTCGCTGGTCGCCTCCCGGACGATGCCGACGATCCGGTAGGGCACGCCTCGCGCGCCACGCAGAATCCGGCCCTGGGAGTGGGTCCACCGTCGGGTCCCGTCCCGGCACTGGATCCGGAAGTACGCGCCGTAGGAGGCGTTGCCTTCCTGGAGCGCCTGGGACAGCGCCGCGTCCAGGCGCAGCCCCTCCTCGGGCGGCAGCCGGGAGATCAGGGACAGCGGCGCGCCGTCGTACTCGCCGGGGTGCAGGTCGAAGACCGCCAGGGCGCCGGGGTCCAGCTCCAGGAACCCGCTGTCGAGATCCCAGTCGAAGGTGCCCATCCGGTTGAGCGAGAGCCGCTCCCGCAGGTCGATGGGCTCGTGGTCGGACCCCCCGGGTGCCTCCTCCTCGACCCGGGGCGCTACCCGGTCGGCACGGGGGTCGTCGCCCTCCGCGGAGGGGTCGGGGGGCCGCTCGGCCATGCGAACACCTTAGGGCCTGTCCGGTGGGTCATGGCCGGGGCCGCGACGTCTGGCACGGCACCTCGCGGCGTTGCCGAACCGCCCCAATAGCTCCGCTATCAGGCCGCTCCGGCGCCTTGCGATGTACCGCACCAGACGCCCCGGCCTCTCCGACCCTGACCCACCGGACAGGCCCTAGGCGGGGCCCCTGGGAGCCGCACTCCCGCTCGTCCTCACTCCCGGTGACGGCGCGCCGCACCGGGCCGACCGGGCGGCGTACGACGACGCGCGCAGGTGGCCGGCCGGTGGCGGGGCGCGCCGGGGCCGCCCCGCTCCGGGGAGAGCGGTTCGCGGTCGGTCACCGTGCGTCGTCCGGCGCGCCGTGCCGCCCCGCGCCGGCCGCGAACCGGGCCGCGCCCGTCAACCCCTCCGCCAACACGGCCTGGCCGTACCGGAGTTCGGTCGCCATCGCGGTCTCCTCGTCCCGCCCCTCCGAGTCCAGCAGCGAGGCGCGGTCGCTGCGCAGGCACGCCTGCGGCAGGCGGGCGAGCTCGGCGGCCAGCCGTTCGGCCGCGGTGCGGGCGGTGCCGGTGGGCACCACGCGGTTGACCAGCCCGATGCCGAGGGCCTCCGCGGCCGGCACCGGGCGCCCCGTCAGGACCAGGTCCATCGCCCGGCCCGCGCCGATCAACCGGGGCAGCCGCACCGTCCCGCCGTCGATCAACGGGACGCCCCACCGCCGGCAGAACACCCCGAAGACCGCGTCCTGTTCCGCCACCCGCAGATCGCACCAGAGCGCCAACTCCAGGCCGCCGGCCACCGCGTGCCCGGCGACCGCCGCGATCACCGGCTTGCCCAGCCGCATCCGGGTCGGGCCCATCGGCCCGTCGCCGTCCGGCGCCACCCGGTTGCCGCGCGCGGTGCCCACCGCCTTCAGATCGGCACCGGCGCAGAACGTGCCACCCGCGCCCCACAGCACCGCAGCCCGCGCGTCCGGATCGGCGTCGAACGCGCGGAAGGCATCGGCGAGTTGACGGGCCGTCGGGCCGTCCACCGCGTTCCGGGCCGCGGGCCGGGACAGCACCACCGTCGTCACCGGCCCTGCCCGCTCGACGCGCACGGCCGCCCCGGGCTCGTCGGCCATCAGACGGCGTCCGCGCCGGACCGGGCGCGCCCGAGGATCGCGGCGTGGCCCACGCCGGGCGGCAGGGTGCCGAAGGCGTGCCCCCACTCGCCGTCCAACCGGGAGGCGCAGAACGCATCGGCGACCGCAGGGGTGCTGTGCCGCACCAGCAGCGCCCCCTGGAGCACCAGTGCCAGCCGCTCCGCCAGCGAACGGGCCATGAGCTGGGCCCGCTCCGGATCGCCCAGCGCGCCGAGCAGCTTGCGCAGCCCGGCCACCGCCGCGTCCAGCCGCCGGTCGGCACCGGCCGCGGCGTCCACCTCGGCGAAGTAGGCGTCCAGCGCGGCCGGTTCACGGCTCAGCGCGCGCAGCACGTCGAGCGCGGCGACATTGCCGGAGCCCTCCCAGATCGACAGCAGCGGCGCCTCCCGGTACAGCCGCGGCATCCCGGAGTCCTCGACGTAGCCGTTGCCGCCCAGGCACTCCAGGGCCTCCGCCGCGTGGCCGCTGCCCCGCTTGCACACCCAGTACTTCCCGGCCGCCAGCGCCAGCCGGCGCAGTGCCGCCTCCCCGGCGTCGCCGGCCCCCGACCGGTCCACCGCGGCCGCCAGCCGCATCCCCAGCACGGTGGCCGCCTCCGACTCCACCGCCAGATCGGCCAGGACCGCGCGCATCAGCGGCTGCCGGTCCAACTCCCGCCCGAACGCCCGCCGGTGGGCGGTGTGGTGCAGCGCCTGCCGCAGCCCCGCCCGCATCCCGGCCGCCGAACCCAGCACGCAGTCCAGCCGGGTCATGTTCACCATCTCGACGATGGTCCGCACCCCGCGGCCCGGCTCGCCGACCGGCCAGGCGACGGCGTCCTCGTACTCGATCTCCGACGACGCGTTGGAGCGGTTGCCCAGCTTGTCCTTCAGGCGCATCAGCCGCATCCCGTTGCGGCCGCCGTCCGGCAGCACCCGCGGCACCAGGAAGCAGGTCAGCCCCTCGGGGGCCTGGGCCAGCGCCAGGAAGACATCGCTCATCGGGGCCGAGGTGAACCACTTGTGGCCGGTGAGGCGGTAGCTGCCGTCCCCGGCCGGCACCGCGGCGGTGGTGTTGGCCCGCACGTCCGAGCCGCCCTGCTTCTCGGTCATCGACATGCCGGCGATCAGCCCGCGCTTGGTCAGCGGGGCGCGCAGCCCGAAGTCGTAGGCGCGGGCGGCGAGCAACGGCTCGTACTGCGCGGCGAGTTCGGGCGCGGCGCGCAGCGCGGGCACCGCGGCGTAGGTCATCGAGATCGGGCAGCCGTGGCCGGCCTCGGCCTGCGACCAGACGTAGAACTTGGCGGCGCGCACCAGATGCGCCCCCGGGCGCCGGTCGGTCCACGGCGCGGCGTGCAGACCGTGCTCCACCGCGGTGGTCATCAACTGGTGCCAGGCCGGGTGGAATTCGACCTCGTCCACCCGGTGCCCGTACCGGTCGTGGGTGTGCAGCCGGGGCGGCTGCTGCTCCGCCCAGTGTGCCCGGTCCTGCACCTGCGCGGACCCGGCCAGCGCGCCGAGCTCGACCACCTCGGCCTCGCCCCACGCGCCGCCCTCCCGGCGCAGCGCCTCCAGCAACGCGGGCTCGTCCGCGGCGCTGAACTCGGCCAGTGGCGGGGCCTGATTGGTTACTTCATGGGTGACGGTCATGGCAATGACGTTACAGATTTCCTACGGGTGGAGGAAGTGCGTAAGGGGGGAGCGTCATGGAATGTCGGCCGCCGCCGGGGGCGCACACCGCGTCCGCATCCCGTCCGCCCTGGTCCGCCCCGGTCCGCCCTCGTTCCGCCCCGCCCGTCCGCACGACCTAGACTTCCGGCACCTATGAACGATGTCCCCCTCGCCCTCCGACCGTTGACCGCCCGCTCCGTCGTGCTGAGCACCCTGCTCGGCCACCACCCGCCGCGGCTGCCGGTGCGCGCGCTGGTGCGGGTCGGCGAACTCTTCGGCATCGCCGAGGGCACCGTCCGGGTCGCGCTCTCCCGGATGGTGGCCGCCGGCGACCTCCGCCACCGGGCGGGCAGTTACGCGCTGACCGCCCGGCTGCTGGAGCGCCAGGCCCGGCAGGACGAGAGCCGTGCGCCCCGGACCCGCCCCTGGTCGGGGGAGTGGGAGATCGCCGTGGTCAGCGCGGACGGCAGCCGCCCGCCGGCCGAACGCGCCGCGCTGCGCCAGGCGATGGCGGCGCTGCGGCTGGCCGAGCTGCGCGAGGGCAGCTGGCTGCGCCCCGCCAATCTCGACCGGCCCCGCTCCGAGGTGGCCACCGCGCAGTGCACCTGGTTCACCGGCAGCCCCGACGGCGACCCGGCCGCCCTCGCCCGCGGCCTGTGGGACCTGGACGGCTGGGCGGCCCGCGCCGGCGAGCTGTCGACCGTGCTGGACCGCGCCGATGCCCCGGCCGACCGCTTCACCGCCGCCGCGGCCGTCCTCCGCCACCTCCTCACCGACCCGCTGCTGCCCGCGCCCCTCCTCCCCGACACCTGGCCGGGCGCCGCGCTCCGCGCCCGCTACGACGCCTTCGAGGCCGAATTCCGGGACCTGCTACAGCAGTTGCTCGCCCCCGACGGGGCCTAGGTCCTGTCGTCAAACTCCCGTCTGCCGGGCGGCGCCCGGCACGCACTCTCGCCGCACCGGGCGACGACCCCAGTACGTCCAGTACAGGGGCCGCCGCCCGGCACGCCGAGAGCACGCACCGACC